>JAZRZN010000025.1:0-2589 GCA_045601365.1 Clostridia bacterium | reverse complement strand
TCGTTTTCATGGTGGGTGTACTCCTTTCTTCTTTTTTTCTTGCATCTCTTTATACGATGCAGATGGGAAAGTGGCTACTACTTTTTGAGAAAATTTGCGTAAATTGCAAATACTGTTGCTACGAAAAAAGCATATCAGCCGTTTGTAAACAGGGCAATAAAGTCGGGGTTGGTGCAATAACTATCTTTACAATAGGCGCAGTTTATGCAACTTACAAGTTTTATAAATTATTTGATTGTTTCTTGCCGCTTCAGAACCACATTTCCTTGAGGAGCGCATCCGGGATCGTCCGACCTGCCTTCTCGATATCCGCGTGAAACCGGCTGGCATCCGAAGCCATAATGCCGATAAATGTTGAAAATGCCATAATATCGCCGGTGTTCATCGCGTCGATGCATCTGTCAAGCAGCTCGACCGCACTGTACTCCTTGCCCTCATACTCAAAGCCGCCGATTACCTTTTCAAGCTCTTCTTCGTTTAACATTTTCTTGTCTTCCATTGTAAAAATCTCCTTTTGATTTAATTTGTTTTTTTGTCCCTGTATCTCTTTATACGATGCGGATTGAAAAATGGCTACAGTTCTTTTTGGAAATTTTCATTCATCACCGACAAATTGCGATAGTCTCCGAAAAGCGACGTAAATTTTTCATAATAACCATTTTCAAAGAAAAAGCATTTGGTGGGGTCGGCATCGAGAATTTCCCCGCGGGGAGAGTATAACAACCCGAGTGCTGGACATCCACCGAGGCAATACTTGAAATATTTGCACGCACCGCATTTCCCGTTTTTGTCGGTACGGTCTTTCACGGTTTGGCAAACGCAGTCGAGAAAATTACCTTCCTGCAATGTTTTTTTCAGCCCGTCACGGAACACGTTACCGAGGTCCCAGCCGTGCTCGTCCATCCAGCCGGACATCTGCAAACAAGGGTAAGCCTGCCCATTTGCGCCGACTGCGATCATCCCCCGAACGCCCTTGCACAGCGGCAGAGTATCACGGTAGTTTTGCGTATTTGCTTTCACAGGGGCAAGGGAAAAGGCGTGCCTCTTCGGATAGACATCGCCCACCTGCCAAACGGTCAGCGTGGCATTATGCGGGGCTTTTATGTAATGCTCGAAGATTTTCATTGAAGCGTTAAAGTATTCTTCCGTGGTATAGCTTTGTCCTGCCGCATTCTGTTCCCAACGGGGAGCCGGCGTGGTGCAGATCAGGCGGATCCGATCGACGCCCATTTTGTCAAGCATATCAAGACTTTCCGGCACCGTCGGCTCGTTTTTCTTGTTGATATTATACTGGATCATCACGCGGAAACCGTTGTCAATGCACAATTGGATCGCACGCAGGGCATCCTCTTCGGCGCCCGCTCTGCCACGCATCCAGTCGTGATACCCAATGCCGTCAAAGGAGATTTTCATAAGCGGGAAGCAACCGATCTTTTTGAATTCATCAAGTGTTTCCTGCTTGATAAAAAATCCGTTGGTGTTCAGCTCGTCGATGAACATATCCCGCTTGTATATTTCTCGGACAATATCCATAAACCGCTTATGCACCATCGGCTCTCCGCCCGTGACCGTGAATGCCGAAATACCGCACGCCTGTGCTTCATCAAGGAGTGCAACGATTTGTTCAAAGCTCATTTCCGACAAAAGCGGCGCATTGTCCACGGCGTTGAAACAATGGATGCAGTTGTAGTTGCACTTTGCCGTGATCTGCAGATTCATCTTCGGCATATAACGGTTGTCGCAGTTTCGGTATTTCTGCCATTCGGTCAGACGGCCGCCGTTTTTCGCTTCACGAATAAAGCCCTTCCCGAGTGCTTCCCGGAGCGTTTCGCTGTCTTCAATGTCGGTTTCACCGTCGCACCGCAGAAGCAAATCGAACATCTTTTTTTTGAGTCCCTTTGCCAGACAGTCGTTTTTTACGTAATAGGCGTAAGGCACGAGCCGCCACGAGCGGAGTGCAATGTTTTCATTTAAGATATATTTCATAGGTTCTCGATAAACGATGCCGAAAGCACGAAATTAAATGTGCTCCAGATAGTTGGAATTCACAGACTCTATTTTGCCGTTGTCATCAAATTTGACCCAAGCCATGTTAGCTTCGCCGCCACAGGACGTATAATCCATCCCACTTGAAGTGCCGGTTCTGCCCTTCCAGTCACCTGCGGTCACTCTTACTCTGTCGCCGCGATTAAACCAATGCTCATCCGGGTCTTCGTCGCCGTCGCATCCGGCACCGGATACGTTGTCGAGTTCGTCGTCGGCAAGTTCGCCTTCTTTGTGCATCGCATCAAACTGCGCCTTGATTTCTTCCTCACTGGCTTCGATGCCCTCGGCTTTGGCAAGTGCCATCAGCTCCTCCGCATTCTTTGCGGTGTTGATTTTCTTCAACTGTTCTTCTGTGAATTTCATGGTGTTTTCTCCTTTGTGGTTTATTATTGTTTTTTGTCCCTGCATCTCTTTATACGATGCAAACGTTAAAGTGGCTACTACTTTTTGAAAAAATTTGTGTAAATTGCAAATACTGTTGTTACGATAAACGTATATCAGCCGTTTGTAAACAGGGCAATAAAGTCGGGGTTGGTGCAATAG
>JAZRZN010000024.1:0-16169 GCA_045601365.1 Clostridia bacterium | reverse complement strand
CCTTTTTATACTGTGCGACACCATAATGAACTGTCTTGACCGTTCCGCAAGTGCGAAGCGGGTGGCAGGAAAGTACAGTGTGTTTTATATTTTTATATATCGTGTCATTGCGAGCATCCGCAGGATGCGTGGCAATCCATGTTCGGCATAAAGTAACTTTTGTTTATGTCTGGATTGCCACGTCGCGTTGCTCCTCGCAATGACACAATGGAATACGCGACATGATAAAATGTGTATTCCTGCAATAAACATCGCAAGCGGTGCGTCAAGGATGCCGCACCCTACGGCATATGACATACAGTTTGCCTTACCCGTAGGGAACGCCGTCCCCGGCGTTCCGCTTGCATGAAAAAGATCGCAGGAAAATACGGTATATTTTATATCTTTATACATCGTGTCATTGCGAGCATCCGCAGGATGCGTGGTGATCCATGCTTGGCGTTAAAGTAACTTTTGCACACATATGGATTGCCACGTCGCGTTGCTCCTCGCAATGACACAATGGAATACGCGACATGATAAAATGTGTATTCCTGCAATAAACATCGCAAGCGGTGCGTCAAGGATGCCGCACCCTACGGGATGTCACATACAGCGTGGCTTATCCGTAGGGAACGCCGTCCCCGGCGTTCCGTTTGCATGAAAAAGATTGCAAGAAATTACGGTTTGTTTTATATCTTTATACATCGTGTCATTGCGAGCATCCGCAGGATGCGTGGCAATCCATAAATAACGAAACAGAGACGATCGCTTTTTTCAGCTTTCGTCTCTGCGCTGTTTTCGGGACTTTTTTAACAGCCCCTGCGCATGCATATATTTTCGGAATAAGTACTTTACTGAATTTCAAAGCTTTGAGTAAAATGCACACAGGCGTTGCTTACCGTAGTGCATCGTTCCCGACGCACCGAAAAATATATTGTCAACCGTATTAAACAGTGATAGAATATTACGGTAAATATTATTATCGCGAAGGTCTTTGCCATGGATATTAAACGTGTAGTTGAATCACTTAAAGACTGCGATTGCGGTCAGGCACATCTTGTCAATATTAAGTGCGTTGCGATAGAACGCGGACTTGTACATCGGTGTGCGCAAATCTTGCATGAAAATGATTTTCCGAAAAATATTCTTGCCGTAGCCGATAAAAATGAATTACAGGCAAGTGAGGGAATACTTGAAAATCTTGAGGCAGACGGAATAAAAGCCAAGCTTAAGCTGTATGACGATCTGCGTGTGGCGGAAGAGAAACTGGTGCTTGAGGTTGCGGCACTTGCGAAAAATCATGACGGTATACTTTCGATAGGAAGCGGCTCGTGCAACGATATCTGCCGCCGCGCCGCGTTGCTTGCCGATAAGGAATTTGCGATCTTTGCGACCGCGCCGTCGATGGACGGTTTTGCGTCGGGTACTTCGCCCATAACCGACAATAATTTCAAGATGACTCGTCCTGCAAGACAGCCGAGCATCATTATAGGCGATACCGATATCCTTGCAAAAGCTCCGAATATACTCAAGGTAGCCGGGTTCGGCGACGTGCTTGCAAAATATGCGGCACTTGCGGATTGGCGGATATCAAATCTGCTCACGGGTGAAAAATTCTGTCCGCATATAGCACAGCTCGTAAGAGAAAACCTCAGAAGAATGGAAAAGCTGGCTGACAATGTCACAAGTGACGATCCCGAAACGGCAGGCGCGATCATGGAAGCGCTTGTATGGGCGGGCTTATATATGAAGCTTGCCGACAGCGTGCGTCCCGCATCGGGCGCGGAACATATCATTGCGCATTTCTGGGGGATAAAAAACCTTGAGAACGGGCAGGAAAGTGATTTTCACGGCAGGGAAGTCGGAGTGGCGACACTTTACATTTCACGCATTTATTATGATATCATCGGGCGTAAAAATATAAAATTTACCGAGGATATGACCGATTGGGACGAGGTTTACCGTGTCTATGGCGAAAAAATGCGCAGTGACATCATGAAAATGAACGATCCTACCGTAACAAGCGAGGTCACACCCGAAAGTCTTGAAGCAAATTGGACGAAAATATGCGCGATAGTGCGTGAGGAGATCCCCGAGCCGCAGGCACTGTTATCGCTTATGAAGCGTGCCGGCGCGCCTGTGACCGTCAGTGAGATAAGCGTTGATGAAAGGCTTGGCTTGGCAGGCTTGGAATTTCATCCGTACATGCGTCACCGCTTGACTCTTGCAAGGCTTTTACCGATGACGAACATAAAGATCGACTATGAAAAAATCGTTGATGAAAGCTAACTGCGGAATGGCTGAGCTTTTGTGATATTTTCGGCTTACGGAATACAGGCGGTCATCATATCCGCACATTGGGAGAAATATGAAGTTTTATAAATCATTCGGCTTCAAGCATCAGGAACAGCTTGAAGCGATAATAAATCAGATACTTTTCGGATAAACAGGGGGAAAAATAATGGAATGGATTGCTTCTACGGAAGAAGCGAAATGGCAAAAATGTGATGCGCTTTCGCTTTTTGAGGGAGATAAGCTTGAAATAACCGATAAGCACTTAAAGCCGCTGTTCGGCTTCGGATGCTGTATCAGTGAGCTTTGCGCAAAAGATATTCTTGAGCTTGACGAAAAAAGCAGAAAAGAAGTGCTTGATGAGCTTTTTCTGCCCCAAAACTGCGGCTTGGCATATTTCCGCCTGCCGATAGGCGCGAACGACTTTGCCGAAAGTTGGTACAGCCTTGATGAGACGGCAGGAGATTTTCTGCTTAAGGATTTTTCGACAGAGCGTGACAAAAAATACATCATCCCGTTTGTCAAGGAAATACTTGCCCGCGTTCCCGATGCGATGTTTTTTGCATCGCCGTGGAGTCCGCCGACGTGGATGAAATATCCCAAGGCGTGCAATTTCGGCAGACTTGTCATGACGGAAGAAAACCTCAGCGCGTATGCGTCGTATTTCAGGAAATTCATTGACGCATACGAAGCCGAGGGTATAAAAGTATCACAGATAATGCCGCAGAACGAATTCTTTTCCGACCAGAAATTCCCGTCGTGCAAGTATTCGCCCGACGAAATGGAACGCTTTTTGCCGTATCTTATCCGCGCAGTTGACGGCAAGGCGGATGTTTGGCTCGGCACGGTCAACGCTCCCGATCTTGATGCTCCCGCACAGACGAACAACAAGTACCTGAACCGCTTTATGCAGGATGAGTTTTTGCGAAAGAATATCAAGGGCGTGGCGTATCAGTGGGCAGGCAAAGGCGCAATAGCCGAATGCTTCGATAACTACCCCGAGCTTGATACTATTAACAGCGAATGGCAGTGCGGCGATTCGCGCAATACATGGGATTACGCCATGTACGGCTTTGAATGCTTCCGTCATTATTTCCGCTTCGGCGCGCGGGCGAACGTGTATTGGAACATGGCACTTAAAAAGGATGAAACAAGCACATGGGGCTGGCGGCAAAATTCGCTGTTGACCGTAGACGCGAACGGGTACAGATACAATCCCGATTTTTATCTTGTAAAGCATTTGTCGCATTTTGTAAAAAGAGGCGCGGTAATGCTTGAAACACGCGGAAAAATGAGCTCGAATGCGCTTGTGTTCAAAAACCCGGATAACACCCGTGTGGCAGTGCTTCTCAACCCGTTTGATATAAAAAAGACCGTAACGCTTGAAAACAACAGTTATGTTCTTCAGCCACGGTCTTTCAACAGTATAGTTATTTGATGATTATGCTATTTTTTGCATCTTGTGGCCGTCAAAGCAGACCTTCTTTTTCCGCCTTTTTGCGTCCTCTGTCCCATGCATCGAGGTTGTTGCGGTGCAGGAATATGTTTTCCTTAAAAAGATAATACCAGGGCGCATCGTTAAAGCCGAGCAGATGCTCGTCCGATACGGTCTTCTTGATGTGCGCGAACGTCTCATACGGGTTTTCGTTGCAATCGTATGTGGACGCGGTGGGTATCTGGTCGAAGCCGAGCTTTTCAAGCACCTCATAAGAGCTTATCGCATCGTTGTAGAAGTGACCTTGCGGATATTCGGCAAAATGCGAATAGAACCAATTCGACTGCACTACATCGCGCGGCATCCTGCGCTCAAAAATTTCGGGGTTTATCCAGCGGTAATCGGACCATACCCACGGACGCGCACCGTTCTTGCGGCATGCATCGAACATTATACCGAAATCCTCAAACATAAGGTTTTCGCCGCGCATTATTGCGGCTTCGCGCCACTGCTCGCAGTCAAGGGATGTTTCTTCATCCATGCCCAAATGGAAATATTTCGGGTTGTCGAACAGCTCGCAGACCTCATCAATAAGATCGACAGTCATCTGACGGTACGGCTTTGAGCTTACCATGCGGCGGTAATCCTTGAGCCATGCGTGATGCTCGGTGGAAAAATTCAGCTTCGGAACAGGTGTAAGCCCGAGCGCACGCGCTTCGTCAAGCTTTTTCTTCAAAAATTCCTTGCTTACGGCATCGGGCGACGATATTTCGGGATGCGATTCGTACTTGATACCGTCACCGATGGAAACGAGCAACGTGTTGAAGCGTTTTTCGGCCGCCGACGCAACAAGCTCGTCCCAGACGGAATAATCTATATCGTTGGTCTCCTTATAATCTTCATTAAGATACCACCAACGCCTTTTGCCGTTGCCGTCATTGTGGTCGTGCGCCGTTATCGGAATGTAATACGCCCAAATCTTTTCTTTCATGTTTAGTCACTCCTTTTCATTTTTGAATACTTTCTTTATTGCTTCAAGATATCCGTAGCCGTTTATGTCATCGGGCTGAAGATAGCTTGTCTCAGTCCACTCGTTCCACGAATTTACCGTAACAAGAGGCGGATCTATATCGTATTTGTCGATATATTCCTTTGCCATCGAGAACATTTTTTCTATCTGCTCGGGAGTGTTGCCTGTGCAGATCATCGGCATCAGCTTGTGCGTGCGCGGATTGTTGTCCCAGCCGCAGGAAACGTGGGGGAAATACTTGAAATCGGTATTTCCGCGTTCCGCTTCCCATTCCTTTTTGACATCGTCGAATATCTCGGCGTAGTCGCGGTTCATGTCGGTAACGGACAAAAGCTGATAGTGTGTCGCGCTGTCGAAGTGCATTTTCTCCAGTGCATCCTTCATTTCGAAATGATAGTCATACAGCGGCACATTCGCTCTGTAACGCGACATCCCGCGCAGCAGGATAAGCTGCAAATGCAGATCGGGGAAGCCTGCTTCCTTTGTCTTTTGACGGAAATATCCGATAGCTTCGGCTGTTTCGTCGATGCCGCCGAGACCTCTTATCAGATTGTGGAGATAATATATCGAAAATACCGGGCAGCCGTCGATCTTGTAATAGTTTTCCTGCACGAAATAGTTGTTTATCACGCGGTCAACTATTTTGTTGAATTCGGTACGGTCAACAGCGCCGTCCCATATCTGTATTTCTCCGTCATCGGCGATACGCTTGTCCCAAAAAGTGCTTCCGTTGTGGTTCGCCCACATAAGATAGAATTTCATTTTGTTCCGGTTGCGTGCCTTCAAAAAACCGTTGTTGAGGCAGGTTTCCAAAAAAGGACGCTTATCGTACCAATACCAATCGTAAATAAAAACGTTTACGCCATGCTCAACGGCAGCTTCGATCTCCATTTCCATGACATGCGGATCGGCTTCGTTCACATAGCCCCAAAGCGGCTTGCGCGGCCATGTGTGACCGGGGAATTTTGCTTCTGCACTTTTTACCGTTTGCCATTCGCCGTAGCCCTCGGACCAGAACATTTTTGTACGCGGCTCATCGCCGGTGTAGGCAGGCCATACATATGCGGCAACATCATAGTTTTTCAAAACTATCACCTCTTGATATTTTGTTTTTCATATAATAACACTGTCAAGCGGCGATTTCAATGTACAAAACGCTTTTTTGTTTGTACAAAACGCTTTTTTGAAAAAACGGAAAAGTTTTATCGTGCTTCGCGTCGGAATTTATGCATCGGTAATAATACCGCGCAGGTCAGGGGGCTTGCTGTTGCCGAACGATCGTTTATAATGACTGTGATATCACTTCGGTCAAGGAGCAAGCCGCTTGACGTTTTCGCAACTGAGGCTTTCATTACCGACTGCCGGTTTTGTCGGCTTCGAGCATTATTTCAAGGTTATCCTTTAACCGTTGCTCGCCGGAAAATGATATTGCCTTTCTTACATTTTCGATGGCTTTTGTAAGGTCACCGAGCCTGTAATATGCAATAGACAGAATGTCGTATGGGAAAGCACCCCACGCGCCTGCTTCGGTGATGTAGGTTCTCGGGCGTTCTTTGATATCGAGTGCATATTCGGTAAAATACACCGTACCGAACCAATTTTCACGCCGATACTCAAAATTCGCGGCATCGAGCCACGGCTCGCGCAAATGCGGTGCTTCGGCAATGGCGAGCAGATGGTATTTATATGCTTCGGTCAGATCGTCTTTTGCCGTAAGGCATTTTGCCAGAAAACGCATTGAAGCACAGCGTTCGTCTCGCCACACCGCGGTTTTGAGCGCAAGATGCTTTTTTAAGGTGACTATTGCATCATCGTATCTGCGACAGAACATGTATTCTCTGCCGAGATAGTGCATGTTTCTGTCGTTTTCGGGGTCTTCTTTTACGGCAAGCTCAAGCAACGGCAGATATTGCCCGCGCGATTTCGTTTCGTCGGCATGATGGTCAAGCTGAACTCCCTCTGCGGTCAAAATGACTTCTTTGCCTGAAAACGAAAGCGTTTCGTGAACGGGATGCGTCCAGAAATATCCGTGCCGCGCATGCGATTTTTCTATATAGAATACCGTTCCTTCACTTCCGTCGCTGAGAAAATTCCATGTATATCTGTATCTCAGCCGAGTAGCACCGTTTATCCATGCCTTTTCCATTGCCTTGCGCCACCCCGGATGAAAAACTTCGTCAAGATCGGTGCAGACGCATATGTCTGCGTCATCCGGCACGAGCGCAAGAGATTCGTTTCTTGCACTGTCGAACCGCCACGGGAACACCTCTTTTGAAGTAACGCTGACACCGTTTTCTTCAAGGAGCTTTACCGTGCGATCATCAGAGCCTGTATCAAGAACATATATTCCGTCCGCCTCGCTCATACTTTTTGCCCAGCGTTCGGCGAATTTTTCTTCGTTTTTGGCTATAGCGTATACGCAAACCTTCAATATGCCCACCTCGATATCTATGTAAGGCTGCTTTTCGGCAGCCTTGTTTTCAGCCTATACGCATAGAGGTAAGAAATGCACTTGTGTTATCGCTTAAGGTAAGCGTCGTGCTTGCGTTTGAATTGACACCGAGCGAAACAGTATCACCTGCGTTGAGATTCGTGATGATGCTGCCTTCGATGAGGGCATTTTCACCTGCGGACACGCTTTCGGTAACGGTAGCGCCGGCAAGCGGAGTGCCGTTGACAAGCACTTCAAGCGTGATATCTGCCGCGTCGGTGGGCGTGGCGGAAATTCCGTAGTTGATATCATACGTTCCGTCAGTACCTACTGTGATGACATTTGTGCCGGGAACAACGTTCCTTGCGGGCATGGATGTGCTGAGCGGAACGGCTTCGGTAACGTCTGCAGTTAGGTTGAGCGCCGCACCGCTTCGGTCGTACAGACCGCCGAACGCCGTTACTGCTTCGGGACCTGTGGGACCTGTAGGACCTGTAGGACCTGTTGCACCTGTATCGCCGACTTCACCCCTCGGACCGATGGGACCGATAGGACCGGTCGAACCTGCCGCGCCCTGAGGACCTGTGGGACCCGTTGCGCCGACTGCACCCTGAACGCCCTGAGGACCTGTGGGACCCGTTGCGCCGACTGCACCCTGAACGCCCTGAGGACCTTGCGGACCTGTCGCGCCGACTGCGCCCTGAACGCCCTGAGGACCTGTGGGACCCGTTGCACCTACTTCACCCTGAACGCCCTGAGGACCTGTGGGACCCGTTGCACCGACTGCACCCTGAATGCCCTGAGGACCTTGCGGACCCGTTGCGCCGACTGCACCCTGAGCGCCCTGCGCACCCGTTGCGCCGGTAAGCCCGGGGACACCCTGTGCGCCCTGAATACCCTGCGGCCCGGTAGGACCTGCGGGGATAATGAAATCAAATACCGCATTCTGCGAAGTACCGCTGTTGTTTACGAATGCCTGTGAGCCTGGCGCGCCGGTGACCGTTCTGCCGACGGTTATGCTTACACCGGCGGGCTCGGGCGGACGCGGCGGGAATGGCGGAACAGGCGGAACAGGCGGTATGGGCGGGCATGTCGCCTTGCATGAGTCACCGTTACCACAACTGCTTTTGCATCCGACTCCGATATCGGAGATGCCGGAATTATTAAAAACATCGTTAAATCTGTTCATGTTATCCTCCTTGAAAAATTTCGGAAATACTTTCCGTAAGTATATTATGAAAATTTCTGCCGGAGTGACACAAATCGCAGAACAGATCGAAAACGGCGGATGATATCAACGGTGTATTATTTTATTGCTCAGTTCAAATGCTTGCGCCTGTGCCTTGCTGAAATGCTTGCTTTTGCGTTTGACAAGGTAAAACGGACGCTCAAGCGAAACATCGTCAACGTGAATTTCACGCACGGTGCCGCTGTTAAGGTCTGCTTCGACAACGCCGAGAGGCAGAGCCGCAACGCCTAAATTCTCCCGCGTCGCCGATAAGATCGCTTCATTGCACTGTGATTCGATAACGGTGTGGCAGACGACATGCTTTTCGTTCAGGACATGCTCAAGCAGGTCGCGCGAAGCACTTCCTTTTTCGCGGATGAGAAACGGGTGCAGTGCAAGCTCGGAGACGGATACCGACCCGGCTATGTCATAATCCATGCCGCAGATGACGACAAGTCTGTCGCGTGCAAAAAGCACTTTTGTAAGGCTCGGAGAGGTCACTGCACCTTCGATAAGCCCGAAGTCTATTTCGCCGGACATCAGTCCTTCTTCGATCTCAAGCGCATTGGTTATCTTTACCTGCGGCTGGATTTTCGGAAATTCGGCAAGTATTTCGGTAAGGAGCTTCGGAATAAGTGTTATCCCTATAGTCAGCGTCGAGCCGATGCGCACGGTCGGATCGTCATTTTCCTTGTTTGCAAGCGATTCGAAATCCGAAAATGCCGAAAGCACTGCCTTGGCTTTCAATAACAACTCCTTGCCGGCATCGGTAATGACGAGCCGCCGGCTTACACGTTCAAATAATTGGATGCCGTAGTATTTCTCAAGCTCCGCTACAGTCGCGCTTACCGCGGGCTGTGCTATGTGCAGTTCCTCAGCCGCTTTGGTCATAGTGCCGTATTCACATACCGCGGCAAAAATGTTCAGATGCCGTAAAGTCATTTCATACCTCATAATGATTTGGTTATAATTTATATATGATTATACTATTTTACTTATCAACTGTCAAACATTATAATAATACTGTCAAATAACCGTGCTTGTGTTTATGGCGATGCGCGGGTATTTATTTTTTGAATATCGGCACAATATATGATCGGGAGCGAACAGTGAAATTTTTTGTATTTGTTGCCGCGTTTGCGGGCGGAACGCTTCTTGCGTATCTGCAATATCTGCTTTCGCGGTATGTGCTTTTGCATAATGAAAGCCGCTATCCTTTGGTTGCGGCAGTGCGCATCATAACGGGTATCGCGTATCTTGCGGCAATGTTCTTTTTGGGGCGGAGGCTCGGCAATATTTATTTTATGCTGATAGGCGGTGCTGTCGGTACTACCGTGCCGATGGCGTTTTTTACGGTCAGGCTTACCAAACTGACGGCAAGAGAGCATCGGGAGGATGAAAATGGGTGAAGAATCAAAGGTGCTGATACCGATTTTCGGTTTTCTGGATATTACGGGCGAAACTGTTTGCATGCTTATTTTGCTTGCGGTCATAACGCTTATATGCGTTATCGTAAACAGAAACCTTAAAGAGCGTCCCGGCAAATTCCAGAACATAGCAGAAACAGGCGTTGAGTATCTCGATAATTTCTTTTCGGGCACACTCGGCAAGGAAAAATCACGCAGGTATTTTTGTTTTCTTGCGTCGATGTTCGTATTCATCCTGTTTTCGAATTATTCCGGGCTTTTCCCCGGAGTGGGGCTGACGGACTATGTCAAAGCACCGACATCGTCACTTTCGGTAACACTCGGGCTCGGCATCATCGCGTTCGTGTTTTTGCAGTTCGCGGGCTTGAAATGCGGAGCAAAGCATTACTTCAAGCGCTTTGTAACACCTGCATTTTTCATGCTGCCGTTGCTTTTGCTCGATGAGATAGTCAAGCCCGTATCGCTGTCACTGAGGCTTTTCGGAAATGTGTTCGGCGAAGAGACCGTTACCGAGAAGCTTTATGAAATACTGCCTATAGGCGCACCCGTCATAATGATGGCACTTTCGGTGCTGTTCTGCGCCTTGCAGGCTGTTGTGTTCACAATGCTCGTTTCGATCTACCTTGATGAAGTGACCGAAAACGAAATCAAATAAAGGAGAAAAAATCATGACTCAATCAGGAATTATCGCTATCGCGGCGGCGATCGCTATCGCCGTAAGCACTGTTTTTCCCGCAATAGCGCAGGGACGCACCGCAAAAGCGGCAATGGAGAGCATCGCACGCCAGCCGGATGCCGCAAAGGACATCCGTTCGTCGCTCATCATAGCACTTGCCATGATGGAGGCACTTACGATCTACGGATTGCTGATAGCCTTCATGCTTATTGCAAAGATCTAAGGTGATAAAATGACTATTCAACCATCACTTACGGTATGGACGGTCATCATATTTGCGGCACTGTACCTTGTGCTTAAATACCTGCTGTTCAAGCCGATGCTTTCTCTTATGGATCAAAGAGAAAAAAAGATACTTGAAGCAAGGTCGGCAAAGGAAAACGCAAGGAAAAAAGCCGAGAATGAGCGTCTGCTGATGCTTGCAGAGCGTGAGCGCAAAAGACAGGAAATGCGTGCCGAGCAGGAAAAAAGAGCGGAACAGAAGCGCTTGGAGGAAAAAGAACGGTTGGAGGATGCAAAGGCGGAAGGCTTCAGGCTCGTTGAGGAATTCAGATGCTTGGCGGAAGCACGGTTCAATGCCGATATGCAGAAAGCGGATGCCGCGATCGAAAATGCGGCAGAGCTTTTTCTTTCGCGCCTTTTTGACAACTGAGGGTAATGGAAATCATTTATTATATCATCAATTTTTGTATTCTTTTGGGGCTGATCTTCCTTATAGGGCGTAAGTCCGTCATTGCGATGTTCAGGGAACGCAGGCTTCGGATAGAAAGAGAGCTTGACGAAGCGCAAAATCCGGATGTCACCGATGCCGAAGCATCCGTTCCCGAGGAAAACGAGATCGGAGAAGAAGATCCGGCGACAGAGATCGCTGACGAAAGCGAAGCAAAAATAAGAAAAATATTTGAATATACCGAATTTGAACGCGGTGAACTGACGCTTTCGTTGCTGAAACGTGAGCGGCGTGCGGTGACGGAAAAATTCAGGGCGGCAGTAAAGGCAAAATACGAAGCGGCGGATAATGCGCAGGCGGAGTCGAATTACAACGAAGCGCTTATGGATGACATCCTTTCGCGGATAACTCTTACTCCGGGGGATATGTCGTATCTTTTGCATCACGATGTGCTTTATGTCACGCTCACATCGGCCGAACCGCTTCCCGATGCGCTTGTAAGGCGTGCCGAGTCAGCCGTTAAAACACTGCTTGACGGTGTCGGCGGCAAAATGTCGTATTGGGTGAAGTCGGATGCTTCGCTCATAGGCGGATTCGCGCTCAGAATAGGTGACACCGTGTATGACGGAACGGTGTCGGAACAGATATACCGCATTTTCAAGTCAGTCGAAAAAAATCCCGTTTCGGAAAACGACACGGTAGAGAGCATCATCGCGGCTGTTGAAAAAAGCATATATGATAACGACCATGAGGTTTCCGTGTATCAGCTCGGCAGAGTCATTTCGGTTTCGGACGGCATATGCTGGATGGACGGACTTGCCGATATCATGTACGGCGAGGTCGTCGAATTTGAATGCGGTGAACGCGGCATGGTGCTTGATATACAGAAGGATAAGGTCGGCTGTGTCATATTCGGACGGTATGAGCATATCGAAAGCTATACGCGCGTGCGCCGTGTAGGCAGGATCGCATCGGTTCCCGTCGGTGACGGTCTGCTCGGGCGCGTCGTCGATGCGATAGGAAATCCGATCGACGGAAAAGGACGCATAAAGTATACCGAAAAGCGTCCGATAGAATACAGCGCGCCGGGAATACTTGACCGTGCCGCTGTAAGCCGCCCGCTCCACACGGGAATAAAGGCGATCGACGCAATGGTGCCTGTCGGCAAGGGTCAGCGTGAATTGCTCGTCGGTGACCGTCGGACGGGAAAAACGTCGATAGTGCTTGATACGATACTCAATCAAAAGGGTAAAAACGTTATTTGCATATATGTAGGAATAGGGCTTAAGGAAACGACGGTAGCCGATTTCCGTGAAAAGCTCGAAGCACACGGCGCAGCGGATTATACCGTGATAGTGCTTGGCTCGGCATCCGATTCGGCGGCGATGCAGTATATAGCTCCGTTTGCCGCGACCGCGATGGGCGAGGCGTATATGTATTCGGGGCGCGATGTGCTTATCATCTATGACGATCTTTCCAAGCATGCCGTCGCTTACCGCGAGCTGTCGCTTCTGCTTCAGCGCCCGTCGGGACGCGAGGCGTATCCGGGAGATATTTTCTATCTGCATTCGCGTCTGCTCGAACGCTCGGCACAGCTTTCCCAAAAGCTCGGCGGCGGTTCGATGACGGCATTGCCCGTTATCGAAACGCAGGCGGGCGATATCTCATCGTATATCCCGACGAACGTCATTTCGATAACCGACGGTCAGATATTCCTTGAGGGCGAGCTGTTCCATGCCGGACAGCGTCCCGCGATAAATGTGGGGCTTTCGGTATCGCGTGTCGGCGGCGCGGCGCAGACGAAGCTGTTGAAGCAGGTTTCGGCTGAGCTTCGCACAAAGCTGGCACAGTACCGTGAGCTGAGTGAGTTTACGCAATTCGGCGCGGAGACCGACGAAGAAACACGCGCCATACTCAATAACGGCGAGCATCTTACGGAGGCACTCAAACAGCCGTGCTATGTGAATATCGAAGATTGGAAGCAGGCACTGCTTATGTTTACCGTTTCAAACGGCTTTGCCGATAACGTTCCGACGATTCGTATGGCAGAACTTGAAAAATACCTGTATTCCGCGTTTGAGAAAAAATATCCCGAGCTTGCGCAAGAGCTTATGACCGGCAAAAAAACGGATGCTTCCGTCAAAGCGGCAATCGAAGAAGCCGTGACGCGCATTATCGGGGAGTTCTGATATGTCTGCGATACCGGGACTTAAGAAAAAACTCAAAAGCGTAAGGGCTGTCGGAAAGCTTTCAAAAGCAATGAAAACCGTTTCGTCGGTGAAATTTGCCAAGCTTTTGAAGCTTTTTAAGAATTATGCCGAATATGCGGACGAATACAGAAAAATGCTCGGCGGCGGAAGCGCGGATGCGCCGGATGCGGAAACTGTGCTGATATTCGGCTCGGAGCGCGGATTCTGCGGAGCTTTCAACAATGATGTCGCACAGCTTGCGTTTGATATGTGCGAAGCATTCGACGGTCACATCATAGCTTGCGGCAGAGAAATGAGCCGTGTGCTTTCCGAAAAAGGCATTCGGCATGAAAAGACCTTCACATTTTCGGATGTGCCGACGTTTGATGAAACCGAGGAGCTGTACGCATATGTTTTGAAGCTTTCCGAAAACAGAAAGAACTACAGCGTCAGATTTATCCGTCCGCTGTATAAGAATACGATGACGCAGATACCTTCGGCGGAATGTGTGATGCCGGATCCCGACATTGCCGTGGGCGTGTCCGACGGGTTTTTGATGTTCCCTGACGGCGAAACGGTGAAAGAGAGCCTGAAAAGAAAGGGCTTCCGTACATTTTTATACGGCGCGGTGCTTGAAACCGCACTCGGCGCGCAGGCATCGACACTGATGACGATGCGTTCGGCGTTCGATACTGCGTCGGAATACAGCGAAAAGCTTGAAAATGAGATACATCGGCAACGCCAGCACGACGTGACTGCCGATGTCATAGAAACGGCTTCCGAACGCGGAAGTAAAGGAGAAGACGATGACTGAAAAAAATATCGGAATGGTGCAGCGTATTACGGGGCCTGTTGTCGATATACTGTTCGATAAGGACAAAATTCCGGATATCTTCCATGCCGTTGTAGTGGAAAAAGACGGCAAGAGTTATACGCTTGAGGTAGCCGGACATCTCGGCGGCGGCGAGGTAAGATGTATTTCGATGACACCTACCGACGGCATATCGCGCGGACTTCCCGCACTTGATACGGGTGCGCCGATATCCGTATACGTCGGACCGAAAACGCTCGGGCGAATGGTCAATGTTCTCGGTGAGCCTATTGACGGCAACGAGCCGATAGCCGAAAACGAGAAATGGCCTATACATCATGCCGCACCGAAATTCTCGGAGCTTGCCCCCGCAAACGAAGTGATGGAGACGGGCATCAAGGTCATCGACCTTATGACACCGTATATGCGCGGAGGGAAAATAGGACTTTTCGGCGGCGCAGGCGTAGGCAAGACCGTGCTTATAATGGAGCTTATCCGCAATATCGCATTCGAGCATAACGGATATTCGGTGTTTGCGGGAGTAGGAGAGCGTTCACGCGAGGGCAACGACCTGTATTTTGAAATGAAAAATTCGGGCGTGCTTGACAAGACCGCACTTGTGTTCGGGCAGATGAACGAAACTGCGGGTGCGCGTCTCAGAGTGCCGCTTGTAGGGCTGACGATGGCGGAGTATTTCCGCGAAAGCGAGCATAAGGACGTATTGCTTTTTATCGACAATATTTTCCGTTTTACGCAGGCGGGCAGTGAGGTCTCGGCACTTCTGGGCAGAATGCCGTCCGCAGTAGGCTATCAGCCGACACTTGCATCGGAAATGGGCAAGCTGCAGGAACGTATCGTTTCAACGCATAACGGTGCCATAACGTCGGTGCAGGCAGTATATGTTCCCGCCGACGATCTTACCGATCCCGCGCCCGCAACGACATTCACACATCTTGATTCCACGACCGTGCTTTCAAGAAAAACAGTCGAACTCGGCATTTATCCCGCCGTCGATCCGCTTGAATCCAATTCCAAAATGATGCAGGCGGATATCGTCGGCGAACGCCATTATAAAATCGCCATGGAAACACAGCGCATTCTCGGCAGATACCGTGAATTGCAGGATATCATTGCGATACTCGGTATGGATGAGCTGTCACAGGAGGATAAGCTCACTGTCAAACGTGCGCGGAGAGTACAGCGATTCATGAGCCAGCCGTTCCATGTTGCCGAATCGTTTACGGGCATGCACGGAGTGTATGTGCCGATAGAAAAAACACTTGACGGTATGGAAATGATCCTCGGCGGCGAATGTGATTCGATAGCCGAACAGAGTTTTCTTATGTGCGGAGGGATCGACGATGTCTACGCAAAAGCCGAAAAGTGATAAAGCAAAGCTTACCGTGCGGATAATTTTTCCCGATCGCCCTCATGTCGAGGTCGTGTGCGATTCATTGAAGCTTACCGCGGTTGATAATAAAAAGGGTGAAAAGGGCGGGATATACGGCATTCGCGCGAATCATGCACCTGCGGTATTCGCGCTTATCAAGGGCAATATCCGTGCAGAGCTTGGCGGCACGAAGGTCTTGGATGCCGAAATAGGCGATGGGTACGCACGGGTCGAAAATAACACGGTCACCGTTCTCACGGAATCCTGCGCGGACGAATAATAAGCAATATGCGCGGTGTTCCATGCGTGGCAAAAGTTACTTTTGTTTGCGTCCGGATCGCCACGTCGCTTTGCTCCTTGCAATGACACAAGGAAGTACGCAAAAGAACAAATTAAAATATTCGGAATCGAGTAGGAGGGATTTATTCCCTCCTCTCACACCACCGTGCGTGCCGTTCGGCACACGGCGGTTCAATTCAAAATTAAATATGTACCTTTTGGTAATAATCGAAAATGCTGACTAAGCCTCGCTTGGACAGTTTTTCTTTGGAAATTGCTTTCTTTATGGCGGGCATTTTGCTTACTACCAAATATCGGTTCTTAAATCC
>JAZRZN010000023.1:0-23713 GCA_045601365.1 Clostridia bacterium | reverse complement strand
ATGGCGAAAGGGATCACCTGTTCCCATACCGAACACAGAAGTTAAGCCTTTCAGCGCTGATGGTACTTGGCTGGAGACGGCCCGGGAGAGTATGTCGCCGCCGGAATCTATTGAGAACGTAGCAGTACGTTCTCTTTTTTTACTCGTCTCATATGTTCAAAAATGCTCTTTTTCGCCATTGTGGACATCAACGTAATGGCGAAATGTGTTCTCCTCCTCGCTTTACATTCTTCGCTTGTATCGCAAATGTCGCAGGATGATGTATCCTTGACGTACCGCTTGCGCACTAAAACACAGGCAGGAAACAGAATAATTATTTCGGTTAAACTCCATGAAAATATGCAGATTATATTGAAATATGTGAAGTAAATCGCAACAGTTATATCAAAACAGACCGCAATGTCACATTTGTTTTCGGTTTCATCAAGTGGAATCGTTCTTACAAAAGAATTTAAAGAAGAAGCATCCGTTATTTTGGAGTTTACCCTGATTTCAATCGGATTTAATCTCTATAAATTCTGCAACAAAAAGAATCAAAGCGCTAAAATTGCATAAACAAACAGTACGAATCGAATATTTATGTCGGCTTGCCTAAGCAGAAAAGCCATTTTCAGCGTATGTTCGGAGGTGCGCTGTTTTTTGACTTTGTCGGTAATCTTAACTTTTTGAAAAATAAAAAAGAGACGATTGCCGGTTCGGCTTTCGTCTCTGCTGTTGGTGCGCCCGACATGGGCAATAACTTGGCGGTGAAAGTTCGCTATGCGCTCGGTAGCAGGAAGCATTAGCTGAAGGCAAGGGTGTCCGCCGTGAGACGGAATCTGAAGGAAGCCGGATTGAGGGATGAGAAGTTCCCGATGGGCAAAGTTCCGGGCTGACGAACAGAAATCCCATATAAGGCTGTATTGGACGGATGACTCTGCCACACAAGAGGAAATCCAATGCTACCCGAATTCAATGCAGTAAATGCGGCAGCCATACGGAATGAAGGTTATTGTTCTTACTCGGGGAGGTCTGCAAGATATGCTCTTGGGATCAGATTTTCCTAACGGAGTAAGCCGTACCGAAAGATAGCGGTTGAACTTGCAGAAGTCAGCTCCACCCATAGTACCGAAGAAGCGGTTGATCCTTACCGAGGAAAGGGGTGAGCGGTAAGTAGTTGTGTAAAATTCAAAGTTAGAAGATTGCGTTTGAAAACAGCTGCTCAAAAAGAGATTGAATGACTGAGGGCAGGTTGGAAACCGAGAGTAGATGTCGAGTATGTTCAGCAATCATCAATGGAGATACACGAGCAACATCTTACCGAACCGCCGTGTACGGAACCGTACGCACGGTGGTGTGGGAGGGGGGAGTCACCTCCCCTCCTACCAGATTTTTTTTCGGTGCTTTTTTAACAGCGCCCATGTGGGCGACTTCTTTTTATCCGCAGATCAGAAATTTACGAAATCAAAATCGCTGAAATAGCATTCCATGGCTTCGACGCTGACAAATTCTTTCAGACAATGGATCAGGTCACACATGCCGATACGGCATTCTTCGATAAATTCATTTTCTCCGTCGACGCTTCCTTTATAGTGATCGAATTTGAGCGGATAGTTGTCTGAAAATACTGCCGGATCGATCGTACCTTCCAGTTCGCGGAGGCTTTCGCCGTTGTCGCGGTAATAGCGCGAGCAAACGTATTCGTATTTGCCGTTATAACCGCCGCGCATTCTTAAATAGAAATTGATGCTGAAGGTGTCGCTGAGCGGACAATGCAAACAGAACTCAACCATGTTACTGTTGCTCCAATAGGACATTGAGAAATATTCGTTGTCATATCCGCCATAACGAGCGGCGTCCTGCTGATAAATATAGTAGTCACCGTTGAGTTTTCCTTTTTTCGAAATATAGCCCTTGCAATAGTTGAACAGATCAAACTTGGGCTCTGCGGTTGGTAAGGCAGTCGTTGCGGTGGGTTGCTCATCCGGCTTTGCCGTCGTTGTTGATGATGTAGCATTCGCGGTGGGTTGCTCTTCTGATTGCGCGGGTGTATTTGTGGGGGCTGTTTTGATTTCTGTGTCTGAAACTTCCGAATCCGAGTTGCTTTCATCTGTAGTAGTCGCGGCGGATCTGCCGTTTTGCAAAATTCCGAAAACCGACACCGCTACCACTGCAAGTACCACTATCACGGCGATGAGAACGATTATCCGGATTTTCTTTTTTTCTTTATTATCGTCTGCTCGGGATTCGGACGGTTGCATAATGCCGGTGTTTCCGATCAGATCATCTGTGCTGATGCCGAATATGTTGGCAAGAGCGACGATATTATCGAGGGTCGGTTGGGTCTGTCCGTTTTCCCATAGGCTGATGCTCTGGCGGGAGACGTCCAGCTTTTCTGCTAAATCGTCTTGAGAAAGGTTGTTTTCTTTACGGTATTTTTTTATGTTGTCTGCTAACATCATGACACATCCTTCTTGTTTTGTTTTTCTCAATCAGTATAACATAATCTTGTGGCGCAAGCAATCAAATTCTCTTTTAATTTTGTCAAGCAACGCTTGCATTTTCGATTTTTTTTACTTGCGTTTTCAGAATTCTTTTGTTACGGGGCAAACTCGGATTTCATTAGTGCTGTTCCCGTTACTTTTTTGAATCTCTTAAGCCTTGATGATGAGCCGTCTTTTGTGTGCGCAAGCTCTGCTTGATTCGTCCATATCGACCGAAAAAGAAACCATGGGTAAAAACTTCATTGCATAGCAATGACATAACAAAATTTCGAAAAATGATTATTTTGTGTCCTGCCAATTGCTTTTATCAAACACGAGCGAAGTGAAATATTAGTTTTTGGCTGAGCTAAAGCTCGCATGGCGCGGGAACGGAGCTGCCGTGAAGAGGGGGTGCGGCATCATTGACGCATCGAAAGCATAATGAAAAGATTTTAACATGATCGGAAAATTGCGGTGCTTGCTTAAAATACATAGGTATGCTATAATATAATAAATATTTTTTATATCACAAATGACGGTTGCTTATTTTATGCTGCTGATATTAGGAGTGAAACATATGAAAAAAATTCTTGTTATAGGTGGCGGAGCATACCAAACGGCTTTGATCCGCAGGCTAAAAGAACAAAAATATTATGTTGCCTGTGTTGATAAAAACTACGATGCGTCTGGCTTTGAATTTTCCGACGAATACAAAGCGATAGATGTTCTTGATTTTGAACAGTGCCTCTGCTATGCAAAGGAAATCCGTATTGATGCAGTAATGACATATGGCGCAACGCTGACATTGCCTACTGTATCATATATAGCGGAAAGACTCGGCTTACCTGCTTTGCCGATGGATACCGCGGAACTCTCAAAAAATAAATTTCTTATAAAAAAGCGCCTAAAAGACGGCGGATGCAATATAAAAGGAGATTTTTTTGAATTGCATTCACCTGATGAAATCAAGAAATATAACGTAGAATATCCTTGTGTTTTGAAACCGACTGATGGCTCGGGAAGTAAAGGTGTATCGTTTGCATACAGTCTCGAAGAATTATCTCTTGCCGCAGAGCATGCATACAATGCCGCCAGATTCGGAAGCTATTACTGTGAAAGTCTTATTGCCGGTAATGAGTACAGCGTTGAAGCATTCGTTGCCGACGGGACACCGTATATATACGGCATCGTAAAAACTACATTTGAAAGATGCGGAGAAAACAACGAGGATATAGAATACGGGCACAGAACGCCGTCGGGCTTGCCGCAAGCGCAGGAAAAGCTGATAGAAGGAGAAGTCAAAAAAGCGATATCGGCTTTGAATATTACAATAGGGAGTGCCAATTTTGATGTCATAATATCTGAGGATGACGGAAAACCCTATATTATTGATTGCGGGATAAGGGTCGGACAAAATCTTTTGGCATCTCATTTGATCCCATACTCCCGCGGGGTAAGTGTTATAGATAATAACATTGATGCGGCTCTCGGCAACCGTGTTGATGCCGAACCGAAGTATATTAAAAATATGGCAACAAGACTTCTTATATACGATCCGGGCATAATAAAAGAAATAAAAGAGTTGTCCGGGCTGAAAGGGCATAACGGTATAACAGATATCGTTTTGAAAAAGTCTGTCGGCGACATCCAAAGAGAATACTCGGATAAATCCGATACTTGCGGATGGGTGATTTGCACCGGGAATACTCCCGATGAAGCAGAAGCGAATGCTTCGGATGCAAAAAAAATAATACGAAGCTTTTTTGTGATCCGGTAACGATATATACTATTATTCAAGGCATATAAATGTAAGCGGTGATATGTAACGGACAAATATTTTTTGTATTGACGAAATTTGATTTTTGTAATTAATAACGGAGGTGTTTTATTATGAAATATGAGATAAAGGGCAATGAAATGCCTGTAGTGATTTGCGAGCTTGAGGCAAATGAAAAAATGATAACCGAGCGCGGTTCAATGGCATGGATGAGCCCGAATATGCAAATGGAAACGGCGGCGGGCGGTATAGGCAAGGCACTCGGCAGAATGTTTTCGGGTGAGGCTGTTTTTAAAAATATATATTCAGCTCAGGGCGGCAAAGGCATGATCGCGTTTGCATCGAGCTTTCCGGGAAGCATCGTTGCAATAGAGGTAACTCCCGATAAGCCTATAATCGCTCAGAAATCCGCGTTTCTCGCTTCGACTGACGGAGTTGAGCTGTCGATATTCTTTCAAAAAAAAATCGGCAGTGCGCTGTTCGGCGGCGAGGGCTTCATTATGCAGAAAATAAGCGGAAACGGCATCGTATTCCTTGAGGTGGACGGAAGTGCGGTAACATATCAGCTTGAAGCCGGTCAGCAGATGATAGTAGATACGGGAAATCTTGCTATGGCGGAAGCAACGTGTTCAATTGATATCCGACAGGTAAAGGGCGTTAAAAACGTACTGTTCGGCGGCGAAGGACTGTTCAATACCGTCGTTACGGGACCTGGCAAGCTGACGCTCCAGACGATGCCTATATCGAACCTTATCGGCTTGCTTGCGGCACGCTTACCGAAATCAAATAATTAGAATAAATTCCCCCGGGCAAAAAGCTTCGGGGGAATTTCGTACCGTAAAAAAGTAAATATCAGCCCTTGGCGTAACTCATTGCGGTATTGTTCTGGATACACATAAGTGCTTCGCCGAAACGCTGGAAGTGAACGATCTCACGTTCACGGAGCTTTGCAAGCGGCTCTATGACACTTTTATCGTCGGTCATGCTCATAAGCCGTTCATAAGCTGCGCGGGCTTTTTGTTCGGATGCCATGTCGTTGGTCAGGTTTGCGATGGGATCGTCAAGCACCTGAATATATGAGCTGCACCATGGCTCGCCGGACGGACTTTGCTGATAGATGCCCTTGCCGCGTGTGGCATAATATTCGCCGAGACCGGCGGCACGCATTTCTTCGGGCGTCGCATCCTTGGTAAGCAGATAGATCATTGCGCCGAGCATTTCCCAATGTGCAAGCTCTTCTGTTCCGATGTCGTTGAGCAGAGCCTTTGTTTCGGGAGTAGGCATCGTATAGCGTTGCGCAAGATATGTCTGCGAGGCGGAAAGCTCGCTGTCGGGACCGCCGTACTGAGCAAACAGGTATTTTGCCATTTCAAGGTCGCCGCGCTTTATTTTTACGGGAAACTGTAATTTTTTTTCATATATCCACATCTTTATTACCTCCTCAAGCTTCCCACGGCCACGGGGAATTTATCCATGAAAAGCTGTCACCGGCGGGACATACGCCGAAATTCATCGTGGGACCGAATACTTCAAAATATTGCTCACGCAATGACGCCATTTGCGCAGAATACGTGTTGTACAGCTCACGCGCCCTTACGTCGTCGGGATGAGTGTCAAGGAAGAGGTTCAGCTCTACGAGAGTGAAGCTCAGCTCCTGTAATTTCTTTAACATTTCTTTCTGATCCATTATTTTTTATCCCCCTTGAACGGCATATAAAGTTCGTTCCAAATAGTGCCCATCTGCAATCCTTTTTCAGGTGAAACAGGTGCGGTGAACTCCTGTGAGGGAATACATATCTGTGCAAGAGATTTGTTTTGCATGATCATAATTCCTTTCAAGATATTAAGCATGTCGGTGTTACATGCTCATGGTAAATTATATGCGCCGATGTTGCTTAGTGATAGAAAATAACGACATATAAAAGCTATTGATTTTTTATGAAATATGTGATATACTATCAACGTTTATATTGGGTAATTATAAAAAGCTGTCTTTTGTCATATTTTATATTCAAGGGAGAAATCGTATGAGTTCGTTGTTTGAAAGGATCCGAAATAAAGAAGAGAAGCTCGCATTGGTGGGCTTGGGTTATGTAGGTATGCCGATAGCCGTAGAGTTTGCCAAATATGTTGATGTTATAGGCTTTGACATCAACAAGAAAAAAATCGAGGATTATAAGAACGGTATCGACCCCACACTTGAAGTGGGTGATGAGGCCATCAAGGCGTCGTCGGTCGAATGGACAAGCGATGAAACCAAACTTAAAGAAGCGAAATTCATAATCGTAGCTGTTCCAACGCCCGTAAATGACGATACCACGCCCGATCTTACACCTGTTATCGGTTCAAGTGAGATCGTAGGACGCAATCTTACAAAGGGCGCGATAGTCGTATATGAATCAACGGTTTACCCCGGTGTTACAGAGGAAGTATGCGTTCCGATACTTGAAAAGGAATCGGGACTTAAATGCGGAGTGGATTTCAAGGTAGGCTATTCACCCGAGAGGATCAACCCCGGCGACAAGGTACACAGACTTACAACTATAAAGAAGATCGTTTCGGGTATGGATGATGAATCACTTGAAGAGATCGCCAACGTTTATCAGATCGTGGTCGCCGCCGGAGTACATAAAGCATCGTGCATAAAGGTAGCCGAAGCCGCAAAGGTCATTGAGAACAGCCAGCGTGATATCAATATCGCCTTCATGAATGAGCTTTCGATAATTTTCAACAAGATGGGCATTGATACGCTTGAGGTGCTTGAAGCGGCAGGCACAAAGTGGAATTTTCTTAACTTCAAGCCCGGTCTGGTGGGCGGGCACTGCATCGGGATTGACCCGTATTACCTTACCTACAGGGCGGAGCAGTTCGGATATCATTCTCAGATAATCCTTTCGGGCAGACGCATAAATGACGATATGGGCAAATATGTCGCCGAACAGACAGTAAAACAGCTTATAGCGGCTGATAAATCAGTAAAGACCGCAAAGGTAGGATGTCTGGGCATCACATTCAAGGAAGATTGCCCCGACGCGCGTAACAGTAAGGTGAACGATATATTGAAGGAGCTTAACGAATACGGCATAAAGCCTATAGTATGCGATCCCGTTGCCGATGCTCCCGATGCAAAACGCTTTTACGGCGTAGACCTTGTTCCGCTTGAAGAATTAAAAGACCTTGACTGCCTTATCATAGCAGTAGCTCACAAGGAATTCAAGGCGTTGTCGAATGATGATATCGAAGCGATGTTTAAGGCGGGAGACAATGGCAAAAAGGTCATCATTGATGTCAAGGGTGTAAGAAATAAGGATGAATTCAAGTCACTTGGATACAGATACTGGAGACTGTGATTTTTTAAGCCGACATGATTGTAAGCATTTACGGTCATTCGGCTTACTGTTTATTAAATATCAACGGAGAATATAAAATGGGCTATAAAACATTAAAATTTCCTGAAAATTCATTGTTTCTCGTAACAGGAGGAGCGGGCTTCATAGGATCGAACCTGTGCGAAGCGATACTTAAGCTCGGATATAAAGTGCGTTGCCTTGATGATCTTTCGACCGGCAAGCAGGCTAATGTCGATATGTTTGCCGATAATGAAAATTATACTTTTATAAAAGGCGACATAAAAGATTTCGATACCTGCATGGAAGCGTGCAAGGGCGTTGACTATGTACTTAATCAGGCAGCGTGGGGAAGTGTGCCGCGATCTATCGAAATGCCGCTGTTCTACTGCGCTAACAATATTCAGGGGACATTGAATATGCTGGAAGCGGCAAGGCAGAACGGAGTAAAAAAATTCGTCTACGCTTCAAGCTCGTCGGTTTACGGCGACGAACCGAATCTGCCGAAAACGGAAGGGCGTGAAGGCAATTTGCTTTCGCCGTATGCGTTGACAAAACGCTGTGATGAGGAATGGGCGAAGCAGTATACCATGCACTACGGGCTTGATACATACGGGCTTCGGTATTTCAATGTGTTCGGGCGGCGACAGGACCCGCACGGATTCTATGCGGCGGTAATACCGAAATTTATAAAACAGCTGATAAATGATGAACAGCCTACCATAAACGGCGACGGCAAACAGAGCCGGGATTTTACATATATCGAAAATGTTATCGAGGCAAATCTCAAGGCATGCCTTGCACCGCATGAAGCGGCGGGCGAAGCGTTTAACGTCGCATACGGCGGACGTGAATATCTCATAGATATATACTATTCGCTTACAAAAGCTCTCGGAAAGAGTATAGAGCCGAATTTCGGTCCCGACCGTAAAGGCGATATCAAGCATTCAAATGCGGATATATCGAAAGCAAAACGACTGCTCGGATATGATCCGGAATACGATTTCGCACGCGGACTTAATGAGGCAATAGAATGGTACAAGGCTAATTTGTGATACTATGATTTTCCGGCGGTGGAGTTTGAATGCAAACAAAAGAGTTATTTTTTGCTTTACTTAAATGTGAGCTTTGCGGAACGGTATTTGATAAGACCGACATTACATACGATTTCGCACGGCTTATGAAGTTTGCCCGAAAATTCGATCTTGAGCATCTTATTGCCGATGCGCTTATCAAAAGCGATATGATCCCTGATAACGAAAATGCGGGGAAACAGTGCAAGCAGGCGCGTCTGCTTGCGGTATACCGCGACAATTCGCTTGCTTGCGGATTACAGCGTGTAAAAGATATTCTTAATAATAACGGCATCGACTTTATCCCGCTTAAGGGGACTGTCATAAAAGATATTTATCCCGAAGCGTGGATGCGCACACGGTGCGATATTGATATCCTTGTACACAAAGGCGATGTAAAGGCGGCAACAAATGTTCTTGTTAAAAGCGGATTTGAGCAGGATAAAATTCCGCCGGGACAATTGCATACATCGCTGAGATGCAATGAAATACACCTTGAACTTCACCACAGCCTTTGTGACGGCTTTACATCGACCGATGAAGCACTTTCAAAAGTATGGGAGTTTTCATATATAAAAAACGAATGCGAGTATGCGCAGGCACCTGAGTATCTTGCGTTTTATGTCATTACGCATATGCGTCGGCATCTTTTGAGTGGCGGGTGCGGCATCAGACCGTTTGCGGACATTTATCTCATGAAAAAGAAAAACTTCTTTGATGAAGCAAAACTGCGTGCGTTGCTTGATAAGACAAATCTGTTGCAGTTTTACGCCTGCATTTGCAATTTGATCGGATATTGGTTCGAAGGTGAAGAACGTAATGAGCTTGCGGGCAGGCTTGAGGAATATCTTTTTGAGGGTGGCTTGTACGGAAGTATCGGAAATCAGATGGCAGTGATTTCAGCTGATAATAAAAGCAGATTCAAAACTCTGCTCGGACGCATATTTTTGGATCATGATTCTATGTGTCATTTATACCCGAGCTTGAAAAGAAGAAAAATGCTGCTGCCTGCATACTATATTGTACGGATAAGCAGTGCTGTTTTGGGAAAAGGAAGGCAGAAGTATAAGGAAAAGCTTCGCGTGCTTTTCAGACAGACCGATGAACATATAGCGGATGTTAAAAAACTGTTCGGCGACCTTGCAATAGGTGAGTAACACTTTCTTTGCGGGGAGATAAAACGATGCACTTTAATGATAAAAATGAAATCATCGCGCTGACGCCGCCGTGGAAAGGCGAACGCTTTGAAGACGGCAGACCGAAGGTCGCAGACAAGTATCTTGATGCACTCTACGGCATGACTCTTGAGGAAGTCCGGAAGCCTGTATTTGTTCTCGGCTACGAAAAACGGTTCGTCGGCGGCGCGGTATGCCTTCCGGGCGATGTCGTTTTCGGTGCGGGAGGCGGAGTGCTGTTCATACCGGCACACCTTGCCGATGTTGTTGACGGAGCGGCAAAGACACATGTCAAGGACGATTTCGGCTTTGAAATGATAGCGCAGAACAAGTTCACGACGGCGCAGATAGATAAAAATACATGGATGGAAGAAATGCTCGATATGCTGCTTGCGTGGATAAAGACCGATCCGCGCGGTGAAGAATACCGTGAGCTTGACCGGTCGAAGGAGTACAAGCTTGCCCGCAACGGCGATCCGAACGATACGCAAACGGCACTGTAAGATATTTGACAGGGCAACATAAGGTAAGGTAAAAGCAAATGATTGATTATAGCGAATTGTGTGATAAATGGTTCCGTGCGGCAGATGATAAACAAGTAAACGAACGCATTGAACGCGATATAGAAAAATACCGCAAGGGCTTCTGCAAGATAAGACTGACTGATGAAAGCGGATCGCCGCTTAAGAATGCGGCATTTACGGTCAGGCAGACAAAACACGATTTCAAATACGGTGCGAATATCTTTCAGCTTGATGAATTTGACAGCGCTGACTTGAACAAAGCCTACCGCGAAGCATTCAAAAGATATTTCAATCTTGCCACCGTACCGTTCTATTGGAACGGGCTTGAGCCGGAGCAGGGAAAACCGCGCTTTGATAAAAACAGCCCGAGGATATACAGACGTCCCGCAACCGAAAGATGCCTTGAATACTGTGAGGAAAACGCCATAGACGCAAAGCTTCACTGTCTTGTGTATGATAAGTTTATTCCCGATTGGCTTCCGCTGGCGGATGAAAAGAAAATGGAGGATGCATACGAGGAACGCTTTCGCCAAATCGCGGAACGCTATTCGGGCAGGCTGTGGGAGGTTGAGGTAATCAACGAGCTTTTGTGCGAATGGGCATGGAAATATAAGTCTGCGATAAGTGCAAAGCCGGACATAATCGAGTGGGCGTTCGGACTTGCGAGAAAGTATTTTCAAAACGAAGTGCTGACGGTCAACGAATGCAACACATTAGGCGATCTGTCACGTCAGGGCTACAGACATCCGTATTATCTTATGGTGCAGAACGCACTGCGCGCCGGGGCGTGCATCGACCGTATCGGATTACAGCATCATCTTTTCGCGGGCGCACCGTGCAGGACGGAGAAGGAGTACGAAGACCATGTCCTGCGTGATGAAAAGCTGTATGAGCTTGCCGATCCGACGGTCGTTTTCAAGGGGCTTGACTATATAGCAACGCTCGGTAAGCCGCTTGAGATCACAGAGGTCACAATTCCGATGATCGGCGACGGCGTGCAAGCCGAGGAAATGCAGGCACGGCTTGTAAACATCCTTTACAGTGTATGGTTCGCGCATCCTGCCGTTGATGCAGTGGTATATTGGAATGTTCCCGACGGCTACGCGCATGTCAATACCGCAAGTAATTGGAATGAAAACAACTGTCATGCGGGTTTGCTGAATCATGATCTTTCACCGCGCAAAGCGGCAGAGGAGCTTGAAAGATTGTTCACAAAACAGTGGCACACTGAGCTTGACCTTACTACCGATGAAAACGGGTATGCGGATTTCAGAGGCTTTTGGGGCGAATATGAGCTGAAAGCAGGCGGAAGTATGTGCGATTTTGCGATACACGCCGGTTGCGATAATTGCTTTGAAATAGAAGTATGAACGGACGTTTTTATGTTACAGATATTCGGGAGATAGGACAATGAAGGATTTTATTGACAGCGAATACGAAAATATGCTCTCGTTTTTCAGAGAGCTGTGTGCCATTCCCGCACCGTCGCACCTTGAAGATAAACGGGTGGAATACCTGATAAAGGCACTCAGGGATATCGGAGCGGAAAATGTATATTCCGATGAAGCGAAGAACGTTATTTTTCCTGTTAACTGCGAAGGCGATTTCGATGTGTTCGCCGCGCACACGGACACGGTTTTTCCCGACCTTGAAACGATGAAAGTAAAAGAGGACGAAACGTTTATCTGCGCACCCGGTGCGGGCGATGATACCGCGTCGGTCACGGTACTGTTCTTTACGGTAAAGTATCTTTTGCAAAACTCTTTGCTCAAGGATAAAAAAGTAATGTTTGTATTCAACTCGTGCGAGGAGGGACTCGGAAATCTCAAGGGAGTAAGGTATCTTTTTGATACATACAAGGGCAGGATAAAGCATTTTGTATCATATGATGCAAAGATATGCGAGTGCTGCGACGGCGCGGTAGGCAGTCACAGATATAAAGTCACGGCTGCGACTGAGGGCGGACATTCGTTCTCAGATTTCGGCGCGGCAAACGCGATAGCCGCGCTTGCCAAGATAATAAACGGGATATACGCGCTTGAAGTTCCCACAAAAGAAGGCGAGATAACCACCTATAACGTCGGTACGGTATCGGGCGGAACGAGCGTCAACACGATAGCGCAGAACGCGGAAATGCTCTGCGAATACCGCTCAACGGACAGAGAATGTCTTGCAATAATGAAAGACAGCTTTGAAAAGATATTTGCCGATGCCCGCACGGAAAACGTACATATCGACGTTGAGCTTGTCGGCGAACGTCCATGCACGGGCAAGCCTGACGAAAAAGAAATGCAGTGGCTTAAAAACAAGCTGTGTGAAGCAAATAAAGCCGTTACGGGCGGCGAAACCTCGTTCGGCAAGGGCTCGACGGACTGCAATATTCCGCTGTCACTCGGTGTTCCCGCACTGTGCGCAGGTGTCTATAACGGAAGCGGCGCACATACAAGAGAAGAAAAAGTCGAAAAAGCGTCGCTGAAAACGGGACTTGAAATATCAATAAAATTCGTGATGTCGGTGACGGAAAAATGAAATACACCTGTGTCGGAGATGTGATAATCCAAAGAAGGATACATGAGGGATATGCGGGCATAAATGAGCTGATGCCGTTTATAAAAAAAGGAGATGCGCGATTCTTCAATCTTGAAGCGACTCTCAATAAAGAGGGATCGTGCCCCGCGTCACAGTTCAGCGGCGGAACATACATAAGAGCCGAAAAGGAAATGTTTTATGATGTTCTCGGCTTCGGCTTCAATATGACGACCTTCAACAACAATCACGCGATGGATTTTTCGTATGAGGGGTTTGGGGAAACTCTGCGGATACTCGATGAAAGCGGGATAGCGCACGCGGGCGCCGGAAGAAATCTTGCCGAGGCGTCACGCCCCGCGTATCTTGATACACAAAACGGAAGAATCGCAATGATATCGGTATCGACATCGTTTGAACCGTGCATGATGGCGGGAGAAGAAAGTCCCGTCTATCCCGGCAGGAGCGGTGTGAACGGAATAAGGCTGTCAACATGCTATAGCATTAAAAAAGAGGATATCGAATATATAAGGGCGCTTTCGCGCAGAACGGGCGCGAACGCGAATGCGGAGATCGAAAGAAATGAGGGCTATTTGCCGCCGTTGCCGGAAAATCAGGCAGAATTCGGCATGCTGTGTTTCTCGGCGGGGGAACGCGAGGGCGTGATGCAAACCGCGAATGAGGCAGACATGCAGAGAGTCAGAGCGGCAATAGCGGAAGCCAAGCGTTCGGCGGACAGCGTTATCGTTTCGGTACATTCACATCAGATACATGGCAGCGATAAAGAAAATGTACCTGATTTTCTGCAAAAAATGTGCCGCTCGTTCATCGACTTCGGCGCAGATGCCGTAATAGGTCACGGACCGCATCTTCTGCGTCCGATAGAGGTGTATCACGACCGCCCGATATTCTATTCGCTCGGCGATTTTATTCTTCAGCTTTACAGCGTTCCGTCGGCACCCGCTGATTTTTACAATAATTACGGCGTTTCACCGTCAGCGGGCATATATGAACTGCTTAAGAAGCGCTCGGATAATTTTACGCGGGGTCTGATGGAACAACGGGTGATGTTTGAAACGGTGATACCGTATTGGGAGATCAAAAACGGTACTCTGACGGAGCTTACGCTTCTGCCGGTAGAATTGTTCGGAACGGACGATAAGCTCAACGAAGGGCTTCCGCACATCGCGTCGGCAGATCCACAGTTCATTAAAAGGCTCGAAAAAATGTGTGCGCCTTACGGCGTGATGCTTAAAACGAACGGTGACGGCACGGTTTCATGCCGGTGGCAATGAAAAACACAATAAAATTTTGTTTATATACGCTTTTGCGATTGACTTTTTTCTTGTCTTATTATAAAATATTATAAAAATGTTGGATTTCTGCACGTATGTGAAAAGTGCTGTGATGAAATGAGGTTCAGGCATTGTTGGAATTTTTGCAAAATATTTGGAATTCAATTTCCGTTTTTTTTGAAAATCCGTATGTAAAGCTCGGTGCCGTTGCACTGTTGCCTGCGGCTGCGAGCGTAATATTGTATTGGATCGATAAAAAAACGGTATGCAGGAAATTGCCGTATGCGGTAAAACAAATAATTTACGGTATAATTTTCGGCGCGCTCGCCGTGCTTGGAACTGAGTACGGCATCCCGATAAACGGTGCGCAGATAAACTGCCGCGATGCCGCGGTGCTTACGGGCGGTTTGCTTTTCGGCGCTCCTGCCGGTGTAATAGCCGGTGTTATCGGCGGTGTTGAGCGGTGGATAGCCGTTGCGTGGGGCGTAGGAACATTTACAAGGGTGGCATGCAGTGTTTCAACTATCATAGCCGGTATTTATTCGGCACTGCTCCGCAAGCTGATGTTTGAGGATAAAAAACCCGGGTGGGTGATTTCGTTTGCGATCGGTATCGTCATGGAAGTATTCCACTTGACGATGGTATTCATTACGAATATGGCAACGCCGGATAAGGCAATAGCTGTTGTGCGCGCCTGCTCCGTACCGATGATCACCGCAAATGCCTGCTCCATAATGGTGGCTGCGATATTCATCACGTTGCTTTCCGACGGCAAACGCGCTCAAAGAAAACAGCGTATGCGGATATCCGAGATAGTTCAGCGCTCACTGCTGATAACGATAGTCGTTGCTTTTGCGCTTACCACATATTTCGTATATACGTTACAGACGTCTATATCGACCAATCAGCGCGAACAGCTTCTTGCTTTAGCGGCGACGGAAACAAAGGCAGATATCAGTGATGCTTCGGACGCCAACATTCTTCAGATAGCGCGCAATGTGCAAAAGGAAAGCGAACGCAGCAGTATAAAGAGCATTGCGACGAAATATGAGCTTTCCGAAATAAGCGTCATCAACAAAGACGGTATAATCGTCGAAAGCACGAATCCCGAATATATCGGTTTTGATATGCATTCCGGACCGCAAGCGACTGAATTCCTTGTGTTGCTCGGAGATCAGGAGCAGTTCGTTCAGGAATACGGTGCGATGACCTCTGATCCTACCATCTCGCGCAAATATGCGGGTGTCAAGACGAAGGATGGGTTCATTCAGGTAGGATACGATGCACTTCTGTTTCAGGAACAGTTGGGTGAGAAAGTAATCAATATCACGAAAAACCGTCATGTCGGCGAGACGGGATATGTGCTTGTATTCGATAAGAATTTCGATATCGTCAGCGCTCCCGAAAAGCTCATGCCAACGGATTTTTCCGAATACACCGAAAAAATATCGCAAAGCGAGGCAGGTCAGGTATTCGAATGCAAAATCGACGGTGAGGATTGTTTTTGCAGCCGTGATATGACAGAGGGTTACCATGTGGTTTCGGTATATCCCAAGGAAGAAGCCATGTCGCAGTTCACGACCACGATGTATGTCAATACGTTCATGGAAGTGCTTGTTTTTGCCTTGCTGTTCGCGTTCATTTATTTCCTTATAAAAAATGCCGTTGTCAATCAGATAAAGACGATCAATGGCTCCTTACAAAAGATCACGGGCGGTGATCTTGATGAAACGGTCGATGTGCGGTCAAATGAAGAATTTGCATCGCTTTCGGATGACATCAACTCGACCGTTACGACGCTTAAAAATTATATTGATGCGGCTTCGGCAAGGATAGACAAGGAATTGGAATTTGCAAAGAACATCCAAAGCTCGGCACTGCCGAATGTCTTCCCCAAACGAAAGGATTTTGAGATTTTTGCAACGATGAATGCGGCAAAAGAAGTCGGAGGCGATTTCTACGATTTCTACACGAACCACCACAATAAGCTGAATTTCCTTATTGCCGATGTTTCCGGAAAGGGAATACCTGCCGCAATGTTCATGATGCGTGCCAAGACGGAGCTTAAGACACTTACGGAAGCGGATATACCGATAAACGAAGTCTTTACGATCGGCAATGCCGATCTTTGTGAGGGCAACGACGCAGGAATGTTCGTTACTGCATGGCAGGGCTGTGTGAACCTTGATACCGGCGTTGTGCAGTATGCGTCAGCCGGACATAATCCGCCGCTTGTACGCCACGGCGACGGAAAATTCGAATATTTGCGATCCAAGGTCGGATTCGTGCTTGCAGGTATGGACGGCGTAAAGTACAAAATGCAGGAAATGCAGCTTTCACCGGGAGATATCGTTTTTCTCTATACCGATGGCGTTACCGAGGCTACTAATGCAGACAATCAGCTTTTCGGTGAAGAACGGTTGCTTGAAACAGTTAATTCACAGCAGTTTACGAATGTACAGGTGCTTTGCGAGACAGTAAAGGCGAGCGTTGATGAATTTGTCGGCGAAGCACCGCAATTTGACGATATTACGATGGTGGGATTAAAGTTTATGGGAAATATAATACCTGAGATACATTTTGATGAAGCAAGGACAGATGATATTCCGGCAGTGACCGAATTTGTTGAGCAGGAGCTTGAAAAGCTTGAATGCCCGATGAAAACTATCGTTCAAATGAACATAGCCGTTGACGAGATATACAGCAATATAGCTAAGTTTGCATATCCCGACGGCAAGGGACCGGTTACCGTTCAGCTTAAGGTTGCCAATGATTCGACCATACACCTTACATTCATTGATGAGGGTACGCCGTATAATCCTGTTACAAAGGAGGATCCCGATATCACACTTTCTGCCGAAGAAAGAAATATCGGCGGCTTAGGTATCTACATGGTGAAGCAAACTATGGATGATATGCGGTACAGATACGAAAATAACAAGAACATTCTTACACTGGTGAAAAAAATATGAGTAAACGGCTTAATGATGCATTAAATTTTGCGGCGCGGTGCCATGAAGGGCAAATGCGCAAAACGGGTAAGATACCGTACATAATCCACCCGATGGAGGTGGCCTCGATAATCGCGGGGATAACAGAAAATGAAGATACCATTATCGCGGGTCTTTTGCATGACATACTTGAAGACACACGGGCGACCGAAGCAGACTTGATCGCTCAGTTCGGAGAATATGTTGTCTCATTGGTGAAAAGCGAAACCGAAAACAAGAGGAAGGATGTCCCGGCAGAGCTTACGTGGAAAATACGCAAGGAAGAATCGTTAGAGGTGCTGAAAAACACGGATGACGATAATATAAGGATACTGTGGCTTGCAGATAAGCTTGCAAACATCCGTTCGTTCTATCGGCTATGGCTTGAACGCGGCGACGCGGCATTTGATGTGTTTCACCAAAAGGATAAAAAGATGCATGAGTGGTATTACCGCACTGTAGCAGAGTATACGGCTGTACTTAATAAAAATGCTGCATATATGGAATATGTGCAGTTATTAAATAAACTATTTGCTTAAAAGGAGATAATAAAAATGGCTAATATTGATTCCAAGGTTTCGAACGGGATACTGACAATATCAATATCCGGGCGTGTTGACTCGTCCAACGCGGCACAAGTGGAAGTCATGGTGACTGAAGCGTGCAAGGCACCACACGATTCCGTCGTTATTGATGCCGATGAACTTGAATACATTTCAAGTGCCGGACTCCGTATCGTTCTTCGGGTACGCAAGGAAAATACCGACCTGAAGATAATCAATGCTTCAAGTGATGTTTACGATATTTTTGATATGACCGGATTTACCGAAATGATCACAGTTGAAAAGGCATACCGCAAATTGTCGGTAGACGGCTGTGAGGTCATCGGGCAAGGTGCGAACGGTAAGGTTTACCGTCTTGATCCGGATACGATCATAAAGGTTTATCTCAATCCGGACTGTCTTAACGATATTCACAGAGAACGTGAGCTTGCACGCCGCGCGTTCGTTCTCGGTATTCCGACGGCTATACCGTATGATGTTGTTAAGGTCGGCTCGGGCTACGGCTCTGTGTTTGAATTGCTCAACGCACTTTCATTTGCGCAGCTTATAAGGCAAGAGCCTGAAAACCTTGATAAATATGTCGGGCTTTATGTCGATCTCATGAAAAAAATACATTCCACCGAGGTCAAGCCTGACGATATGCCGGATATGCGTGAGGTCGTGATCGGTTGGGTCGCATTCCTCAAGCCGTATCTTCCCGAAGATAAATGGAATAAGCTCAACAGCCTTGTTACGGCGGTGCCTGTGATGCACAGAATGATGCACGGCGATTACCATATAAAAAATGTTATGATGCAGAACGGCGAAGTGCTTCTTATTGATATGGATACGCTTTGCCAGGGACATCCGATATTTGAGCTTGCATCGGTTTACAATGCATATTTGGGCTTTAGCGAATTGGATCACAGCATTTCGGATTCATTCCTTGGTATACCGTATGAAACATCGGCAGCGATCTGGGAAAAAACGCTTCCGCTCTACCTTGATACCGATGATGCGGAGAAGGTCGCCGATGTTGAACGTAAGGCGATGCTGATAGGCTATACAAGGCTGATGCGCCGTGCTATCAGACGTAAGGGGCTTGAAAGCGAAGACGGCAAAAAGACGATAGAAGTTTACAAGAATCATATTATTGATCTTCTTGATAAAATCGACACACTTGAATTTTAATGGAGGTATATTATTATGGAAATTTCAAAAAGACAAACAGGCAGCTTGCTTGAACTTGCAGTAATAGGCAGACTTGATACCACTACGGCACCACAGCTTGAAACTGAGATCAAAATGCTTGACGGCGTGACGGAATTTGTACTTGATTTCGAAAAACTTGAGTATATCTCATCTGCCGGGCTTCGTGTGCTTCTCGCGGCACAGAAAACAATGAATAAGCAGGGAAGCATGGTTATCAAGAACGTTTGTGCAGACATTATGGAAGTGTTCGAGATAACAGGATTTTCCGATATTCTTACGATCGAGTAAACATATTGAGCGTGATGTCCGGCGACGGTCTTTGTATAGACTTTTGCATGCATCCTTATTTGCGGAGAATCTGTCCCCGCACTGCTCTTTGATGGACTGTACCTTTGCACAACTGCCCGCTCTTTGAATGTTATTATACAAGAAAACTTCTTCTTTTCTTGTAAAATGTCCCTGATTTTCGCTTTTTATCCCCAAAAACGCAAACCTGAATATTTAATGCTATTATATATATGCGCGCAAGGGAAAAGCAGGAAGAAAGGCAAATTGTGCGCAAGGCAAAACCGGAAGAAAGACAAATAATTGTCTGTAACAAAGAAGGAGAAGTGAAAATGAAAGTAAAAAAGAAACTTATTGTAAGCGTTGCTGTTTTGATCCTCGGATGTATGCTTTTCAGCGGATGCAGCAGTTCTGAGATGGTTGACGATGTACTCAGACGTGTTGTTGAGGGTGATACTATCGTTGTCAAGGACGGCGAGGATGAGTATGAAATAGGCATCAAAAAGTCCGGCGGAAGCACTGCGTCTGCGCAAGACGGCGATAACACGGGCGAAACACCGATACCGCCAAGCGGTACCGATACGCCTGCTCCGCAAGGCGGCGATAACACAGGCGAAACACCGATACCGCCGAGCAGTACCGATACACCTGCTCCGTCGGCAAACGGCACAAGATTTTCGGGATATATGATAGATATCGGTGTTTGCGGACAACCGCACCAAAACCGTTATTCGTATCTTGTTTCCGATGTGAAGGGCGGCGTACTCGGAACGCTGACAAAAGGCACACACACATTTTATCATGTATTTTTCAATCCCAACAGCTTCCCGATAAAAGTCGCATTTTCTTATCAGGTAAAGCTCACTGACAGTAACGGGCAGGCGTTCTGGGGCGATTGCGGAAGCTACGGCGAGCCGAACACAATGCTTGCGCCGGGTGAAGCAAAGGTAATCACTACGGCGTTTACGGTGGGAGCGGGAAATCAGGTCTATGCTCAGGGAACCAAGGTATCGGTATCAAAGCTGTTTACGCGTATTTCGGTAAGCACGGCGAACGATACCGTGCCTGCCGCGGGAACAAATGTGTTCGTTACCGATACGAAATGGGCGGATGTCGCGGCTCTGGGCAAGGGAATTGCCTCTCAAACGGAGCTTAGCGGGATCACTGTTCCTGCGGGCGGATATGCTTCGACAAACAATTCGCTCAATCCCGTTTTCGAACTTCCGTCGATATCCGAAAGCGATAAGAAGAATTACAACGGTGCGTCGTTCAGAACCGACGGCAGTACGAAATATAATTATCAGAGTGATTCAAAGCACATCGCAAAATATTTTGTTTCGGATAAGGGCGTCCTCGGTCTGCTCGGAGCAAAAGCGGGCGAGGTAAACACATTCACATTCGTATTCAAAAATACTTCAAACCGCACACTTGAAGTGTTTGCCGATTTCCAAGGCATAGTCAAAGATGGCGGCGAAGACCTGTGGGCAGGACAACTGAGCGAGCAGACAGACCAATACAAATTCTATTCTGTGCCTGCCGGCGCGGTCGCGGTACTCAAGATACCCGTGTATGTCGGCGCTTACGGCGTGACGGTTTTAGGTCAGAATGTTTCCGTGTCGGATATGTTCTTCCGCTTTGATGTAAGAACGGTTGGCGGTGAGCCGCTTCCCGCAGGGATAACATTTGATGCATCCGTTGCCAACGCATCATACGGGATCAATCCGAAGTATAATTCCATGCAGTACAGCGATGCCGTGATAGGCGTCAGATAAACCTTTTGAAAAAATTCGCCCGGCGTGAATGCCGGGTTTTTTTTGTTTGCACATGTTGAAAATAAAAGTAAGATAATACTATTTCAACACGTAAATGTGTATGTTGGCGGAAAGAAAATAGAAAAAACAACAGCATATATCGGTAATGTTGGCTCCCCAAATTTTACAGGATATCTTGTTCCCGACAACAAAAAAGTTGCGTTGGAAGTAAATGATCCGCGCGGTGAAAGCGTTCTTGCCGGAATAAAGCTCGGCGAAAGCACCGGTATCATTGTGCCGGATAATGACGGAAAAGCTTCGTTTATCATGAATACTTCAAACATAACTAATCTGCAAACAAACGTAAAAGTCCTGCTTAGTGGCGGAGAAAAAGATTTCCTCTCTCTGTGGTACTATATCGGCAACAAGCTTGTAAAAATCACCGAATATATCGGAAAAGAAGATGATATCGTTGCGCCGGTTCAGTACGGAAAGCAGTTTGCCGGATTTATGTATAATGGCGATTCGTACTGCGATGCCGCAAATTTGTATGCAACAATAAAAGACAAAACAGGCGATATTTCCGTTACATGCAACTATACCGCAAATATGTTGTTCACCGTTTCGGCGGAAAATACCAACATCGTTGACATAACAAACGGCGGTATTTACAGAAATTTGTACACATCCACGGGTGTTAATCTTATCAGCGTCGAAGCTCCCGCAACAACGGCGCAGGGCAAATTCGTTTGCTGGAAGGATTACAGCGTTGATACAACCAACGGCAAGACCGTTTCCAACAACCGCAAGTATTCCGTGTGGGTAACAAGGGATATGAACCTCGTTGCCGTATATTCGTTTGGTGCGGTCGAAACAAAAGAACAGTACCTTGATTTGTTCGTTAAGGACAATAACGAAGGCTTCTCAATCGTATCGGAACGCGAGTTCTCCGATGCGGTGATAGTAAAGCACGGTATAAAGTATGTTTGCCTCACTGCGGCGAGCGAAACAATCTTTGATGAGTATTCAAAAGAAGATAAGTTTGCGTATATAGACGGCAATGCGACCGTCAAAACTGCCACTATAAATACTCTGTGCGGAACGTACGTTCTTACAAAGAAAACGAGACCGACCGACGCTGTGTACTATGCTTATGCGTTCGTTGAATACAGAGAAAACGGCTCTTCTGAGGTCAAGACCAAGATAAGCGGAATCACAAAATACAGTACATAAGTCAATCTTAATGATGCAAGGCACTCAAACCGAGTGCCTTTGCTTTTTCAAAAAAACGCACAAAAAAGTGTCCCCTGCCAAAAAAACTTTGACAAGCACATAATTAAATGCTATACTTCTTCACGGTGATTTTATGGAAAAATATCTTAACATCAACAGTAACGGATGCAGTATAAAATGCAAGCTTTTCTCCGATGCTTCGTTCACATTTGATAACGTTGTCATATGCATGCACGGGTTTTCGGGCAGTAAGGAAAGCACGGCATTCGTCAAGCTGTCCGAAAAGCTTCTTCCGCTGAAAAAGTCAACTGCCGTAATAGCTTACGATCTCCCCTGCCACGGCGCTGACGCGCGTCCCAATATCGACCTCGGCGCATGCGAGCTTTATCTTTCAACGGTCATCGAATACGCGCGGACAAAGCTCAAGGCAACGCACCTTTACGCATGCACTCAAAGCTTCGGCGGCTACATTTTGCTGAAATATATCCGCGAACACGGCGATCCGTTCGAAAAAGCCGTACTGCGGTGTCCGGCGGTGACGATGCATCGGCTCATTACCGAAACGATCATTTCAGCCGATGACATAAAAAAGCTCAACAAAACAAAAAGTGTGATGGCGGGCTTCGATAAAAAAATCAAGGTCACGAAAAAGTTTATTGATGAGCTTAAAGCGAATGATATCACCGCATTCGATTTCTCGGGCTTTGGTGATGATCTCCTTATCATCCACGGCACGAACGACGAAACAGTGCCGTTCGATGACGTCAAAAGGTTCGCCGACGGCAACGCGATACCGTTCATTGCGACCGACGGCGCAGATCATCGCTATAAATCACCCGTCCACATGAGCAGCTTCGTCAATGCCGCATACGCCCACTTTTTCGGCGATCGCTGACGCCTCTCTCGGGGCTCTGCCCCCGTCCGCACGGTGGCTCTGCCCCCCCTGACCCCTGCGAGCTTTTTTGAAAAAAAGCTCGGCAAAAAACTTTTATTGCGCTTCGCGCCGCTGTGACCGTAGGATGCGGCGTCCCCGACGCACCACACGCGATATTTATTGCAGGAATATACATTTTATCCTTTTGCGTACTTTCTTGTGTCATTGCGATGAGCAAAGCGACGTGGCAATCCAGACGCAAACAAAAGTAACTTTATGTAAAGCATGGATTGCCACGCATCCTGCGGATGCTCGCAATGACACGATAGGGGTTCTTCGGCATAATTGCTTCGTTTCCTGCCCGTGGTATTTTTACGCAAATCGCATTGGCGGAAGTAGGGGCGACCTGTGGTCGCCCGAGCGGTTATGGCAAATATCAGCATACGGATACGGTGTGCAGCATAACACAAAATTCGCTCGGCAACGTTCACGCCGAGCGAATTTGTTAGTATGACGGGCATATCAATGCTCTGTGGTGAAAGTCCACCGAGGCGTAGTTACCGACGAACTTGAAAGCGACTTGCAAGTTTCACATCGTGAGGTGTGGGAGAGAAGAAGCAATAGCGAAATCGTAGCCTGACGAACAG
>JAZRZN010000022.1:0-30625 GCA_045601365.1 Clostridia bacterium | reverse complement strand
CGAGAAATCCTCATTCACGAGGGTTATCCACCCGTCTGCATCGGGTTCGGGATTCGTGTTATCCGCAAACACGACAGTTCCCATCATGGCGAAGCATGATACGAAAAGCGCAAGTGCAAGGATGACACTTAATGTCTTTTTCATGTTCTTTCATTTCCTTTCTTTTTAGTCCTTGGCGATATGCCGACACAAGCATAGCACAGGACAATAATTTACTCTCCCATTATACCCCCCCCCGAAACAATTTGTCAATAACTTTTTGATGTATTTGTTATTTTTTTGTGCATAAAAACAAAAAATCAGGCTGATCTTATCATTATCAGTCTGATTTCAAGGTCTTTTCGTGACGCGCCGCAAAAAACACGGTCAATCGTTATTAGGTCGGATCACGGTAATATAAGCATACTGTGCGAGTGAAACGAGGCTGAGTATCACCGATGCATAAAGAACGATATAAATAATAAGTGCGATGGGCTTGAATACCCCATTGACAAAAAACATCATGCACAGGCTGAACGAAGTGCAGAATGATGCGATCTTTCCGAACGTATTGGAATATACCATGTCATTCCGCTTTTTTGAAATGATGCCGCCACCTATGAGCATAGTAAGCTCCTTGAGCCCAAGCACTATTACGATGAACCACGGTATCGTTTCGTTCACGGTGAAGCAAACTACTGCACTGAGCTGAAGCACTTTGTCGGCAAGCGGGTCTATTATTTTACCGAGCATGCTTATCGCATCAAGCTTGCGCGCAAGAAAACCGTCGAATACATCAAGCAGTGATGCGCACGCGAAAACTATAAATGACCACTCGGGAGAATATACAAAGAATACCCATATGAACAACGGGCAAAGTGCTAACCTTAAAAATGAAAGAATATTCGGTATATGCTTTTTCATGATATCTCCGTTACATAAGCTTTTTCATGCGCTCAAGCGCACATTTTTCAAGGCGCGACACCTGCGCCTGTGAGATCCCTATGCTTTCAGCGATCTCCATTTGGGTCTTTCCCATAAAATATCGCATTCGTATTATATTATACTCCCGTTTATCAAGTTTTGTCAACGCCTGTCTCAGTGCAAGATGCTCCGTCCATTTTCCGTCACCCGAAGCGGGATCACTGAGCTGATCCACCACGAATACCTGATCGTTGCCGTCCCTGAACACCGGTTCAAATATCGAAACCGGCTCGGTCACCGCTTCAAGTGCGTTATCGACTTCGGTGACGCTCACATTCAATGCCGTGGCTATCTCTTCGTTGGAGATCTCGCGCTGTGTCTCCGAAAGCAGCTTTTCGCGCACCTGCATGGCACGGTACGCAAGGTCGCGCACCGAGCGTGAAACGCGAATGCTGTTGTTATCGCGCAAAAATCTGCGTATCTCTCCGATTATCATCGGGACGGCGTACGTTGAAAACTTTACATTGTGTGAGGTATCAAAATTCTTTACCGCCTTTATCAGCCCCACACATCCGACCTGAAAAAGATCATCCGGATTCTCACCTCTGCTCGAAAAGCGTTTCACAACACTTAAAACAAGCCGCAAATTACCGTTGATAAGCTTGCTTTGTGCAAGGATATCGCCTTTGTGCGCCATTTCAAGCAACTCGTTTGCCTCTTTCTCTTTGAGCCGCGGTAACTTTGATGTATCTATCCCGCAGATATCTACCTTTCCCGAATACATTAAAAGCACCTCCGATAATGTAAGTATTACCGAAAAGATGCTTTATTAAACAGTGTGACGGTACAACAAAAAATTCCCCGACCGCAGTAGGAGAATTTTTGTAAGACTCAGCAGGCTTTGCCCTTGTTTTTTATAAGCGTATGCTTTGAAGATATTGCCGTGATCCGATCATTCCTCCGCTTCGGTTTCCTCACGCTCGCTGTCCTCATTTTCAAGTTCAGCCATCGCATCAAGCGAATCATCGACGCTGTCGGGAAGCATATCGTCGGAATCCTCATAGGAATCCACCGAATCATCCGATTTGCCTTCGCGCTTCATACGTTCAAGGCGACAGGTATAACATATCTCCTCGCCTTCTTCAAGGTAGTTTTCGTTACATTCGGGACAGAGCTTATAGTCCTCGTCAAGATCAAGCTCGGGCTGCCCCTGGATCTTTCCCATATCTACAAGGCAGACCTTGCAATACTGTTCGGTTTCCTCGTTGATATAGTTAAGCTGACATCTTGGGCACTTAACATACATGTTTTATTCACCTCGGCTATTTTAGTGGCTACATTATATTTTATTTGCGATAAAAATGCAAGTAAAATTTTTATCACCTTTATAATGTATGATTTTCACACGAATCATACTATTTTTTTATCCATGTTGACGGCGAAAGTGTTATAAGTATGGGATATATTTCCAATCTGCCCAAAAGCATCGCAAATGACATGAATATTTTTGACAGCCCCGAATATGCCGAATAGCTTGATGCCGCGGCTCCGTAAGCGGGACCGACGTTGTTGAACGTCGATACCGCGGCGGTAATATTGCTTTCAAGCCCGAACGGTTCAAGCAGGCTGAGCAACAGGAACAGTACCGCCATGCACAGGATATAAAGCGCAAAGTACACGCACACGCCGTTAGCGGTATCGTCATCGACCGTCTTGCCCTCAAATTTGATCGCCTTGACATTGTGCGGATGCAACACATGCTTGAGCCTGTTGTCGATGACCTTTATCAAAAGCATCACACGCGATATTTTCAGTCCGCCCGCGGTCGAGCCCGCACAGCCGCCGAAAAACATAAGTATGAACAGTAAGCCCTTTGTGAATGCGGGAAGTGCATCTATGGTACAAGTGGAATATCCCGTCGTGCTGATTACAGAAGCTACCTGAAACAGTGCGTGGCGCGGGGCGGCAGAACCGAATGACCGCATAATATCAAATGTTATCGCTGCCGCAGAAGCTATCACTATTCCGGTATACACCCACAGTTCACGGCTCTTTATCGCTGTTGTAAATTTACCGATAATTATAAGGTAAAACAGATTGAAGTTTATTCCGAAAACAAACATGAACACCGTTATCACCCATTGTATATAAGGTGAGTACGATGCGATGCTGTCGTTTTGCACACCGAATCCTCCCGTACCGGCAGTGCCGAACGAAAGCAATGTGCTGTCAAATACACTCATTCCTCCGCAGACGAGCAACAGTATCATTATTGCGGTAAGCCCGAGATATATAAGATACAGTATTTTTGCGGTATCTTTCATTTTGGGAACGAGCTTGCCGACAGTGGGCCCCGGCATTTCGGCACGCGCCATATGGATAGTGCGCCCCGTTGCACTCGGCACTACCGCCAGCACAAGTACAAGCACACCCATGCCGCCTATCCAGTGCGTGAAGCTTCGCCAGAAAAGCATTCCGTGCGAAAGTGTTGTGACATCATCAAGGATAGATGCGCCCGTTGTCGAAAGTCCGCTCGCCGTTTCGAAAAAACAATCTATATAGCTTGGTATCTCACCGCTCAGATAAAACGGCAGTGCGCCTATGAGCGAAAGGAACAGCCATGAGAACGCAACGGTCACAAAGCCTTCCTTTGCAAAGAATGTCTGATCCTTCGGCTTAAAAAATCGCGTTATGCCGAATACCGCACCCGCGATCAGCGCAGTAATAAGAAGCCACATTCCGTGTGCCTCACCGTACAACAGCGAGATCAGTGACGAAAGCAACATACAGATGCTTTCAACACCGATTATCATGCCTGTTGTGTGGACGATCATTTTATAATTCATAAAATACCTCGGTTTGCATGCGGCTTATCGAAGAATGTCGGAAAGGTCGCTGAGCTTGTGATCCGTTGAAAGCACGATCACGCGATCACCTGTCAGAATAACATCGTCACCTATGGGTATTATCGGCTTGCGCTCGCGGATGATGCCTGCTATCAGGATGTTTTTTCTGAGCTTCATTTCCTTGAGCGGAACGCCCGTCATTTTGAATTCGGGAGAAACACGGAATTCAATGGCTTCCGCCTTGCCGTCCATCAGGTTATAGAGTGTTTCGACATTGCTTCCCGTAGAATTGCCGAGTGCGCGTGCATAGCGGACAAGTACATCGGAAATTATCTTGTGCGGTGAAACTATCGTATCTATACCGAGCTTTTCCGCCATCGGGCAAAGCTCCTCACGGCTGATCTTGGCGATGACTTTCGGTACATTCAGCGTTGAAGCGGTCATTGATACGAGTATATTCTCTTCATCCATCCCCGTCAGCGCGACAAAAGCATCGGCATCGCGGATCCCTTCTTCAATGAGGACTTCCTGTTTTGTACCGTCGTTCTCCACTACGGTCAGCTTTTCTATCCCGTGTGTAAAGCTCTCGCAAACATCGTGGTCACGTTCTATCAGCTTGACCGAATTGCCGGATGTCGAAAGCATTTTTGAAAGATAATACGCTATTCGGCTTCCGCCGACGATAATTATATCATGAGCTTTCTTCTGATAATATTTTATCGCCTTGAACAGCTTTTGTATCTCCATCGGTGTCGCGGTAACACCTATCTTGTCTCCGCTCCTCAAAACAAAGCTTCCGTCGGGGATGAATACCTCGTCGTCACGCTGAACGGCACAGACAAGCACCTTTGCCTTGAATTTTTCACGCATCTGGAACAGACTCATGCCATCGAGCATGGAATCCGGCTTTAAGCGTATTTCTATCATTTCAAAGTCGCGGCGCGAAAAAGTTTCGATTTTGACAGCCGACGGGAATTGCAGGATGTTGTATAACTCCTGCGCGGCAAGCATTTCCGGGTTGATCGCCATGGAAAGATCGAGCTGCTGACGCAAAAACATCAGTGAGCTGTAATTGTATTCGGGCTTGCGGATACGGGCTATCGTATGCTTCGCGCCCATACGCTTGGCAAGGAAACATGCAAGCATGTTAAGCTCATCGGACTCGGTCGCCGCCACAAAAATATCGGTTTGGTCGATGCCGGCTTCGCTCAGAACATCACAGTCCGCGCAGTTGCCGCTGATTGCTATAACATCGTGAACATTGGATATTTCGTCTATCAGCTTCTGGTCGGTATCAAGTGCCACTACATCGTGCCCCTCGGCGACAAGACTTGACAGTATCGTGCGACCTATTTTGCCGCAGCCTGCGATAATTATTTTCATATTGAGATCCTTTCTTAATATGCTTTTTACCTTGATTTGTGCTATGCTATCTGCCACGGATTGCACGGATCGGGATCGGTGGGATCCCACACGCGTGACGGCGATGCGGGATCTATATATTCTATCGGCTCGGTTGTCAGATTTTCTTTTTTATCTTCATATATGACAACGCATGTGCCTATCGGACAGTTATCGTATATCCATTTGCAGGCATCGACCGTCATGCGCACGCATCCGAGCGAAGCGGCAGTGCCGAGCTTGTTATATTCTTCATATTTCAGTGAAGCCTTGCTTATACGTTCATACGGGACCGAGTGAAACAGTATTGAACCGACGATACGCGTAGCATACTGTCCGAACGTGCCGCCGTAGAGTGAACGCCAGACATACTTGTGCGTTGTAAAGAACGTACCGACGGGAGTGTCTTCACCGACACCGACCGAACAGGTAAATGCCCTTATGAGCATCGGCTTTTCACCGCCGAGCCTGTACACCGCAACGGTATTCTGCAATCGGTTGACATTAACGATATACGGCAGTGCATAATCATCCGGCATTTCACCGTAGATCGGGAAGCCTTTTTTCGCACTGATCGGCGCGAATGTGGCTTTCGGTGCAACGGTGACAGCCGGTGTCGGATCCTGTGTTTGCGCCGATGTGCCTGTCGGCGTAACCGACGGCGAAGCCGGGGGCACTGTCACCCACGGGACGGCAGTTATGCTCTGCGAAGGTGACGGCGAAACGACCGTCGATGCGGGCGCAGATGTACAACCCGTTACAAAAACGAGCATGCAACACAGAAATATTTTTAATATTTTTGCAGTGGCGGTATTTTTCATAATACTATAATATCACATTTAAGGTGATTTGGCAACTGAACTGTTACTGTGTTTATATTCATTCGGTGAACAGCCCGCAAAACGCTTGAAAGCGTGTAAAAATCCCGAAAGTGAGCCGAACCCCGAATTAAAGCATGCTTCCGTCACCGAAAATCCGTTTTTAAGAAGCATTTTTGCACAGTTGAGCTTGCGTTCGGTAAGATACTGCACATATGTTTTTCCTGTAGCTTTTTTGAACAGATTGCCGAAATATACCGGTGAAAGGCAGGCGTATTCCGCTGTACGGGCAAGCGTCGGACTTTCGCGGAAATGTGTTTCGGTATAAAGTATTGCCTTGCGCACGGGCGTAAGCTCCGATTTTTCGCCGATATCAGACATAAGCAGTGTCAGGATATATTCCATCAGCGGGCGTATACAGCCGTCGCAAAGTGATTCCTGTCTCAGAAGCTCTGCCGCAGCATCAAGCTTTTTCAAATCGTCTTCTCCGATCACCTGCATACCGCTACTTGTGAACAGTGCTTCAAGCCGGGCGGCGTTCAGCACCGTTTCATCGAACGAAATATTCCATTGCAGCATTTCCGTATCTACCGAGACCTCATGAAAATCTGCGGGCGTGAGCATACAAACGCTTCCGCGCTTAAGCTGATACTCTTTGCCGTTCAGAACACTTTTGCCAATGCCGTCAAGAACGACTTCTATTTCAAAATAATCGTGTGCATGAAGCGGAAAAGATGCGGTATTGCGATGCAGCACCTTTATATGCTTGTTCACACCTATATATTCATTTTTATCAAGACGCGGCTCAGACATAATATCACCTGCGTATATTATATATCGGCAAACAAATAAAATCAATCAAATTCTTGAAATATTGCGTGTATAAAGTGAAATATGAATTGAAGTCATTCTGAAAAAATATTACTATAAATATATAGGGGGTTCAAATATGTATTTAGGTATTGACATAGGCGGCACAAAATGTGCTGTAACGCTCGGTGACGAAAACGGAATACGGGATAAAATACGCTTTGCCACCTCAGGTGTGAGCGAAACACTTGACGATATTGTAAAAAGTGCAAAAAAACTGATGGATCACGATGTACGCGCATGCGGTATCTCATGCGGCGGTCCGCTTGACGAAAAAAAGGGCATCATCCTTTCACCGCCGAATCTGCCAGGGTGGGACGAAATACACATGACCGAACTGCTGGAGCGTGAACTGTCCGTTCCGTGCAAGCTGTGTAACGATGCCAATGCCTGTGCGCTTGCCGAATATTATTTCGGCGCGGGACGCGGCACACAAAGCATGGTGTTTATGACGTTCGGAACAGGACTCGGCGCGGGACTTATACTGAACGGAAAACTGTATTCAGGTGCAAACGGTTTCGCGGGTGAGCTGGGACATATACGGCTTGACGCTTTCGGACCTTCGGGCTACGGCAAATGCGGTTCATTTGAAGGCTTTTGCAGCGGCGGCGGCATCTCCGAGCTTGCGCGAAGCTATGCCCGTGAAGCGTCACAGCGCGGCGAAGCACCCGAATGGCAGGATGCCTGCGGCGATGTGAAAACGGTTGCCGATGCGGCACGAAACGGCGATAAGATCGCACAGCGTGTATTTGACATCTGCGGCAGAAAGCTCGGTGAGGGGCTGGCAATAGTTATCGACCTGCTCAACCCGGAAAAAATAATCATCGGAAGCGTATTCGCGCGATGCCGTGATCTCATCGAAAAACCGATGTATAAAGTTCTTGAGCGCGAAGCACTTGCGCCCGCACTCTCGGCATGCGAAATAACGGCGCCGGGCTTGGGCGAGGAAATAGGCGATTATGCGGCTCTTGCGGCGGCGCGCACGGTATAAAACCGCATGTCCCGTATGGTGCGGTGTTAGTTGCAGGAAGGTATTTTTATCAGTTCGCGTACTCCCTTGTGTCATTGCGAGGAGCGTTAGCTCCGTGGCAATCCAGCCGAAAACAAAAGTAACTTTTTTGCTTAACATGGATTGTCACGCATCCTTTCGGATGCTCACAATGACACGATAAAAAAAGATATAATATATACTTTAATTCCCTGCAATCTGTTTCACATCTGCGCAAGCTCCGAGGACGCCGTTCCTTACGAATAAAACAAACTATGTTCTATATCCCGTATGGTGTGCCCGTCCCCGACGCACCGATTGCGAAGCAAATTAAACAGTTCAAATACAAAAGCCCAAAATCTGCGGTCGGGCTTTCCTGATATATTTCGTCGGTCGCCGCGCCGACACGGAGATAAAATGAACGATCATATAAAAAACGCTCTGCTCAGATATCCTGCACTTGAGGCGTGCGCCGCCGATATTTACGCGGCAACGGACGCACTGTGCGAAATGTATTTTTCGGGCGGCAAGCTGCTTCTGTGCGGCAACGGCGGAAGCGCCGCTGATTGCGAGCATATTTCGGGCGAGCTGTTGAAGGGCTTTTTGCTCAAGCGTCCGCTTGATAAACAAGAGCTTGATGTGCCGTTTTACCAAAAACTCCAAAAAGGTATCCCTGCCGTGCCGCTGACAAGCCTTTCATCATCGCTGACGGCTTTCGCGAACGATGTTGACGCATCGCTTATGTTCGCTCAGCTCGTGCTTGCGCTCGGCAAAAAAGAAGATATATTTTTTGGCATTTCGACATCCGGCAACTCGGCAAGCGTCGTTGCGGCGGCAGAGACCGCTAAAGCACTCGGGATAAAAACAGTATGTCTTGTCGGTGAAAAGGGCGGTAAGCTCAGTGAAATATGTGATATTGCAATCAAAGCACCCGCAACGGAAACATTTGAAGTACAGGAATATCATCTGCCGATATATCACGCCATTTGCGCGCAGGCAGAGGAAAAAATATTCGGATAGCACACGGTCGAAAGGAGAAAAAAATGAAATTGGATTCTTGGAAACTGGCATATGCCAACAACAGTACCGTCACGGTGTTCCCCAAAACACGCAAGGAGATCATGGCTTCGGGCTATGAGATCATTCCCGCGGCAGTTCCGGGCAACCTTGAGCTTGACCTTGTAAATGCAAAAAAGCTTCCCGAAGACATTTATTTCGGCGAAAACATACTCGAATCGCAAAAGCTTGAAAGCACACATGTATGGTATTTTACCGAGTTTGAGATCGAAGACAACGGCAAGGACAGATTTTTGCTGTTCGAAGGCATAGATACCTCAGCCGAAATATTCGTTGACGGCGAATTTATCGCTCATACGGAAAACATGCTCATACCGTATGAATTCTGCATAAATGACATTTGCGCGGGCAAGCATGAGCTTGTTGTACATATCGAGCCTGCGAATCTGTATTCAAAAAGATTCCCGCTTGATCAGAATTTAAGGGCAATGAAATACAATTATGCATCGCTTGCCATAAGAAAAGCACCGTACATGTACGGCTGGGATATAATGCCGCGCACCGTTTCGATAGGTCTGTGGAAAGACGTTTCCGTCGTTTATAAAAACAAAGAACGCATAAATGACGATTATTTCTTTACTACGACGGTAGTCCGCAACGATGAAAATTACGCCGAAGTGACATTCGCCGCAAGCTTTGAGCTTTCCGGCGATATTTATCCCGAATACAGCGTAAGGATAAAGGGCGTATGCGGGAACGATCCGTTCGAAGGCTTGCAGACGCTGTATGCGCACGAAACACGCATGACACTGCGCGTACAAAACGCTCATATCTGGCGGCCGAAAAACTACGGAAGCCCGGAATTATACGATATCACCGTTGAGCTTATCAAAAACGGTGAAGTGCTTGATACAAAGACACTCAAATACGGCATACGCACCGCCGAGCTTGAACGCACGTCGCTCGCGGGCGAAAACGGTAAATTCGGTTTCATTATAAACGGCAAAAAAATATTTGTACTCGGTACTAACTGGGTCCCCACGGATGCGTTCCCGTCACGCCACCGCGAATATACACTGCGCGGATTGGAAATGGTAAATGACCTGAACTGTAACATGATACGTTGTTGGGGCGGCAACGTTTATCACGATGACGAATTTTACGATTACTGTGATGCGCACGGCATTCTTGTTTGGCAGGATTTCGCCATGGCATGTGCGATATATCCGAACGACGAACGCTTCTGTGAGCTTATGCGTGAGGAAGCCGAAGCAACGGTAAAAAGGCTCAGAAACCACCCGTGTATCGTGCTTTGGTCGGGCGATAACGAATGTGACTGGTCACGGATGTGGTTCCGCACCGAGATCGACGGCAGAAGGCTCCATCGCAAAAATCCAAACGATAATAAAATAACAAGAAAAGTATTGAAGGATGTCCTTGCATCTCTTGACGGCTACAGACCGTATCTGCCGTCATCGCCGTATGTCGACGAAGCGGCTTTTGCCGCAGACGGAAGTATTTCCGAGGATCATCTGTGGGGACCGCGCGATTACTTCAAGGGCGATTACTACAATAAAAACTCAGTATGCCACTTTGCTTCGGAGACAGGCTATCACGGCTGCCCCGCACCCGCGTCACTTAAAAAATTCATCGGCAAGGAGCATCTTGACAGCCACGGTGACGGCAAGGTGTGCGCCGATCCGCATTGGCTCATCCATGCCGCTTCGCCGGAAGTATCGACAAGTGCGCCGTGGGCGTACCGCATCCCGCTGATGACACGGCAAATAGAGAGGATATTCGGCAGTGCCTCCGCAGAGCTTAATGGATTTGCGCTCCAAAGTCAGATATCACAGGCGGAAGCAATGAAATTCTTCATTGAGCATTTCCGCGTGGGCAAATGGTATCGCACGGGTATCATCTGGTGGAACATCATCGACGGCTGGCCGCAGATATCCGATGCCGTGGTCGATTGGTACGGCACCAAAAAGCTCGCGTATGAGTATATCAAGCGTTCGCAGAAGCCGTTCTGCATCATGCTCGACGAGCCGGATGAAAACGGAAAAATGCGTCTGCTTGCGGCAAACGATTCGCGTAACGAAATACATGCTTCGTTCAGCGTGACCGATGCGCTCAGCGGCAAAACGCTTCTTGATGGCGATTGCACTGTTCAGCCCGACGGGCTGGAGCTGCTCGGTACGCTCGATGCCCGTTCGGCAGAATACTATAAGATCGTGTGGAACGGTGATGCTTCGGGCGAAAATCAGTTCGTTGACAGCATCGGCGACGGTATCACGCTTGAAAAGTACGTCAGCTTCATGAAAAACTGCGGTCTGTACGACAAGCTTGAAGGATTTGAAGAATAACGTAAAAATGAGCCGCATAATAATGGCTCATTTTTATACTTTCAAAGCATGTAAACTCCTGCTTGACGCGGCAAAACGAAAAACTCAAGCAATTATTGATTGTAATATAAAAACTAAAGTGATATCATAATCATATATAATGTTTTGATTGAGGTGAATTTTTATGCTTGAAACCGAAGCACGCAATCCAAAGACCACGCACATCGACAAAATGAGCGCGGGCGAGATAATTGACATCATGAATGAAGAAAATGCCTTTGCTGTAGCGGCAGTCCAAAAGGAACGTGATGCGATCGCCGCGGTGACAGAAGCCGTGACGAACAGCATCAAAAACGGCGGCAGGCTTTTTTACATCGGCGCAGGTACATCCGGACGGCTCGGTGTAGTTGACGCGGCTGAATGTCCGCCCACGTTCGGCGTTTCACCCGAGCTTGTCTGCGGAATAATAGCGGGTGGGATAGGCTGTATGGTAGCGGCATCGGAAAATGCCGAGGACAGCTATGAAACAGGCGCGGCGGATATCGTCAGCCACGGCGCGAAATGCGGCGATGTCGTAATGGGCATTTCGGCGGCGGGCGGCGCGGCATATGTCGTCGGCGCACTTGAAAAGGCAAAAGAACTCGGCTGTATAACGGCGGGGCTGACATGTAATCCCGATACCGCAGTGCTTAAGGCGTGCGATCTGCCTATATGTACACGCACGGGCGCAGAAGTCATAACGGGTTCAACGCGCCTCAAGGCAGGCACTGCACAGAAGCTCGTGCTGAATATGATATCCACCGCTTCGATGGTCTTAACGGGCAAGGTTTACGAAAACTTTATGATAAATTTAAGACCGTCGAACATCAAGCTCAAAAAGCGCATGATAGGCATCGTTTGTGAGCTTCGCGGATGCGACGGTGACACCGCGGAAAAGCTTCTTGACAAAAATTCGTGGAGCATCCGTGCATGCATGGAGCAAAAATAATGGATTCCTGCGTAAAAGAATATAACGGCACTCCGCATTTGTTCATAAACGGCAAACCTCACGCGGGATGCGCGTACATAACGTATTTTACCGAAAAAAACGATTATCGCTTTTTCGGCGAAACAGGCTTTGATCTGTTTTCACTGCCTGTGTTTTTCGCCACGCGCACTATAAATGAAACGACGGGATTACCGCCGATACAGAAAGGTATTTTTGACGGCGGAGGCTTTGAGGTATTTGACGAAAACATGCGCATGCTGCTTGATGCAGTGCCGAACGCATATGTTTTCCCCCGGGTAAATGTCAACCTGCCGCGCGCATGGGAGCGTGCGAATCCATCCGAGCTGTGTGACACCAAGGTCGGCGAAGAGCTTTGTGCCTGCTTTGCGTCGGAGAAGTGGGCGGAAGAAACCGAACGCCTGCTGACGCAATTCATCATGCACGCTATGGGATCGGACTACTTTGAACACATAATCGGCTTTCAGATCGCCGGAGGCAACACCGAAGAATGGTTTCCGCTCGATATGGCGGGCTCGCTCGGTGTGCGCTTGCGCGAAAAGGGCGGCGATATCTACAGACTGATGTCGGAGACCGTAGCTGAGCGCATAATACGGCTTTCGCGCCTTGTTAAAAAGCTGACCGACGGCAAGCTTGTCGTCGGCTCATTTTACGGCTATACGCTTGAATGTCCCAAGCGTGAGACATGCCATCATGCGCTGTGGCGTATCCTCAACGATGACAGCGTCGATTTTCTCTGCTCTCCGGTTTCGTATGCAAATGCGCGTGCGCTCGGGCGCGACCACGCCAACATGACGCCGATAGATTCGCTCAAGCTTCACGGCAAGCTGTATTTTGCCGAAAACGACACACGCACCGATCTCACCGTGCCTGTGAACGATATGCCTTATTACAACCTGCCTGTGTGGTACGGTCCCGAACGGAATGTTGCACTTGAAACAATGAAGCTCCATTTCGCGCGGGCGCTGACGCACGGTCACGCATTCTGGTGGTTCGATATGTGGGGCGGCTGGTATAAGGCTGATGAGTACCGCGAGCTGATAGGAAAACTGTTCACAATAAGCAGTAAAGCACTTGAAAAGGATAATTCAAGCGTATCGCGCCTTGCGGTGTTCGTCGATGAGACCGCATACGATCACATAAGTGATGACAGCGGAAGCATGTGCTATACCGTCCGTGAAGCGCTCGGCACAAGCGGCGTTCCGTATGACATTTTCCTCATCAACGATTTTGACACTGTGGCGGCAAATTATGACGCACATATATTTCTTATGCCCGCCGAAACCGCCTGCATGCATGACTGCATCGCGCAAGATCCATTGCCGAAGCTTATCATCACGCCGGATGATGCTGATATCACGGCAAAAGAAATACGGGATTTCTGCGAAAACGCCGGCATAACGCTTTACACGCAGGAAGATGCCGTGATTTATGAAAGCAGATCGTATGTATTCGTCCACACCTGCGCCGACGGGCTGAACACGCTTAAATTCCCGTTTGCCGTGCGCGAGGTGTTCGGGCAGGATACAAGCGGCGCGTTGCCTCCGCGCAAAAGCTTTTTGTTTGAGAAAAGACAGTAAATGCTCATTGCATACAAACGGTATATTTGCAAAAATCAAGCGGTGTCGGAAATATGATCCGGCACCGCCTGCTTTTATTTTTTTTGATTTTGCAAGATACTTTGAGATGCGACCGAAACAGATCGGATCACCATTATCTTACAACACAGTCGTAATACTTCAGGAATGTTTCAAGATGTTGCTTCTTCGTAGTAAGCCCTTTCCCTTCGGCGATATCGGCATAATCAAGTTCAAATGCCAGATATTGCTCATATGTGAAATAGTCCTGCCATTCTTCATAAGGAGAAATACCGTATTCCGCTATACTTTCGGCAATATCTTCAGCATCGTAAACAAGGTTCTCATCATATTCGAAGATATTGTAAAGTCCTTCGATCTCGTCGCACATCGTCAGCAATCCGTTGCCGATCAGGTTGATATTTCTTACGGTAAGGAAAGCATACTTTGTATCGGTTTCAAAAACTACTTTATGCTGACACAACGTGACCGCAATGTTCTTCCCGGTTTTTTCGTCATATTTCACAAATCTGTGACCTAAATACTCATCGGCGTTAAAATTACCTATGATAACATATTTGTTTTCGTCAATATCGAAAAGACCGTGCATATTGATGATTTCAATATTGCTTCCGTCATCGAAATAAAGCGCACATTTTTCAAAGACGTTTTCTTCCGATTTAACGATAACAAGGACATCCGCGGATTCGTATTGCCCGGTAAAATGATTGAACGAAAGAAGCTTATCGCTGTAAGTAATATCTCTTGCGGGTTTCTTTGTGCCGTCAGCAAGTGTTATCAGCGTGCCGGATGCGAAGCAACTGCCGCCGCCGCTCCATGAGGCTTTGATGGTGATATCGCCATAATCTCCGGCAGGTATCGTAAGAGTCGTGCCGGAAAGCGATGAACTCTTGCCTGATGAATTGGTGTCGATTTCCCATTCTTCAAAGTCTTTACCGTCTTTTTTGCTTGTGCCGTTGATAGTTACCGTCTGATCGACCGTGCTTATGGTGTACGTTTCCATGCTTAAGTATGCACCGCTGCCGCCGTCTTGGTCAAGTTTTATCGTATATTCTTTTATAGTCCACTGAGCATAAAGCGTTGTGGTGGCACTAAGCGTATATGAACTGCCGCCGTCGCCGACTTCGTTGCCGCCCGTTGAGGCTGTAAACCAACCGTTGAATGTGTAGCCGTTTCTTGACGCTGTCGGCAATGTTACTTTCGTTCCGCTCTTATCGGTAACGGAAGCTGTGTTGCCCGAGCCGCCGTTATAATTATAGGTTACACCAACAGCCTGTGCCCAATTCGCTCTTACAACTATGTCGCCGGTCGCGCGTGCAGCTATCTTCAGAGAGTTTTTCGAAACGGTCGCGTTACCCGATTCGACCGTCCAGTCATTGAACAAATAGCCGGTTTTTGACGGTTGCGTCAGCGTTTTCGTTGATGACGAAGTGCTGTAGTCGTAAGTCATCGAAGCATTACCGCAATCCTTGAACGTGATATTGTATGTCGCATTCTTCCAAGATGCAGTGACGGTAATATTACCCGTTACGGCAGCACCGTTTGACACACTCCATTTATCGAAAGCATACCCGCTTTTGGGATTTGCCGTGACCTCAGTACCGTTTACATTGATCTTGTTCCCGTTGACGGCTATTTGTGTATTGTAAGGAACATTCGTGACCTCACTCATGCTTACAGTACCCTTTGTTGTACTGTTGCTACTTACGGTTACTTTATATGTCTTTACGCGGAAATTCGCCGTGACGGTCACATCACCCGAAACGGAATAGCCGTTTGATACGCTCCAGCTCGCAAACTCATACCCGGTAGAGGCGCTTGCGGTCACCGATGTGCCGTTTACCGTTATCTTGTTGCCGCTTACGGCTATTGTGCTTCCGTAAGATACGCCTGTTATCGCCGAGGTCCTGCTTACCGTGCCTCCTGCGGCGGCGTTGACTGTTACAGAGTATTTTTTGATTTCAAAATTCGCGGTAATGGTTTTATCCGCCGTGATCGTATTGCTTGTCGGGATGTTACTCCAGCTCTTAAATTCATACCCCGCTTTGGGCGTTGCTTTTACGGAATAGCCGAACACCGAGAATGTATCCGAGGTCGCTGTGATAGCTGAGCCATCGGGAACGTAGAACGGATTTGTTGCGGTCAAGCCGTTGTTTTGCACGGTGACCGTTCCGCCTGAGCTTGAATTAACGTTCGCGGTGATCTTGCGCTTTGTTTTCCATACTGCGGTAAGCTGTACAAAGGTATTCTCGCCCTGCGGATTATAAGATGCGCCGGGGAGATAGGTGTTCGTCCCGTCGGACCAGCCGGCGAAGATCTGTCCGCTTTTTTCCGAAGGCGGTGCCGGCAATGTACAGGTCCTGTTCTCCGTCGTTATCGGAGCGAGTGTCCCCGAAGCTCCGTTCAAGTCAAAGCTGACGGTGCATTCGATGATATTTCCGACACAACGGTCATGCCATTTATTGCGCGCCTCTAAGAATGCGCTTAAATCATCGGTGACAGAGGATTTTATCGAAAGATCCTGCAGCCTTGAATCCAACCTTGCGGTCACGTTATCGCCTGTATAGCGGCCGACGATCTCAAACTTGGTGGATTTTGAGCTGCCCTCCGTCTCCTTGACGATCAACGTCATCAGCGGACCGTTATCGGCGCCGCGAACTGTCAGCACACGGTAATACTCGTCGCTTCCCTTTTTTGCGCACTGCTCGCTGAAGCCGTATCCGCTGCCCGCAAGCATCGTGAAAAAGTTCTGCGTTTCAAGATCAAGGTTTTGTATTTCGGAGAAAGGCTTGCCCTGTTCTACCGCTTGCACGAAATATTCACCGATCTGGTCAAAATTTCTTGCATTGCGGGATTGATTCTTGGAAAACCTTACTTTTACACTGATCGAAAAAAGCGTAGTTGTGATCAGTAATATCAGAGCGAATATGACGAAGCCGAATATTATCGCCCACTCCATTGCCGCTCCTTTTTTACTGCACAGTTTATCTTTTAACATATTGGATTAAGCCTTTCTGTAGGAATAAGTGGGTGCCTGTGTAATGCTTTCGGCTATTTCCTCCGGCGATTTGCTTATCAGCGCGGCAATGTCATCCTTATTCATTACCCATGCCTGTATTTTTCTTTCACCGTTCCATGCATCGGAGTAAGCAGCATTTATGAAGCATCCGACAGAAGAACCCTCGGGAAGATAATAGAAGTAGCCTGCATTGACTTCGGAAACGGTCACGCTGACCTTCTGATACTTATCGTAAGCACCTTCGGTGCCTCTTTTCGTCATACCGAGCGAAGTAAGCACACTCAGGGCATCGCCGCCGGTATATTTGTAGAGAAGAGTGCTGTTTTCATCCGTGTATACCGAGGTCTCGCTGTTTTTGTACAGCGCGTAATCTATTTTCAGCGAGCTGACAGCCGCTCCGGACTTGAGTGTATAATCGGTATAAACAAGCTTCTTTGAGGTCTCAACATTCATTATACCGCCCTTCAATTCCCAATCGGGCGTTCTGCCTTCGTCCATAGTGCCGTTGCAATAGTATGCATAAAGCGGGAAGCCGTACCAGTTGAAATCCTCGAACTTTTCTCCGTTGTCATCGGTAAAATACTCATTGTATTTAGCCTGCTCGGTATTGTTACCTGTATAATCGTCAAGCGGTACCCAGTCGAATTTCACACTTGTTACATGAATGTATTTTTCTGTGTTCCAGCTGCTTTTATCGGCACTGCTGAACGGTGCATTATCATAAGTAACACGCAGTACCTTATAGTTTCTTCCGCTCTTTACCCTGGCGGCAACGATGGGGTTCTTTGTGTAATCAAGCTGATAGACATAGAAGTAGAATACCTTACTGCTTTCATACATTATGGGTGTCGGGCACATGGTGTTTCCGACATTGGTGTTATCGGCAAAGCCGAGGAACTGTCCCTTTGAAAGCAGATACGCCTCAAGGTCGGTCTGCTCATACGATTTGGTCTTTTTCGAGTTATCGGTTATGGTAACCTTTCCGTCGTTGAAATCAATGGTAGCCGCGTTTGGATCGGTTCTTTCACCGCCCATGGTCATGTAGGAAGTTCCCTTTGTCTGTGAGAACTTAAAGGCTGTCGTGAGAACACTGCTTTCCGATTCCTTCAACACTTTGTTATAGAAGGATAAGCCGTCAAGATATTGCTTATCGTTTTTATATTCGGTCTGCTGGCTTCCGTAATTGAATGTTGCGATCGCATCGGTGTAGGAATCGTTATTTACGTCGAGCTGATGATTGAAAAGCTTTACGACCTTTCCCTCCTCATACGCGCGGATAGCGGCAAACGGGATCGCCTGTGGGGTGACGGTCTCCAAACCGCCTGCCGTGTCGCCGAGCCCCTTTACGCCGTCCGGCAGTCTGCTTGCAAACTCACCGAGATTATCTGCACTCTGGAATGCGGAAACCGATGCGTCCGCCGCTGTCGTTGCCAGATAATTTTCCCATTCCTTGTTTGTAGCGCCTTGTGCCGCGGTAAAAGTAGTGATGGCGGCGGTCGTTATGATAACGATCACTGCGATAGCTACTATGCACTCAACAAGTGAGAATCCTTTTTTACTGTTTTTCATATATATCATCCTTCCATTTATGAACGTTCTTTCGAGTAATTATAATAAACATCGAAAAGAAGTTGTATTTTCCTGTCCTGCTTACCTGCTTTTGCGGTAAGCTCGCAATATATCACGTTGTCGATCGAATCCCTTTTTGAAAATTCGCAATCGCTCAATGTTTTGAACGCTATCGGTGGACCGCCGTCGATCGTCAGCTTGCCCGAATCGAACGACAGACTGTTTTCTCCGAGCTTGATTTTGTGGGATGAAACATCAAAAACTGTCGCACCGTCGTCATTTTCGTCTATCCATTGGCCTACGGTCTCCTTGAATCGGTTGACATCCGATATGATATCGCTGTTTTTAACTATTCGCAATGACTGATTCTGATACGAGATAATAAATCCGCAGATCATCGTAACGACAATGGCGGTAACAGCAAGTACCACAGTCAGTTCTATAAGGGTGAAGCCCTTTTTTGATTTTAACATCTTACGTCTCTGTCTTGCTTCCTTTCGGGTTTTTCGGTAAATGCGGCATGCTTTTGAATAGCTGTAAGCCACCAGCATTTCGTTTACCTTATAATTATTCTATTATATTGTAGCACCGACGTTGAAAAAAATCAACAGTTTTTCGCATGAATATGTTACCGAATGTGTTAATTTTATAAATCGTAACTATTAAAATCAGGCAAACGCCCCTTATCCGACACCTTTGAAATCAATTTTGCACCTGTCCCAATCATTCCTTGATCATTCCGGATGCATCAAGTGCCATTACTGTCAGCGGTACAAGTATTATATGCAGTGCGATCCCGGGCAGACAATTCGTTATCGCTCCGGCAATAAACAGCGACATCGGAAAATCGGTTTGTGTAAGTCCCGCTACCGTCAGCCGAACAATGCCCCATACTATGCGTCCGCAAAGCATTGAAATAATAAGTGTAAGGTAAATGAACGGTATACGTTTGGGGAATACTCTGTACAGCAGTCCCGAAAAGAAGCCGTATGCGGCAAGCTCAAATGCCATGCTCACACCGCCGGGTATCATCGCGGGCGAAGCAAATATCAGTGAACGCAGTATCGGTGCGATAAAGCCGACTGCAAGTCCCCACTTCCAACCGCATAAAAACCCGCATAAGAATATAGGTATGTGTATCAGCCCGAGCATGTTGCCTATCTGCGGTATCTGCCCGCTGATGAACGGCAGTACCATAGCAAGTGCAAGGCATACCGCCGAATATGTTATTTTTTTAGCATTCATGGAAATTCCTTCATATCGGATATTGTTCATAGTGTAAGTATATCATATTTTTGTGCTTAAAGCAACTACAGTGATTTTACAAAAATGGTTTTTTCTTGAAGCCGTGAGCTGACGGATATTGAGCAGATCACAGGAAACATTCAAAACCGTACTTTCAGGCAAAATGCCCCCAAAAGCACGGGCTGAAAAAAACAAGCACCGATGCATATCACGGCAATCGGTGTTTGTTTTTTACAGGTGTTTCAAAGAAACAGACCTCTTACATTTTGATATTTCAAAAACTAAATCATTTTCAAAAGCTCCGTAAATCCGACTAACAAAAACAAAAACGTAAAGTTGAAAGCGGAGAAGAGCTTGATGTAATATTTTGATTTGCCGGGATTGTTTTTTACATATTCCCTGAATGTTATCAGGCTTGCCAGCGAAGCGATCAGCGTACCTACACCGCCGATATTCACACCGACCAACAAATCGGGATAATTGGTTGTAAATTGAGAAAGCAGGATGGCTGACGGAACGTTGCTTATAAATTGGCACGACAACGTACTGAAAATCAATGTGCTTTTTTGCAGTAACCCCGAAAACAACTCACGCACTGCACCTATCCGCGCCATGTTCCCCGAAAAAATGAAGAAAAAGACAAAAGTGAACAATAACGGATAGTCAACCATTTTCAATGCTTTTCGGTCAATAAAGAATAAAACTACCGGAATAACTATCAGCCCGACCAAATACGGTATCCCACGGAATACTATAGCGATCGCCAGAACGAACAAAACCAGATATACTGTCGCTTTTTTGACATCAAGACTGACTTTTTCATCATCAAGCTCCAAAGGCTCGGGCTTTACGAATACGATGCAGAAAACGGTTATCAAAGTAATTGAGAAAATGAATGGCGGTGCCATGATCTTCATAAATTCCAAATTCGGGATCTCGAATTTGGTATACAGGTACAGGTTCTGCGGATTCCCGAACGGTGTCAGCATTCCGCCCAAATTAGCGGCAATGTTTTGCATGATAAATGTAAACGCCATATATTTTTCTTTTTTGGTAGTAGTCAGAACGAAATACCCCAACGGTAAAAATGTCAGCAATGCCATATCATTGGCGATCAGCATTGAACCGATAAATGTTATGTATACCAACGCAAGAATACTCAACCGTGCATTTTTGAATAATCGGACAACTTTTTTAGCAAGGATATAGAAAAAATTGATATTCTTTAATGCGCATACGACCGCCAGAACGCAAAACAGACATACTAAAGTTTTGAAGTCAAAATAACCGATGTATTCTTTATCTATCGGAACAAAAAAGCATGTGACGGTCGCCGCCAAAAGCGCAATGACCATAACTGCATTTTTTTTGATGAATTCCAAAAGACGGTTTCCCAATGTTTCCAGGCTGTTTTTCATTAAACAATTTCCTTATCCGAAATACGTTTTTCACAAATTCCGTTACGCCTGCAATATTCCTGCGCCAAAGAACCCTCGTCACAATAAACGGTAACGGTGTTTTCGCACCCGTCAAACACGCCCCATCCGAGTTCTTTAACGGAATCGGGTATAACGACTTTTTCAAGGCTTGTGCATCCCCTGAAAGCGCAATCGTCTATCTTTTCCACGCTGTCGGGTATCTCTACTTCATCAAGCAATACACAATTGCTGAATGCGCCTTCGCCGATCTCATAAACGCTGTCGGGTATGGTTATCCTGTTGAGCTTTTTGCATTCGCAAAATGCCCAATCGCTTATCGTCATTACGCTGTCCGGGATATCATACTGCACTTCTCTGCTACTTGCGGGATAAGCAATAATGACCGATTTATTTTTATTGAACAATACATGATCGTTGCCTTCGCGCTTATTCGGTTCGGACTTGTAGTATTTGTTTTTACGGTCAACTTTTATTGATTTTAACGATTCACATCCCCTGAACGGCGCATCGCTTATGCTTGATACGCTTGCGGGTAAAAAGACCTCTGTTAAAGATTTGCAATTCTTGAATGCCGCTTTACCGATCTTTTTAAGACCTTCAAACATTGTAAGCTTTGTCAGATTCAAGCATCCGTTAAAGACCAGATCGTCTATTTTCGTAACGGTCTCGGGGATCTCTATGCCGGTCAAAGCAATGCAGTCGGAGAATGCACTTTCGCCTATTATCGTCAGCTTTTTCGGTAATGTGATTGATTTTAATGATTTACAGCTGTTGAAAACGCCGCCGTATATTTCGGTAAGTCCTTCGGGCAAAACAACATATTCAAGCGATGAGCAGTTTTCAAATGCCCGCTCGCCGATTTTTATACAACTGTTCTTGACTGTAAGTGAACGCATGTTCACGCAGTCGCGGAACGCACTTTCGCCGATTTTCACGGTGTTGTCGGGAATGATCATTTCTTCGATATTACTGCATCCGCGGAAGCTTTCGATGCCTATCGTTTCCAAAGAATCCGGCAACTCTATCTTATGGAGAGCTGATCTGCCCTTAAAGGCGTCGTCACATATTATCCGTATACCCTCATCTACCGAAATGCTTTTTCCGTTATCCTCGCATCTCTTGAGCATGCCGTTTTCGGTAGTCAAACGATCCATTGTTACGGCAGGCAGATCTCTGAGCATGGCTTTTACGAGCTTGTCGATATTTTCTGCCGTTCCGTGATGAGTATTTGACAAAAGGATCGAAAATGCAGGCGGAACTTCGACATCATCCAAATAAATAGGATACAGCTTCTTATTGTTTTCGCGTGCAACGATTATTTCCATGCCGCAGAAAGGCGACATCATTGATGATTTTGATACAAACAGTAATACTGCTTCACTTTTTTTGATTTTTTCACGAAGCTCATCTCTGAAGTCATTACCCGTTTCACATGATTCATCGTACCATATTCTGTATTTTTTATCATAGAAAGCATCGAGTATGGGATAAACCTTGTCTATGTCTCTATGGGAATAGCTTACAAAAAGATATGGCTCGTTTCCTGTGTATGCTTCGAATTTGGTTTGCAGATTTGAAAATTTTTCATGTGTTTCCGATGAGTTCTTTTGTTTATCTGAAGTGCTTTTAACTTGTGTTGCCATATGTGTTTCCTCCGTTAAGTATTTTATAACAAATAACTGTTTCGTCAATTATGGTATCACAGTTTTTTCTGTATTTCAATAAGTTTTTTGCAAATTTTAGTATAATTTTCGGAGCATTTTATAAATTTACGGGTTTTCCCTTCCCGTATCGGTCATTTCAGCTTTTCGCTTATAATGGCATTCAGTATGTCCATTTTTGCCTGATCGGGAGTTGGCGTGTCTGCCAGCGGGAAAGGTATGCCGAGCGCTTCGTATTTTTCGATGCATAGCTTGCGGAACGGCAACAGCTCTATCTTTTTTACGCACGGAAAGCCGAGTGCAAGCTCATTTAGCTTTTTGACGGAGGCTTCATCATCGCTTTTGCCGGGGATTATCACGCGGCGAAGCCATGTGCTTATATTGCGGTCGTCAAGCTCCCGCAGAAAGCGTTCCACCGCTTCCATATCCGCACCCGTATTTTCCCTGTACGCGACCTTATCCGCATATTTGTGGTCGAGCAAAACGAGATCGGTGTATTCAAGCAGCCTTGCGACATCGTTATTGAATATGCATCCCGACGTGTCAAGTGCGGTATGGATGCCCGCCTGACGGAGCTTCATGAACAGCTCGGTCACGAATTTCGCCTGCATAAGCGGCTCGCCGCCCGAAACGGTCACACCGCCTTTTTCGGCTATATATGAATCAAATCTCAGTATTTTTTTTACAAGAGCGCCGCATTCGACCTCTTCGCCGCCGGAAAATTCCCATGTATCGGGGTTATGACAGCAAATACACCGAAGCGGACAGCCCTGCATGAATACCACACAGCGCACGCCCGGTCCGTCCACCGTGCCGAGGCTCTGGAATGAATGTATACGTCCGTTCATATCAAACAGAGGTATGGAACGTACGCATTATCACTTCTTTTTGCTGTTCACGCGAAAGCTTTACGAAGTTTACGGCGTAGCCAGAAACGCGGATGGTAAGGTTCGGGTAATTTTCGGGATGATCGTATGCGTCAAGCAGTGTTTCGCGGTTAAGCACGTTCACGTTGAGATGGTGCGCATCGTTCAGGAAATAACCGTCGAGTATCGCAACAAGATTGTCGATGCGCTCGCTCTCGGTCTTGCCGAGTGCCTCGGGAACGATAGAGAAGGTATTTGAAATACCGTCGGATGCGGATGAATACGGAAGCTTTGATACCGAGTTGAGCGATGCAAGCGCACCGTTGGTCTCACGTCCGTGCATGGGATTCGCTCCGGGCGCGAACGGCTCGCTCTTCTTGCGTCCGTCGGGAGTGGCACCCGTCTTTTTGCCGTACATTACGTTTGAGGTTATCGTAAGCGCCGAAAGCGTATGACGCGCGTTGCGGTATGCAGGCGTTTTCTTAAGCTCCGTATGCACGCGCACAAGCATGTCCTGTGCTATTTCGTCGGCGCGGTCATCATCGTTGCCGTACTTGGGGAAATCGCCCTCGGTATCGAAATCGACTATTATACCGTTTTCGTCGCGTATCGGTCTTACCTTGGCGTACTTTATCGCCGAAAGCGAATCGGTTATTACCGAAAGTCCCGCAACGCCGAACGCCATAAGACGTTCAACATCGGTATCGTGGAGAGCCATCTGAGTTTTCTCATAGGCGTATTTATCGTGCATATAGTGGATGGTGTTCATCGTGTTGACATAGAGCCTGCACAGCCACGGCAGATATATCTCAAAGCGCTCCATGACCTTTGAATAGTCAAGGATCTCATCCTGCATCGGCTCCATCTGCGGACCGATGTGCGTTCCGAACATGTTATCGACACCGCCGTTTATCGAAAGCAAAAGAAGCTTTGCAAGGTTGGTACGCGCGCCGAAGAACTGCATCTGCTTGCCGACCTTCATTGCCGAAACACAGCACGCGATAGCATAGTCATCGCCGAACTGCGGGCGCATGAGGTCGTCGCTTTCGTACTGTATGGCATCCGTATCGCACGAAACCTTTGCACAGAATTTCTTGAAGTTTTCGGGAAGCAGATAGCTCCAAAGCACCGTAAGGTTGGGCTCGGGTGCAGGTCCGAGATTATAAAGCGTATTGAGTATTCTGAACGATGATTTCGTTACAAGTGTCTTGTGGTTGAGGCTCATGCCGCCGACGCTTTCGGTTATCCACATCGGGTCGCCGCCGAACAGCTCGTTGTATTCGGGCGTGCGGAGATGACGCGCACAGCGCAGCTTGAGTACGAGGTCGTCGATAAGCTCCTGCGCTTCTTCTTCGGTGAGAACGCCGTTTTTGATATCGCGCTCTATGTAGATATCAAAGAATGTGGAGGTGCGTCCGAACGACATTGCCGCGCCGTTCTGCTCCTTGTTGGCGGCAAGATATCCGAAATACGTCCACTGTATCGCCTCACGCGCGTCCGTCGCGGGCTTGGATATATCGTAACCGTAGGTCATTGCCATATCCTTAAGCTTGCCGAGGAAGTTTATCTGCTGAAAAAGCTCCTCAAGCAAACGGATATTATCCGCGCTCATATAGTTTTCACCCATTTTTGCTTTATCCTTCTGTTTTTCGGCAATAAGCGTGTCGATGCCGTAAAGCGCGATGCGGCGATAGTCACCTATTATTCTGCCTCTGCCGTAAGCATCGGGAAGTCCCGTAAGCAGTGCGCAGTGACGCGCGGCGCGCATTTCGTCGGTGTACACTCTGAAAACACCGTCATTGTGCGTGGTGCGGTATTTGAATTTGTTTTCGATCTTATCCGAAAGCTTATAGCCGTAAGCCTCGCAGGCGGTACGCGCCATGCGGATGCCGCAAAACGGGTTGACACTGCGCTTGAGCGGCGCATCCGTCTGCATGCCTACGATGATATCCTCATCAATAAGATATCCCGGCTTGTAATTGCACAGGGACGATACGGTCTCCGTATCAACGTCAAGCACACCGTTGCGCTCCTGCTCAAGCTTCTTAAGACGCTCAAGCTCCGCCAGAGCCTTCTTTGTGCGCTCTGTCGGTCCCGCAAGGAACGACGCATCACCCGTATACGGAGTAAAGTTTTTTTCGATGAAATCACGAACGTTTATTTCGTTTTTCCAATCACCTGTCTGAAATCCGTTCCACTGTTCAAAATCCATAAAAATCACTTTCCTTTCATAAATTCCGAGACAAAAAAAGGATAACCCTTACATAGAGTTACCCAGACGGTCGGTAAATATGTCCCCAAAAGCGCACTGTGTCGATTCACATTCCGTCAGCGCAAATGGAGAGGCAAAGCATGGTCTGCCTTACGCACTTATTGTATTACTTTTTTTATATGTTGTCAAGTGAAAAAACTTTGATTTTTGACACATTCGTTCATTATTTGCCGTTCAGCTTTTTTACAAGCTCCGCAACGAATTTCTGACAGTTGAGTGCCGTATCCTTTGCAAAGCGTTCATTTTCATTAAGCTCATTGTTGCTTATCACTCTTATTTCGGTCATCGGCACGCCGTACATCCCGCATACCTGCGCGACGGCAACACCTTCCATCGCCTCACATTCGGTTTCCTTGGTGTTGCGACAGTGCAATATCATGTCATGCTCTCTGTTCCATGCATCGCATGTGCCGATATTGCCCGAAATTACCCGTCCGGCGCTGTACGGAACGGATAACGCAAGCTTTTCAAGCGTTTCATCCGTTCTGAACGAATGAACGAATGCGGTCTTGTCGGTTTTTGCCGAATATGCCTGTATGCCGAGATCGCTCCACGAGAACGGATCGCTTCCCTCGCCTGCATTGCGCTTCGGCGAAACGAAACGCATAAGCGGAACGGTGTTTTTCGCTATGACGATATCGTTTTGCTTAAGCTCGGGATCGTGCGCGCCCGCCGTTCCCTGAAGTATAACATATTCCGGCGAATATTTTTCTAACATCAGTGCGGTGCAAACGGCTACGTTTACCGTACCTATGAGACAGCGAACGACAACAACCGGAGTCCCGTAAAGTGTGCCCTCATAGCAGAGATAACCGTGCAATTGCATCTCTTGCTTTTCTTCAAGCATTGAAACGAGCAGTTCGCATTCGCAATCCATCGGAGCTAATATCACCGCGGTACATTTATCCATTGGTCTACCTCATTCCGTTCAGTATTCTTACGCACGATCTTTCGCATTCGTAAGTGATCTTTTCAATGTCAAGCGTCGGATAGCTTCCGTCGCGGTACAGCACTCTGCCGTCAACCACCGTCAGCACTACGTCAGTGCCTTGCGCCGAATATATAAGATTATTCAGCATACCGTGTACGGGTTTCATATATATTTTATCGGTGTCAAGCACGGTGATATCCGCCTTAAAACCTTCTTTTATAAGTCCGCAATCGTCACGGTGCTGTGCGAGCGCGCCCGCGCGCGTAGCGGCATACAGCGTTTGCTTGGGCGTGATGAGCGTCGGATCATAATTCACACCTTTCTGGAGCAGATTGAAGAAACGCATTTCTTCGATCATATTGAGATTGTTGTTGCTGACGACGCTGTCCGTGCCGATGCCGACATTCACTCCCGCGCCGATAAGCTTTGCCGTCTGCGAAACTCCGCTTGCAAGCTTTAAGTTGCTCTTTGGATTCGCCGCGACGGTAACATTCTTTTCCTTGAGGATCGCTACATCCTCATCATCCGTATGCACACAGTGCGCCGCGACGGTCGGTACGTCGAACAGACCGATATCCGCAAGATATTTTACGGGACTTTTGCCGCCGTGACGCGCTTTGCATGCTTTGACCTCGCCCGATGTTTCCGAAACGTGAACGTGCATCGACGAGCCTGCCTTCAGAGCGGCTTCCGCCATGCCGCGTGCGACCTTTTCGGTTGAAGTGTATTCCGAGTGAAGCGAAAATTCCGCACGCAGTCTGCCGTTATCGGCGTTATTGAACTCGGCTATGCTTTCGGTGACCTCTTTGTACTGCGGCATATCGAAATAGCTTGTGTCGGGATCAAAACAGCTCACACAGCGCGAAACGTTGCCCTTTGCGCCGCTTTCAAGAAACGCCCGGCACAGCGGCTTTTGCGAAAGATACATCTCGCTTGCCGCGCCGATGCCGAAACGAAGCATTTCGGCAATGCCCATAAGACAGCCATAATACATATCGTCATCCGTCAGCCCCGCTTCAAACGGGAATATCTTGGTGTTCAGCCAATCCATCAGCGGCAGGTTTTCACCGTAGCCGCGCAAAAGCACCATCGGCAGATGGCTGTGCAGATCGTAAAACGCAGGCAAGAGCAGTTTGTTTTTGCCCTTGTATATTTCACCGAAATCCTCTTTCGGTCTGCTTGCACCCAGATACGTTATCCTGTCACCCTTAATGCCGACAAAGTAATGCTCACGCACATCAAAATTTTCGTCAATTATCGTAATATCATCGAAAAGCATGTTGTTTATTATTGCCCGGAACCCGAATGCCCGATACGCATTCGAAATATCCGATGCGACATCTCCTCAATATTTATTGTTATCAGTATACAATAATCTGCCGTAAAAGTAAAGATGTTCTTCTTCGGGTTCTTTTCTTTTTTCGTGAAAAAATTGATGTTTCATGGCAATTCTCAGCAATGCAAGGATCAAATCAAAACATCTTTATTCGGTTAATAGTACCGTAAGGTTTTAATCAAAAACACAGTAATATGGTGTGCATCACATGCCTTTTAACAGTATCCACCGTCATATCTATGCCTTCCACCCGGCTTCTTTAAGCTCATTTTCAAGTGCCGCGGCTTCCTCGGGAGTATACCTGTGGAGCGGAGCGGCGGCACATCCGACGTCGATGCCCTTAAGCCCGCACATGTACTTGGCGGCTGATATCATTTCATATTTGCATATAACCGGGATAACCTTGTTTATGGCGTTCTGGATGCTGAGTGCGCCCGCCATATCGTTTTCGGTGAACGCCTTATACAGCTTTACGAATCGCGGAAGCATAACATTGTATGTCGTACCGATACCGCCGTCACAGCCTGCCGACAAGCCTTGCAGGAGCGTTTCGTCAGGTCCGTTGATGACATTTATTTCGCCGTTGGTGACATCCTTTGCGCGCATAAGCAGGTAATAATTCGGTATCGTCCACTTTACCGCGGTAACATTATCTATTTTGAATATTTTCCCTATCATTTCCGGCGAAAGTCCGCCGTTTGCCGATGCATGATTATATACCATAAGCGGCAAAGCCGATGCGTTTGCGATGCCCTTATAATACCCGTAAATATCGTCCTCGGTGTAGTGATAGAACAGCGGCGGCAGTGCGGATATCATATCCGCGCCGATAGCTTCGGCATGCTTTGCAAGTCTTTTTGCTTCGGCATAATTCATGGATGCCACATGGCATATCACCGGCACGCGCCTGTTTACCGCGTTGACGGCAACTTCTATCACTTCCATACGGGTCTTTTCGTTAAGCAGAATGCCTTCCCCGGTCGCGCCGAGTACATAAAAGCCCTGCGCGCCCTCCTTAAGCTGTGATTCAATAAGTGCCTCCATCGCTTTTTGATCGAATGCACCGCTTGCGTCAAACGGCGTCACGATAGCAGGCAATATTCCTTTAATTTTCATTGTCCATGCTCCACCTTATCTGAAATATTTTTGCGTTTCCGTCAGTTTTCTCTCTTGCGTAAAAAACCGTCAACAGCTCGCCGTTATCAAGCTCGACGGTACACGGATAGCCGATGTCGCTTGAAATACCGTTGTTGTTATAAATGCGGGTAGTGTTCGTCCATGTTTCGCCCTCATCGGAAGAAAACATCACCTTGATGCCGAACGGCTCGGATCTTTCGCCGTATGAGCAGGCCAGCATTCCGCTTTTAAGCTTCAAAAGCTGTGCGGGGCCGCCTGCATCCTCGTCTATGATGCGCACCGGGGTTGACCATGTTTTGCCGAGATCGTACGATTTTGACTGATACAGCGTCATGACCTTTCCGAAATGCACTCTTATGTGGCAGATCAACGCACCGCTGTCGGTCTGCACGGTATCCGGCTCACAGCTCATGGCGAATTTGCTTTCGTCAATCGGGTCTTCGATCTTCGGGATAGCACCGATATATGCCATACTGCCGTCAGGCTCGATGCTGTACGCGCATATTCTGTCGTTTTCGCCCTCCTGCGCAAATGTTCTGCCGACCCACAGTACCGTACCGTTTTTAAGCTCTATCGGACCGTGCGGTGACGAGATCGGACTTTTTTTCAATTTCCCGAACGTCACGCCGTGATCGTTGCTTATCTTGAATACCGAGCCGAGCTGTTCCGCTTCCTTTTCCCTATCCACTACGCCGAAATAGCCCTTTTTATAATCATCGAATTTCTTTCCGCCCGTGTGATAGGCTTCGTAGCTCAGATAATTTTTCTGCTCCTCAACGGTATTGTTGAAGGATGTGACTATTACACCGCTTTTGCCGAAAACGCCTATCCCGCCGTCGCGGTCATCAAGACAGGTGTCGATAACGGGCGCGGGAGGAGTATATGTTCTGCCGTTATCCTCGCTGTAGGCGATAACCGTTTTCCCGAACGGGCATATATGCGCAAGACGGAAGCCCGAAGCTACTGCCGCCAGCTTGCCGTTTTTGAGCTTTGCGATGCTCGGCCATCCGAAATATGAATGCAGACTGTCACTGTTTTGCATTATACAAGTCAATTCTTTTGTTACGATCTTCATTTTCCGTTCTCCTTTCGCAACACTTTCGCAATCATTATAGCATTGCTCGTACCTAAAGTCAATATATCGCACTTTTTTGCGTAACTTTTTTGCTTGTCAGTTCAACTTTCGGATAAAAAAACAGCACCGCAATGCGATGCTGTTCTGGCGATCCGGATGGGGATCGAACCCACGACCTCTAGCGTGACAGGCTAGCGCTCTAACCGGCTGAGCTACCGGACCAATATGGTGGGAACAATAGGGCTCGAACCTATGACATTCTGCTTGTAGGGCAGACGCTCTCCCA
>JAZRZN010000021.1:0-34297 GCA_045601365.1 Clostridia bacterium | reverse complement strand
GGACGCTGTCCCGCACCCTGCGAGCTTTTTTGAAAAAAAGCTCGGCAAAAAACTTTTAATGCTTTTTATAACAAATTCGCTCGGCGTGAACGTTGCCGAGCGAATTTTTATCAACCTCTTCTGTTTGCCATCCAAGCCACGGGCAGGAAACAAATTAATTAATCTGTAAAACTTCATTGTGTCATTGCGAGGAGCGAAGCGACGTGGCAATCCAGATACAATACAAAAGTTACTTTATGTCGAACATGGATTGCCGCGCATCCTGCGGATGCTCGCAATGACACAATGGGGTTTGCCGGGATAATGGCTTTGCCTCCTGCCCGTTGTTTGGACGCGTATAACGGTGCGTCGGGGACACCGCACTCTACGGGACAGTCAAGCCCATGCGTCGAAAAAGACGCATGGGCTTGATGTTGCTTATTATTTTTTCACGAAAATAAGAAAAGAACCGCAAAAACAAGCCCTTGATTTTGCACTGGATTTATGCTATAATCATAACGGTCATAAATATACGTTTCGGGTGCAGGATTTTGCGGATCAGTGCGGTGATTCAAAAAAACTCGCGTTCGGAGCATAGGGAGCGTGTTATATGAATAAAAAAATCGGTAAAGTATTGGCTGTGGCGCTGTGCGTGGTGCTGCTCATCGGTGCTTTGTCAGTGAATACATTTGCATTCGCCATTAACCCGCAGTTCGATGTGGACGGTCATCCGGCATCCACACTTGCCGATGCTATTGATATGGCTGACGATATCGGCTCTGTGATCACACAGGACGGCAACACATCCGATTTTTTGGAAATCAGATACGGTGTGGAGATAACAAAGAATATTACGCTTGTTCTGGGTAAGGATGGCTTCAGCGCAAGAATCAACAGAATTTCATATACAGGGGAAAATGCACCGCTTTTCACGATCAAAAACGGCGGCGTGCTGACGGTAAAGTATTCCACCTTTTACGGCAACAGCAATGCGGTGAATACCTACGGCGGTCTTTTCCGTGTGGAAAAAGGCGGCGCGCTTATTCTTGACGGTACGGCGGATGAGCCGGTTGTTATTTCCGGCTGTAAGCTGACGGCGAACAATTCAAAGGGCGGTGCTGTCTACTGCGAACAGGGCGGAAATGTAATCGTAAACGGCGTGACCTTTGCAAACAATTCCGCACAAAACGGTGCGGACATCTACGCCGAGCAGAAAACCGATGTAACGATTGCCGAAGGTGTTGTCGTGAATGCCGCCTACGGCGAAAGCGTGGATATAAACGCACTCAACCTTGTTTTGAACGGTGAGATAGGGCTTGTCTTTCATACAGTCGTTCCCGAAAAATACCTTGACGGCAGTTTTAAGCTCACTTCACGTACAAGCGATACCGTGACATACAAAATAAGCGAATGCGAAAAAGATCATGAGGGCAGATATCTTGCAAAATATGATCTCTCATCCATTGAGCTTTCCGAACCTGTAACACTTACCGTCTGCGATGAAAACGGTGATGTCATTACTTCAAAAAGCAATTCGGCAGAAAAATACGGCAAGACGCTTTTGAACGATGAAACTGTGACTGAAAAAGAAAAGAATGTTATCAGGACACTGCTTAATTACGGCCACTTCGCACAGATAGTGTGTGCCGAATTCAACGGTTGGGAAATCGGCAAGGATTATGCCGAAACCGCAAAGTACGCCGATCTTGCTACCGATGACAGTGTGTTCAATAGCTATGCGTCCGAACGCATTGGCTACGATGCGAAAATCGCGGATATCGGCGTTCAGTTGCGTCTTGACTACAAGACCGACATGCTGCTCCGTTTTTCGACTGCTGCACGACTGACCGTTCTTGTAAATGATACTGCGGCAGAGGTCGAAAAATCCGAAATCGGGGGGTTTGATTACTGCGTTCACATCAACGGCATCAGCGCTCTTGACCTGACAAAAGAGTTTACCGTTAATGTGAACGGCAAGATCACGCTTAAGCTTTCCGCTATGAGCTATTGCAAATCGGCGATCGAGCAGAACGGCGAGAACTGTAAAAACGCCGTGAAAGCACTTTATGAGTTTTACCTTGCAACAGTAAGGTATAATGGAAATTAGTTTTAGATTGGAGAATTGAAATGAAAACAAGAATTTTTGCGGTTTTGCTGTGCGTTGCTTTGGTGTTTGCTCTTTCCGCTTGCGGCGGCAAGAATAACGGGAACGGTAACGAAAAAGATACTTCAACCGTAACGGACACCGAGTCCGGCGAGAATAAAAATGAGACAGAAAAGTCGGGCGAAAGTGAAACCAAGACCGAACAGCCCGGTGATAAAAACAGCGGTGATATCATTCTCCCCGAGGAAGGGAAAATCATATTTGGTAAGGATAATAAAAAGTCGGAAGATACTACCAAGACAGAAAACGACGGCAGCGGCAAAGACGGTTCCTCTGAATCGGACGAAAAAACTCCCGCCCCAACCGCAACCGATAATTCAACAGGCGGTAATCCTTCCGAAACGCCGAAGCCGACTGACAACGGAAATACTTCTTCAGAAACTCCAAAATTTGGCGGTGAAGGTGATTACGGCGGAATAGAGTGGAATAATTAAAAAAGAAAAAACAGGTGACGGAACTTTGCTATGTAGACAGTAAAGTTCCGTTTCTTTAGATTATGAAGCGGTTTGTTCGGGGTTAGATCGTTCTTCCGATTGATCAGCCTTAACGCTTGCTTCGGCGTTGTCTGTTGTGCAACCGCACAAACACATTATATTCAGTACTATAACAGCGTATAAGAAAAAACGTTTGATGCTCATTTTTATTTTTCTGCTCCCTGTTTCAGTGATCTTTGAGAAACTGTTATCTGTGCTGCCCGGTTAGTATTTGTGGTCGTTGTACCGAAGTTATTACTGTTGCCGATTTCATTGCTTTCGATTTCACTGCTCCCGTTATTTGTTACGCAAGAGCATAATGTAAAGCACACAAAAACGACAAGTATTTATAGTCCGGCTTATGCTTTTTATCGGTCTACTTTTCATCATTTTATTGAACTTCTCCTTTGTTTGTTTGAAAGAAAAAAGCGGAATAGCATAAAAGTGCTTCCGCCAAAAAACGATGTTCTGTTCACCGTTCACATAATTCAAAAATCTTCTCCCTGATCTTTCAGCTTTTTCTTTGAAGGAACGGTAGAGTATATCGCAAAGAATGCAAGTATGATACCAAGCACAAGATTGAACAGCGTGTAATGCAGTGTCAGCGACTGATTCAAAAACTCATAGAGCGTGTACAACTCTGTCTGTGATAAAAATGAGTACAGGAAAAATGCGACCGATGATACCAAAAGAGTAACAAATGAATAAATAATTGAACGCAACATCGCAAAAGCATCTTCAAACCAAACATATACGGCGGCGGATGCCCATCCGAGCAGATATCCGCTCACGGCTGCGACCTGCGGACAGAATACGGAAAGCACAAAGAATACTATTGCGAAGAAAATGTATATTATATAGTTATTGATGAGCAAAAAGCCTTTGATGCCCCTCGGAATGTCTTTCAGTTCAATATCGTCATCGCCGTATTCATCTTCCGAATCGTCTATAAAGAAAATAGTGTCGGAAGCAGGTTCAAACGGGAGCATTTCGGGTTCACTGTCCATTTCAAATGCAAAATCGTTGAATACAAGCGGACGCTCTACTGAGTCAAAGATATACATTTTTTTATTACGGCTGAGCGCTATATTCAGCTCGGGATTGGAAAATTCAATACCTGCTGATGAAAGAAATGCGGAAAGCTGCTGTGCGAATTTGACAAGGTATTCCGGCTCGTTAAATATTTTTTCGGAAAAGCATATTACTGCACCCTCACGAACAAATGAAAGCTTTTCAATATTTGATATGCTTTCTTTTATATAACATGAGATCATGCCCTTTTCATTCTTGCTGACATTAGGAAGATTGACGCACAGAACAGGTTTGTTTTTATTTGTATAAAAAGTGTATAGGAAGTTATCTATGTTTCTGTAGCACAGACCGTTTTCGCCCGGCTCAAAACCGATGATGCTTCCAAAGTCATTGAATGACTCCATGTTCATTGCAGATATCCTTATTGCGGGATATCGATCCTTTCATTATTTTGTATACAACACCTATTATTGTTACACATATTTTATCATATATTTTATAAAATTTCAACTAAAATATTTGTAACGGCTTTTTTGTTGCGCAGAGTACTTGTTTTGCCGTATTATTTACACTGATCTGCCGAAAATAAAAACACATGCGGACAACTGCCGACATACCGTCGGCACTATAAAAACGGTCTGATACGTTTTTTTGCGTGTCAGACCGTTTACGAGCATTTGCTTCCGGATCATCTCCAATATTCCTTTGTCGGCAGCCAGCAGGCGTATTTTGAATCCTCACGCCATGTTTTTCCCGCGGAAGAATAATCTATTACCGTAAATGTCTTTCCGTTGTTCTGAGGTACTGCGTATTCAACAACGGTATCGAATTTTGCTTTGTTCGACGGAGCAAGCTCCACAAATCCGTCAGCATCATACGCGATATCTACCGCCTCATCGACCGTGCCGTCAAGACGTGCGTCACGCGCAAGCACTATAGGACCGCGCTCTATTGCGATATGATATTTCGCTTCGGGCGATTCGTGTACAATGCGCGGCACGGTATATTGATACTGCCATTGAATAGCGGTGAAAATGATATCCACCGGATTCGGCACGGGATGGATGACACGCGCGCGCATATCAAGCTCAAGGATGATTTTGTCGCCCTTCGCCCACTTGCGTGTGATGCCGTAATAATAGGCATTTGCGATTGTTTCAAGCTCCGTTTTTTCGCCGTTTACGGTAACGAATGTTTTCCTGCTCCATGCGGGAATACGGAGCGACACCGTAAATGTTTCCTCCTGCTCGGGCGAAACGGCTATTCCGATCTTGCCGTCACGCGGATAATCTGTTGAAAAATCAAGCTCAAGCTTATTGTTTTCGGGAGTAACGGTAACGGTTTTGCCCGGAATATAAAGGTTGAGTGTAACGCCCTTTTCGTCGATCATCGTCGAAAGCTTATGCACCATGCCGATTCCCGCAGAGCCGATGCACGCGCAACAGCCGTAATAATGGTTATCGGGCATTAACTTCAGTCCGCCTATACCGCGCCCGCGGGTGTTAGGCAAAAGTGAAGAATAGCTGTCGAACGGAAGCGGTACAAGGATCGCATCGGGATATTGCTTCAATACAAGCTCATCAACGATTTTCTCGGTGTTGACAGAGCCGAGATAAGCGTTATACAGCGAACGCTCGAACTGATCGGCAAATTCGGCTTCGCCCGTAATAAGCAATAGCTGCATGCAGAATTTCATCCATGTAACGGTAACACAGGTCTCCTGCATTATTCTTGTAAGAGCGGGATCGGTTTGCCGAACGGCGGCATGGTCGAAGTATTCGTGTGTGCATCCCGCGCTGCCGATAATAGTGATATCGGTTTTTGCAAGTCTGCGCCCGAAATTCACTACTGCTTGTTTATATTTTTCAATGCCCGTTGCACGGTAATATTCCAGAAGCCCTTCAAAGCACGATATCGTTTCATACGCCTTCGTTATCGGGTACTGATACGGGTCGGTCTTGTCCTCATACGCAAGCTCGAATATGTTTACGATGTTCGTGCCGCCCATGTTCACTATGTATTCGGCAAAATCAAGAAAACGTTTTTCGCCCGTGATGTCATAAAGGCGTACCACAGGCTCAAGTATTGATGACGAAGGCAGTCCGCGCCAGCACGCGCTTGTATCGTTTATATTGAGCTTGCCGTCTCCGATGTGGGCAATGATGTAATCCACCTGCCGCATCATTGATGCGATCATACGTTTGTTCAAATTCTCATCTGTGCATATTTCCGAAAAATACTGCATTCCGAGCAACACATACTTTCTGCTCCACATATCCCAACCGTTGAATTCGGTCTCGGTGGAATATGTGCTTATGCGTCCGCTTGCTTCTTCGGCGGAAAGCATATCTTCAACTGTAGCCGTAAGCGTGTCGTAGAGCTTTTTGTTTTTTGTATACGAATATGTAAACGATGCTCCACGCATCATTTTGCCCCAGTACTCTCCGCGCCAGCCGTTGTCATCGCTGTCCGAGTGTACTTTGAACTGCTCAACAAAACGTGCCCAATCTTCAGCGGAAAGAAGCTGAAAATCCTCAATATACCTTGCAGTTTTGTCAATAAATCCTTCAAAGCTGTTTTCGGAACGTTCGTCTATGAACAGCTTATCGGTATCAACTCTTTTCGCGTTTACCGTACATTTGCCGTAAAGTGAATCTATTGCCTTGCTCATTATAAATACCTGCTTTCCATATCGCCATTGTTGATATTATACACTGCTTTGAAAGGCTTGTCAACCTGCAAAAAGGAAAGCCCGTTGATAACAAAATGTAAGTTTTTCTTTACTTTTGCGGAGATTGCGTATATAATAATAGCAGTTGATTTCCGCAACGGTGGTGAAAAAATGAAAGATAAAGCATATATCGGCGTACTTGACGGATTCCGTACATTTGCGATACTGTCTCTCATGTTTTTTCATTTTTGGCAGCAAAGCTGGCTCGGCGGCTTCAAGCTGAATTTGTTCAATAATACATTTGAAATAATGCCGCGTGAATTTTTCTGTTCCGGCGCGGCGTGGGTCGATCTTTTGCTGTTGCTTACGGCATTTCTGATGTTTTTGCCGTTTGCAAGGCTGATGAACGGCGAAAATATTTCCGTCGATAAGCCGCTTCGCTTTTACCGCAAGCGCATAGCGCGGCTTGTGCCGTCGGCGTATTTTCACATTGCGATACTTGTGATATTCATTATCCGCGTTTCCGATTATAACGGGGTAGGCGCATATATAAAGGACCTTGTGCGCAATCTGCTTTTTATGCAGAACAGCCCGTATCCCGAATATGTCTATACGAAATACACCGGCACGTTGTGGACACTGTCGGTCGAAATGCTGTTCTATCTTGTTTTCCCTTTGCTTGCCCGTGTCTTCAAAAAAGCACCGGCGTTGACATTTACGTCTATGATATGCGCATCGGAAGCATACATCAATCTGTATGCGATACCGCAGATAAATTCCGGCTATACGCTTCCGCACAGGCTGTTTCCGTCGTATCTCGGCGTATTCGCATTCGGCATGATGACATCACTGATATATGTCCGCACGGAAAAAAGTGATATAAGAAACAAAAGGTATTTTGTGTGGCTTTGTACACTCATCGGTATCGTTGCAAGCATATGCGGTATAGCACTTATTTGGTACGGCTACGGCAGAAACAACAATCAGCTGTGGCAGGTCGAAAACAGACTGCTGTTTGCGGGCATAACCTCGATAGCGATACTTGCCGTAAGCTTTTCGGCAAAAGGGTTGAAAATGATATATTCAAACCCGTTCACGCACTTTATTGCGACGATATCGTACAATCTATATATATGGCACCAATTTTTTTCGATATATCTCAAAAAATGGCATATACCGCCGTACCCGGATGCACCGCGAGGCTCGAAGCTTGCTTCGGTTTGGCCGCAGGGCGGTGATTTCGCGGGACATACCGCGTGGCAATGGCAATACACTCTCATTCTGTGGGCAGTCACATTTGCCGTTGCGACGCTCGTAACATATTTTATCGAAAAGCCGTGTGCAAAACTCATACTCGGAGGAAAGAAACATGATAAAACTGATAAGCGATAACCATGCGGAGGAATTTGCGGGTGAGCTGATGTCGTATGAACCGAAACACAGCGACGACCTGCTCATTATATTGGGCGATACCTGTCTTAAGCTTGCCGACAGAGAAAAATACCGCAAATTTGACGAATGGTTGCTTTCGCGCGAATACAATATCGCAATGATCGACGGAAATCATGAGAATTTCGCGTATCTCGATTCCTGCCCTGAGGAAAAATGGAACGGCGGCATCATAAACCGCATAACGCCGAATATAGTTCGCCTGCGTCGCGGAGAAATATATTCACTTGAGGGGAATACATATTTTGTTTTCGGCGGTTGCGCAAGCGGTGCGAAGTGGAAGGCACAGGGGCTTTGGAATGAAGGCGACACACCGAATGCGGCTCAGCTTGCCAATGCCTATGAAAACCTGAAAAAAGCAAATTACAAAGTCGATTATCTGCTTACGCATAAATATTTTTGCGATCAGTGCCTTGTTCACCCGGGTGAGGAGGAATACAGGCTCTTCATAATGAATCGCTTCATAGATGCGAATGTAGAGTTCAAGCGTTGGTTTTCGGGGCACCGTCATGAGGACCGTGAAATAGATGATAAGCACAGAGTGATATTCAATAAATTAACAGAGGTGTATTAAAATGAAATTAAGCAGAAGCAGTGAAGTCAATACATCAAAAGAGCTGTATGAGCTGTTCGCCCGTGCAGGTTGGCAAGCAATGGACATAAATGAGCTTGCAAGAGTAAGAAGCGAGGATGAGGCAGACAGAATAAAAAACGTGCTTGAAATCGCAATGGGCGCCGGACTTGAAATAGGTCAGTGCCACGCGCCGATGGCGGAAACGTATGCGGGCAAAAGTGATGACGACATAGAAGCAAAAATAAAATTCGTCGAAGCAGGTGTAAAAATTGCCGACAAGCTGAAAATACCGTATACTATAGTTCATCCGTTCATATATTCATGGAGTGAAGCCGACCCCGATAAAGATAAAACAACGGAAATGAATATGCGTTATCTTAAGCGGATAACGGCATATGCCTCAAACACGCAGGTATGCCTTGAGAACATGCCGGGCGTGCGCGGATTTATCACCAACGGTGAAGAAATGAAACAGTTCACCGATGAAATAGGCGGGCTTTGCGTCTGCCTTGATACGGGGCATCTGTTCTCCGTAAACGGCAAAACATCCGATTTCTTCAAGGCTGTCGGTACGAAAGTCAAGGCGCTTCATGTTCACGATACGGTTCTCGGACTTGATAAGCATATGATGCCTATGACGGGTTGCGGCGATTGGAATGACTTTAAGACAACACTGAAAGAATACGGCTATGCGGGGAACATGAACAGCGAAAGCTCTTTCCCGGCGCATGTGCCGAACGATTTGCGGCTTGATGCCGAAACGCTTGAGTGTAACATACTTAAGAAGTTTTTGTAATAAGCACAGCGAAAAATCCGATCAATGGAATAAATCACCTCAAAACAGTTAAGAATAGGTTTTGAGGTGATTTTTTTATGGAATTGACACAAAAGGAAACAACTTTGCTGAATGATTTGAAAACGCAGGAAGAAGTCTGCATTGAAATGTATACCCGCCATGCGCAGGCTGCGAACGATGCACAGTTAAAAACGCTTTTCAACGACATCGCAACGACCGAGAGGCATCATCTTGATATGCTGAATCAGCTGGCATCGGGAACGGTTCCGCCGACGAACAATAACGGGGGACAGACTAAAACTTTCACGGCTACCTACGGCGCATGCGATTCGCCGGAAAAAAGCGGTGATATGTATCTGTGTAATTCACTGCTTGCGGCGGAAAAACATGCTTCGAATCTGTATGATACCTGCATATTCGAATTCACGCAGGAGGACACACGCAATGTGCTGAACTATATCCAAAAAGCAGAGCAGACGCACGGCAAGCAACTGTACGATTATATGTCTGCAAACAATATGTGCGCATAAGCTTTTGAAAAAGACAAGCCGGAATAATTGCTTTTCGGCAAGGCAGAACAGTAAAAAAAGGTGCTGTTAAAAAAGTCGCTTTTTATGCTATACCATAGTGAACGGTCTTGACCGTTCCGCAAATGTGAAGCGGGTGGCGGGAAAGTACAGCTTTATATTTTTATATATCGTGTCATTGAGAGCATCCGAAAGGATGCGTGGTAATCCATGCTTGGCAGAAAGTTGCTTTTGTTTGCGTCCGGATTGCCACGTCGCTTCGCGCAATGACACAAGGGAATACGCGGCAGGATAAAATATGTATTCCTGCAATAAACATCGCAAGCGGTGCGTCAAGGATGCCGCACCCTACGGCATATGACATACAGTTTGTCTTACCCGTAGGGAACGCCGTCCCCGGCGTTCCGCTTGCGCGAAGCAGATTGCAGGAAATTGCAATATGTTTTATATCTTAATATATCATGCCGTTGCAAGCCTACGAAGTAGGCGTGGCGATCCGTGAATAACGAAACAGAGACGATTGCTTTTTCAGCTTTCGTCTCTGCACTGTTTTCGGAACTTTTTAACAGCCCTGATATTTTTTATACTTTGATTATTTGTCGAGGATGCTGACTTCGGTATCCTTATCAAAGAGATGTATGCGGTAAGGATCGAAAGCAAGAGTAACATCGTCGCCTGCCATGATGGTGGAACGCGGATCGACACGGGCAACAGTGCTTTCTGCCTGATCCTGAATGAATGCATCCATATCCATGTAAACAAGAGTTTCGTAACCGAGCTTTTCAAGCAATTCTACATGAGCCTTAACTTTTGCTTCGGGATGAGCTTCTATAAATACCTGTTCATCGTGGATATCATCGGGACGGATACCGAAAACGACTTCCTTGCCGATATAGCTCTGGTCGGTAAGCTTCTCAACAAGTGCCTTGGGAATCTCTACCTTGTTCTCACCGAGACGTGCAACGACCTTGTCGCCCTCACGGAGAAGCGTAGCATTGAAGAAGTTCATCTGAGGTGTACCGATGAACGAAGCAACGAACTTGTTGCAGGGATAATCGTAAAGATTCTGCGGAGTATCTACCTGCTGGATGAAGCCGTCCTTCATAACAACGATACGGGTACCCATCGTCATGGCCTCTGTCTGGTCGTGGGTAACGTAGATGAATGTGGTGTTGAGACGCTGATGAAGTCTTGTTATCTCGGTACGCATCTGTACACGGAGCTTTGCATCAAGGTTTGAAAGAGGTTCGTCCATAAGGAAAACCATTGGTTCACGGACTATCGCACGACCGAGTGCAACACGCTGACGCTGTCCGCCCGAAAGAGCCTTCGGCTTTCTCTGAAGATATTCTTCAATGCCGAGAGCCTTTGCAGCTTCCTTTACCTTCTTGTCTATCTCGCCCTTATGCACCTTACGGAGCTTAAGACCGAACGCCATGTTATCGTAAACGGTCATATGCGGATAAAGAGCGTAGTTCTGGAAAACCATCGCTATATCTCTGTCCTTGGGAGCAACGTCATTCATCAGCTTATCGCCGATGAAAAGCTCACCCTCGGTGATCTCCTCAAGTCCGGCGACCATACGGAGCGTTGTTGATTTTCCGCAGCCCGAAGGTCCTACAAGAACGATGAATTCCTTATCCTTGATAACAAGATTAAAGTCGTTTACAGCGGTAACACCGCCCGCGTAAACTTTATAGATATGTCTTAAAGTAACGCCTGCCATAAAAACAGTCCTCCTCAATTATTTTTTATTATTGTATCATTTAACGTAAAATGACGCTACTGTCAAAATGCACAAAATACACAAACGGTTTGCACATTGTCAGAATACGCTTACTTCTTTCGTATGGGAATCAAATACTACGGTATTCTTAAAATCGATTATATTGACCGTACCGAGCTTCTCCATCCATTTTGCGACCTCGGGTGTCTTGAAAGGACCTGTGCCGGGTGTGCCGCCAAGATATGGTGTATTATCCCACAGCCAATCGGGTGTCGGCCAGAATGCGTATGTGGGATTTACCGCCTGATAGAAATCCTCGCTTACGCCCTGCTGACCGTGGTGCGCCATCTGCACTGCGTCTGCCTTGAGGTCAGTGCCTGTCGCCATGAGCTTTTTACCTGCTTCAACACCGAGATCGCCCAATATAAGCATCGTAAAATCACCCTCGGTAAGACGGAATACGCACGACTGATTGTTGAAGGGGTTCATTGTAAGCTCGGGATTTACCCCGGCAAGCACCTCGACCTTGAGTGAACCGAGCGTAAATGCCTGACCTGCCTTGATGTCAAAATATCTTTCGTCAAGATTTTCGGCAAATTCGTTCCATGTACGCAATTCGTCAGCGTCTTTTATTCCCGTGGCATCGCCCCATGATGTGGGGAGCTGTCCTGCACCGAGCATATCGTATGTGATGCCGTCGGGATCGGAAAGCACTTCTATTATGGCATTATGATGGTCACAATGCGGATGTGTTATGAGCCACAGATCGACATGACCGCCGACTTTTTTTATTACTCTTTTAAGCTCTTCGCCATTGCCCGATGCACCGCCGTCAATGACAAGCACTTCGCCGGTATCCGCAACGACGGTATAGCCCATCGTCTGCTGAAGCGTTTTGTTGGTTTGCTGTATTATTTTCATGATGTATCTCCTTAATGCCTAAAATTATTCTAATAGTTAATTATACTTTATTAAAACCGTAAAATCAATATATTTTGCAATATTTCACTGTTTTTTAACATTTGTGAAACGACACTTTGCGCATTGTATGAGGTGTAAAATCAAACAAAAAGGAGAGTGCCGATATGAAAAAATTCAAACCGTTTCTTTTTGTCTTGCTCGGCTTTGCCGCATCGCGGTGTAATTTGCTGCAGGGGATATATCCGTTCGGGACAGCACTGCTGTGTGTACTCAATGGCACGGAAAATTTTATTTTTACACTGTTCGGCACATTCATCGGCAGTCTTACGCTGAGCCTCACTTTCGGTGATATGCTCATCAATTCGCTTCCGTATGCACTTATTCTGCCGATGATACTGCTGCTGGATAAGTACGGCGCAAAGCGGATGATGTACATGCTTGCCGCTGCCGTATCGTTTGCGATCCCGGCACTTGTTATAAACATTGAGTTCTCTGAAAAGGTAACGATGCTTTTTTCAGGTCTGTTTGCATTTTGCCTTGTTCCGTTGCTGTCGCGCCTGTACATATCGCTTACACAGATCAAAAGCCGACTGAGCCTTGAACGTGCCGATATAATTTCTCTTTGCTGTGTCGGAGGACTTGCCATATCGTCATTGCCGCGCACGGATATATTCGGATTTGATATCTGCGTGACCGCATTGCTGTTTACGTCATCACTTGCTGTATGCGCATTTGAAATGAAGGGAAGTATATGGGCATCTGTCTGCGGAATAATGTGGGTCGTCAAGGGAGGGGACACCACAACTGCACTGTGTCTTATTTCAGGCGGGATATTCGGCGGGATGCTCTCAAAAAAACGTGGCGGGATATTGCTCGGTTTTATTCTCGGCGACCTTATGATATCGCTTTTTACGCTTCATATGCCGTCGTTGAGCGTGGGAACGGTGAACATGATATGCGGTTGTGTTTATACCGTTTTTATGAAAAAGGAATTTATCGAAAAGCTGAAACGGCTTGCGGGCATAAGCTCAGGTGTCAACGATCTTGAAATGAATTATGTCGAAAGCCTGCGTGAAAGGCAAAAAAATAAGCTCGAAAGTGCGGGGAGGATGTATGCGGAGCTTTCACGCACGATGCGCCACGCTTCGCGCGGAAACGATTTTCGCGGGGAGCTTGTTGCACGCACGGTGTCGGTGTGCGAAAACTGCAAAAAGCGTGACTACTGTCTTAAAAGCCGCAGGAGCGATACGCTTATCGAGCTTGGCGAAGCGGCGGATGCGATCATCGAAAACGAACAGCTTTCGGCTTTGCCGATAACATTGACGGCACGGTGCATACAACCGATGAACGTGCTTTGTGCTATGCGTGACAGCTTCGCTTCGATGGCGAGCTTCCAAGCCGAAAATCCTACGGCGGAGGACGAGCTTGCGTTACAGCTGAAAAGCGTATCGGAAATGCTGTTTTCGCTTGCGTCTGATATAAGCGAGCTTCCCGAATTTGATAAAGAGCTTGAAAAACAGGCGTATGATGTGCTTTCGTCGCGCGTCGGCAATGTCAGGCGGGTTGTGTGCCGTAAGAGCGGGGAAAGCCATGTTCTGACAGTAAGCGTTAAAGAAAACACAAAGGTAACGCGGAAGAAAATATGCGATGCACTCTCCGACGGATTTTTGGGCAAATACCGATGTATCGACGGCGGCACGGATAAAAGCGGAGGATTTACGGGAGTATTTGCTCCTTTACCGCGGTATTCGGTCGAAGCATACGCATGCCGAAGCAACAAACGCGGCGAAAGTGTGTGCGGAGATGCATTTACATTCTGTAATGTCGAAAATGATCGGTATCTTGCGGCGATAAGCGACGGTGCGGGGAGCGGACAGCGTGCCGCAGTGAAAAGTGAGGGAGCGCTTGATATGCTGGAAGCATTTTCGGATGCAGAGCTTCCGCGCACGGAAATATTCAATACCATGAACAGATTGCTGCTTTTGAAAGGCGACAGCGAAGCGTATTCGACTATGGATGTTACAGAATTCGACCTTGAAGCCGGAATACTTTATTGGACAAAAATAGGTGCGGTGCCGGGGTATATCATGAGGGAAGGCAAGGTCGAAAAAATAGAATCCGGCGCACTGCCGATAGGAATAATCACATCTATAAAGCCGGGGATTACAAAAAAACTTGTGCGTGACGGCGACATAATAGTAATGGTGAGCGACGGCGTGTATGACGGACTTTGCGCCGGTGCATCGGATGGCATAGTGAAGCTTCTTATTTCGGAAAAAGGCGGTGATATCCGACAGCTTGCCGAACGCATACTATCTGAAGCGCAGTCTACCGCCAATGATGACGATATGACCGTAATGGTATTGAAAATGCAAAAAGCGAGCTGAAAAATGTTGCATATCAGCGCGAAATCTGCTATAATCGTTTCATGCTTTTGAAAGACAGGTGGAGATCATGAAACGTTCAAGCGGAGTTTTGATGCATGTTTCGTCTCTTTGGGGAGATTATTCAGAGGGCTCATTCGGGAGTGAAGCAAAGGAATGGATAGACTTTTTATGTTCATGCGGGTTTTCGTATTGGCAGGTGCTTCCGTTCTGCCTGCCGGATGAGTACGATTCGCCGTACAAGTCTTACAGTGCATTCAGTGTGAATCCGTTTTTTGTTGATCTTAACGTATTGCATGAGCAGGGTCTGCTGACCGAAGAAGAGCTGAGCAGCGCTAAACAGCGTACTCCGTACAGCTGTGAATTCGATAGGCTTCACAGTGAACGCTTTGCTTTGCTTAAAAAAGCCGCATCGCGCTTTGCCGAATGGGATAAGCTTGAAGTATTCTTGCAAAAGCATCCTCAGACAGAAGCATTTTGCAAATACATGGCACTAAAGGAAGCTAACGGGCAGAAGGCGTGGACAGAGTGGATATCCGATACATTTGACGGCGAATATTACCGCGCATGGTGCTTTACTCAGTATGAATTTTTCATGCAGTGGGCGGCTATCAAAGAATACGCAAATAAAAAGGGAATACGCATAATAGGCGATATACCGATATATGTTGCATGGGACAGTGCGGATGTATGGAACGCACCTGAGCAGTTTCAGCTTGATAAGGACGGTAAGCCGTCGTGTGTCGCAGGCGTTCCGCCGGATTATTTTTGTGCCGACGGTCAGCTTTGGGGCAATCCGCTCTATGATTGGGACGCAATGGAAAAGGACGGCTTTTTGTGGTGGAAACAGCGCATGAGCTTTATGTCCGAACTTTTCGACGGCGTTCGCATAGATCACTTCCGCGGACTTGAAAGCTATTACAGTATCCCCGCGGACGAAACCACGGCGCGTAACGGCAAGTGGATAAAGGGACCGGGAATGAAGCTTATCAGCGCATTCAAGGAAGCGTGCGGTGACATGCTCATCATTGCGGAAGACCTCGGCGATATCACACCCGAGGTACACAAGCTCGTTTCGGACAGCGGTTTTCCCGGGATGCGTGTATTGCAGTTTGCATTTTTGGGCGACGACGCTTCGCCGCATCTGCCGCACAATTATGATAAATGTTGCGTCTCATACACCGGCACTCACGATAACAATACCTTGCTCGGTTATGTGTGGGAGCTTGATGAAAACACACGCAAGCGTCTGCTTGCATATTGCGGCTACGAGAGCGACGATTGGAATCAATGCTATGACAGCATTTTACGGACAATGTTTGCAAGCCATTCCGAGCTTTTTATTCTTCCCGTACAGGATATTTTGCTTTACGGAAGCGATACGCGCCTGAATAAGCCCGGTTGCCGTGACGGAAATTGGAGTTATCGCATAACGCGCGAACAGCTGAACACTGTCAATATACGGAAGTTTGCTTTGTGGAATGATCTTTACGGCAGAAAACGACCTTAAAAATTTACATTTTTGCTTCAAATATGTTGACGTAAAGAATTTTTTTATGTATAATATATCTGCTTGTTGCCGGAGTGGCGGAACTGGCAGACGCCCGGGACTTAAAATCCCGTGGGTGGTGACACCCGTACCGGTTCGATCCCGGTCTTCGGCACCAAATTCCCGTTTGAGAAAACGGGGATTTTTTTGTCCGGATCGCAGGAGGAAAGGTACGGTGTCATCATCCGTTGCTGTTTATGTCCGCTGCATTATTGTCATGCTTGCGCGGCTTTTCGTTTTTTTGCTTTGTCACATATAAGCATGGCGAGGGGGATGAAAAACAGCAGTATGATGTTAGCCGGAATAAAAATATATTCCGAAAGCATTTCAAGCTCAAAGCTTGTTCGCCCCATCATCGGAACTAACGTTATCACAAGTGCAAAGTACGGGAAAAGCAGTTCTTTGCAGTTATGCTCATGCGTGCATGTTATAAGCAATTTCAGCATTGCACTGCTTATAAATGCGATTATTATGAAATCGGAAAGTATCCACAGCGTTATTATCAGTGCTTCGATATGCTGTAAAAACTCTCCTACGGATATTTGCTTCACGACCGCAAAGAACGGATACGGAAGCTTTTCGACCACAAAATGACCGAGGTTTCCGAGTACGTCAACGAACAGCCATAGTGTCAGAAGTATGCCGGAAGCTATCGAATAAACGGTATATCTTTCAAATTCTTTTTTTGCGGTTATTTCGTCGGCAAAGAACAGTGTGAATGTGATATATCCGAAGCTCGCAAGCATGGAAAGCGTAACATGGACTATGCTTTGCGTATTGTTTATCGGCGTGAGCGCATTGATATCTATATCGGGAGTAAGCAGTATCAACAGTATAAGACCGACGGATATCATTATCGGGAGGATTATTTCATTCATTCGCGCCAAAGTAGTGATGCCGTCACGCAGTGCGTAAATGCATATCGCAGCCATTATTATCACAAACACGCCTATGTCGATCTCGCTGTATATAGAGCTTACGACACGCTGAGAATAATATCTTGTCTGAAGTGCGGCGAGCAGCGTCCCCCAAACAAAATAAATTGCCGTAAAAATTTTGCCGATAGCACTGCCGAACGAAAAGTTGAGCTGAGCGTAAAAGCTTTTGCCGTTTTTAAGAAGCGCAAAAATAACAAACGAGAAAGCGAACATGATCATCCCTACTATGAGCGGAGCTATCCAACCGTCCTGCACCGCTTTGCCGGAGGTGTAGGACGAAAACAGACGCACGGCAGGCGAGAATACGGTACTCATAACGAGCATTACTGCCTGCTTTGATGAAATCTTATTCATGTATAAGTCCTCCGATGATATCATAGAATGAGATATCGTATATCAGTCCCAGTACGCCGAGCAATACGCAGATGATGCACAGTGAATAAAAAAGCAGTCTGTTACGGATGTTTTTTAATATAAATGTTTTTATTATGACCCATGCGGCAACCGCGATAAAAACATACTTCATTACCGATTTCCTTTTTGCTTCACCGATCTTTGAACTGTTTTGGATATGTCAAGCTTTGTATCGGCGTTCACGGTGTATTTGATGCGCGGAAGCATTTCGCTCCATTCACCGTATTCTGCGGCTTTCGGATTGCTTTGTTCAAAGCAATCGCCCAAAGGCGTCGCGTCACACTTGTTTTGCGTAAGCACATTCAAAGTTCCGTCTACTGTTTCACTTATTTCTTTATCCAACATGCGGCACAGTTCCGTTACGGTTTGGTCATTAAAGCTTTCGACCGAATCTCCCGCCTGAAGCACCTCTGCCTTTGCGGTGATTCTTATATTGAAAATGCCGTTTTCAAGCTTTATGCCGGTTTTACTGTTTGTTATCTTAAGCGTGACAGACTCACCGTTAAGTTCCTGAACGTAGGTGTGATTTGTGACGGAGTTGTTGAGAAAGCTCACTCCGAGTGAATGCTCCGGAGTCAGGAACTGATTCATACGTTCACCGTTAAAAATGCAATATCCTGCAAATTCGGGATTCGTTACATCGTCATACGTCATGTACGGCAGATATATTTCACGGAACGGATCTTCAAGCATTTCAACGAGCTTTGAAAGCTTTATATTTCCCGAAACGGATGTCGCTTTGACGGAATCCAGCAAACCCTCGATCTTTTCCGAGATCACGGTATCCGTGTTGCCGGCTATGATTTCTTCGGCAGTGCCGTCTTTTACGACCGAAACCGGCAGGTCAAATCGCATTTCCGGGGAACGCACAAGAAAATCTATAACGTCGTTTATGCCGTTGCGTGCAAAATCTTCTCCGAAAATAACGGCGCTCACCTGTCCGAAAAACAGCTTTTTGTCATAAGATGCCTCCAATAGCTCCATGCCCTCGGAAAGAGTTCTGCATTGCACTGTACGGCTTTCGACCTTCTTATTCTGTGCTTCATCGTTCTTTGACGGAAAAGGTATTCCGACGGTGACACGAAGTCCGGAAGACACCGAATCTATCCCTATTACTTTGACAAAAGACATTTCGTCTATCTGCGCATTTTCACGGCAGGAACAGAAAACAAGGGGAATAAGCAGCAGCACAAGTAATTTTTTTATCTTCATTTCGTTCTCCGTTTATTTTTTACATCAAGCTCCTGCGGGCGCATTTCATTCAGCTTATCGGGGACTACTATAAGCGAATCCTTTATTTTGAATCTTACACCGCCCGCAAACGGTACGAGATACGGCACACCGAAGCTTTCAAGCCCCGCGAGATGTGCCAGCATCAGTATTCCTCCCGCAATGATCCCGAAAAGCCCGAGCGCCGCACCGGCAACGGTTATTATCACACGCCACAGCCTCAACGCATTGCTGAATTCCTGATCGGGCATCGCAAAAGAACATATGGCTGATATTGCGACGATTATCAGTGCGGCAGGCGAAACAAGATCGGCGGCTATTGCGGCCTCACCGACAACGAGCGCGCCTACTATCGACACAGCCTGCCCGGAGCTTTGCGGCATATGCAGACCTGCTTCTATCAGTACTTCAAACAGCGCAAGCATCGCCAATACTTCAAATATTACAGGGAAAGGCACACCTTCTCGCGCATCGGCGATCGAAAGAGCAAGCTTGCCGGGAAGCATTTCACAGTGGAATGTGGTAAGCGCGACATATCCTCCGGGAAGAAGTACTTCAACGCCCAAAAGGAAGTATCTCAACAGCCTTACAACAGACGAGAAAATAAAATTACCGGAATAATCCTCAGGTGTTGCCATGAATTGAGCAAGTGTTGCAGGCAGAATATATGCTATCGGCAGACCGTCGGCGATCACTGCGCACCGCCCGTTCAAAAGGCTTTTTGCTACCTTGTCGGGACGTTCGGTAACGAGTATCTGCGGAAAAAACGAATACAGGTTTTTGCTGAAATTCTGCTCTATCACGCCGGGCGTGATTATTCCGTCAACATCGATCTCACTGAGCTTGCGTATCACATCCTCTACGAGCTTATCGTTTGCGATGTTGCCCATGTAAAGAACCGAGACTGCCGTATGCGTTTGCCTGCCGATAGTCAATCGCTTTGCCTTGAGGTCGGCACTTACTATTTTTTTTCGCAAGAGCGTCACATTGACTTTCATATCTTCGACAAAGCTGTCTTTTGATGCCTTGACGGAGCTTTCCTCGTCGGGTTGCCCTACAGAACGCTTTTCTGCCTTTCGCATGTCGAACAGATATGCGCCTTCTACGGACAAGAGTGCGGCACGCCCGCGAAGTATTCCGTTTATTACCTTTTCTTCGGTATCCGGCTCTTCAACATCGCAAAAGGATATCTCGCCGCTGTCGATGGCATCGCTTATGTTTACGGACTGCCGTAGCTTTTCAATGACGAAGCGTGAAAGAGCAGTGATATCGGTCATTCCCTCAATAAAAAACACTTGGCATACGCCACCGCCGTAACGTACGGTACGTTTTTTGAAATCGGCACATGCGGAAAATGCGGATATTATGTTTTCGGCACTTATTTGTTGCATTCTATCACCTTTACCGTATTGTTTGCCGAAAATGAAAAAATATGCGGGAGGGTTTTGATAATTGTTATCAAAGCAAAAAAGATACAGCTGATTTTATAAACTTCCGTGAATATTCTGTTACTTTGCATATTGACACAAAACCCAAAATGCGATATAATCAAACAGATTAAAATGGTATTGAGTAAAACGGATATAACAAAAAAGTGAGGAGATCATTGAAAATGGCAGAAGAAAGAGATTTACAGCAAGCCAAAACAGTCTATGCAACCTTATGCAAAACACTTGACAGCCACGAATGGAAGTTTAACGGAAATGAAGAAGAGCTTTGTATTACCTGTGTTGCGCAGGGAGAAGATCTTCCGATGCAGATAAAGTTAGAGGTCGATGCCAAAAGGCATCTCGCTATACTTGTTTCGCATTTGCCGTTTGTGGTACCGGAAGATAAGCGTCTTGATATTGCGGTAGCTGTCAGCACCGTGAACTATGCGCTTGTTGACGGTTCGTTCGATTATGATGTTAAAACGGGGCATATGTTTTTCCGTATGACGACAAGCTATCTCGAAAGCGAGATCGGCTCGGATGCATTTACTTATATGCTTTTCTGTTCGTGCAAAACCATTGACGAATACAACGATAAGTTCCTTATGCTTGCAAAGAATATGATGACTCTCGAACAGTTTATCTCAAAACAATGATAACAGGAGGAATAAACAATGGCTGATGAGAATAAATTAAAGCTTGCAAAAGAAGTATATGCAGGTCTTTGCACTGCGCTTGACAATCGTGATTGGACTTATACAAAAGACGAGGAACATCTTATTGTTACGTTTGATGTGAACGGGGAAGATATTCCCATGCGGTTCATCGTGATGGTGGATATCGAAAGACAGCTTGTGCGCATGATATCTCCGTTGCCGTTCAAATTCAGCAAGGAAAAAAGAATCGACGGTGCGATCGCCACATGTGCGGCTACATTCGGATTGGCTGACGGCAGTTTCGATTATGACATAGCTACAGGGTCAGTTGTGTTTCGTTTGACTGCTACATACAACGGCAGTAAGATCGGCGACGGTCTGTTCCGATACCTTATAAAGTGCGCGGCTGTAACGGTCGATCAGTATAATGATAAATTCCTTGCGATAGATAAGGGATTTTTGAGCATCAGTGATTTTATTTCCGGCAAATGATCGGTTTTGTAACTGATGAGGCTGAATTTCATATACTTGTTATGAAGTGACCGGCAAAGCGTATCAAGCGAAGATCTCATGAAGCATATGGGATTTTCGCTTTTCTCTTTTTGAATAAAATGTGAGGTGTAACAGGTGAAGTTTTCGGTTATGGGTGATTCGATTTCTACATTTGACGGTTTTAATCCGTTTTTGTACGACGTATTTTATACCGGGAAAAAATCAAAGCAGGCGGGTTTGACAAGTGCGGAAGATACATGGTGGATGAAGGTGATACGCTATTTCGGAGGTGAACTGTGCGTAAACGATTCGTATTCGGGAAGCTATGTTGCGGGTGACACTTCGGCTTCTGCCGATTCGTACGAAAGAATAGGCAATTTGAAATGCGGGGATGTCTTGCCGGATATAGTGCTGATTTGGATGGGCGCAAACGATTGCGGTGACAGCATCACGCTTCACAGCGACTGCGCGGATAACAAATTCGCATTTGATACGGCTTACGCGATCATGCTTGAACGCATAAAGGAAACATTGCCGCAGGCAACGGTATACTGTGCGACGCTGATGCTCACCGATACGGAAGTTGCAGGTAAATGCGAATCAATAATAAAACATATCGAACAGTATAATGATGTTATACGCCGTGTATCGCAAAAATACGGATGTAAGCTTATTGAAGCTTTTGACAGGCATACGGGCTATTCTACTATCGACGGAACGCATCCTGACAGAGCGGGACATCAGCTGATAGCTGACAGGATGATCGAAGGAATAAAAAATATCGGTTTATTGACGGAGGCGGATCTGCATGGATAATGTTTTAACCGATATTTTGCTTGACTGTTCGGCAAAAGATTTTTCAGATGTGTCGGCAGAACTGAAGGACTATTGCAAAGATGCGATGCTGATAAGGAGTGGCAGCGATACGTTCGCTTTGCTGAGTGCGGACGAACTTGACGGTTTTATCGAATATTTTTCCGATAATGCCGATGCTGCGGCTAAAAGACAGCTCTACGCCAATGCGTTTGAGATAGATTCATTTTGTGATTTTGTTGGATTGCTGCAGGGCTTCGCTAAACATAGGCGTGATAAACTGTTTCGTATAGCATAAGAGAGTCGAACCCCGATGCCGAAAACGGCTGTTTTTTGCAATCTTAAGATTCGTCGTCCTTGTAATATGCCCTATATTACTTCGTCCTCCTCATCAAATCTTGCAGAAAAACATCACGTTTTCGGTGCGAAGCAGTTTTAACGGAACGGATTTTTGGCGGGACAAGGAAATGCGTGCAGGCAATACAGAACGTATTGCCAAACGGATTGACGCCGTATCCGGCAGAAATCCGTCCGTTAAAACCAATGGGAGTTCGACTCTCTTATGCTATAAGGTACGAGAACGGAATATATACGGTATTTGCCGTGCATGAAAAATAAGAAAGAAGCTCCCGGGCTTATTTTTTGTTGCGTTTCGGCATAACAATTCGCCGGAAGAGTCCTTTTACGGAAAAGTAAAAACCTCAACATTTCATTTTGAAAGTTGAGGTCTTATTATTACACCGATCGGTGGCTTTGATAGAGCTTTGACAAACGCCCACACACAAAGCGGACAGATATTATTTTATGGCAACTTCGGTAGTGCCGAGCGGTCTTATCGAAAGCTCAACACAGGCATTTTCACCGAAGACCTTTTCCATTTCGGAAATATAGTCGGCTTTTTCATCTTTCGGAACAAATGCAAGTATCGTTCCGCCGAAGCCGCCGCCGTGAACGCGAGAAGCGCCTTTTTCGCCTAAAATGCGGTTTGAAAGCTCAAGCGCGAGCGTCATAGCCTGAGAAGCAGAGCCTGTGGCGTGGGTGTTCTGCAACAGCTTCCAGCTGCTTTCGCCCGATTCGTTTATTGCCTTTAAGAAAGCAGTAATGTCACCGCTTTTTACGGCTTCGGCGGCACGCAGTACACGCTTGTTTTCATTAAAATAGTGTATTGCGCGAAGTACAGCACGGTCGGAAACGGTTTCACGCAGATTCGAAAGACTGTCATAGAACAGATTTTCGTTCACGTCACGCAGAGTTTCCTTGCCGAAATACGCGGCTACGCCTTTCATTTCTTCTGTTATGGCGGCGTATTCGGGCGTAAGATCGGCATGATCGGCATGAACATCGGTGATTATTATCGCATAGCCCTTTTTGTCAAGGTCAAAATCAATGCCTTCGATCACGGGCGCCGACGGATCGTTGAAGTCGATGAACACAAGCTTGCCGAGCGCGCACGCAGTCTGATCCATAAGTCCGCAGGGCTTGCCGAAATAATTGTTTTCAGCCCACTGACTTGTTTTTGCGCCCTCTACATTATCAAGCTTGCCGTCATTGAAAAGATAATTGAATATCGTGTAAATAAGTACCTCTATCGCCGCCGATGACGAAAGCCCGCTTCCGCGGAATACATCGGACTGAACATATGCATCGAAGCCGCCTATCTTCATGCCGAGATCGTTTTGCATGTGATAAGCTATACCGCGGATAAGTGCTTTTGTTGTGCCGCGCTCGGCGACATCCATTTCAAGCTTGCTGAGATCGACTTCGTTTTTGTCGGCATAGCCTTCGGAAATGAATGTTATTTTCGTTGTGCCGTTTGCACGGGCACATGCAACGGCATCAAGGTCGATTCCTGCCGCCATGACACATCCGTGATTGTGGTCGGTGTGGTTACCTATTATTTCACTGCGCCCGGAGGTCGAGAAAAATCTTACTTCGCCTTTGCCGAAAAGCTGTTCAAACTTGTCCTTGATCTTTTCGTATCTTTCAAGCTGTTGCTTTGCTTTGTCACCGTAGATTCTCTTAAGCTCCTGAGTGTTTTTGATATCATCTATGAATTTCATAATGTACCTCACAATTATTTTTTCTTAATTATACCATGTTTGCCGATAATAAACAACAGTTTTATTGACAAATTCAGTTATTTATTCTATTATATATTAAAAGTTGTTTCGGAGGTATATCCATGAAAGATATCAAAATGCTTATTGAAATATGTACACGCTTCGCAGTAAAGAAAGGTCTTTGCTTTGAAGCCGATGAACAGCTTGTGCGCAACAGACTGCTTATTCTTTTTGATCAGCCGTCACCGTATGAAGGCGATGCCGAAATACCCGATTCGCTCGTACCGACGCTTGAAGAAATGGTGGACTATGCCGCCGAAAACGGTATGCTTGAAATGAATACTCCCACATACCGTGCGATGTTCGATACCAAAATATGCGGATGCCTCCTGATGATGCAATCGCAGGCACAGGAAATATTTGCGCGTTTATATGAGGAAAGCCCGAAAAAGGCAACGGATTGGTTTTATGATCTGTGCCGTGACGTAAATTATATAAGAACGTTCGATATTGCAAAAAATATTAAATACGATTATGAGTCACGGTACGGCACGCTTGAGATAACGATAAATCTCACAAAGCCCGAAAAAGACCCCAAGGAAATCGAAAAGCAGAAATCCATGCCGCAGACGAATTATCCCAAGTGCATGCTTTGCCTTGAAAATATCGGTTACGGCGGCAGGCTCGGCTATCCGTCACATGAAACGCTTCGTACCGTGCCGCTTGAGCTTGACGGCGAGAAGTGGTATTTTCAGTACAGCCCGTATGTTTACTATGATGAACATTGCATAGTTTTCTGCGAAAAGCACACGCCCATGACGATGACGGAGAAAAAATTCGTTCGTCTGTTTGATTTCATAAATAAATTCCCGCATTACTTTATCGGCTCAAATACACAGCTTCCCGTTGTCGGCGGCTCGATACTGACGCATGAACATTTCCAGGGCGGCCGCCACATAATGCCGATGGAAAAAGCCAAACCGCTGTATTTCTTCGATTGCGGCAATAAGAATGTCAAGGCTCAGGTAGTAGATTGGCCTATGACGTGTCTGCGCCTGACATCGAACGATTATCACGAGCTTATACCGATAGCCAACCATATTCTTACTACTTGGCAGGGGTATTCGGATGAATCGCTTGGCATCTATGCGTTTACTGACGGCAATGAGCATAACACGATAACGCCTATAGCAAGAATAAATTCCGAAAATCTGTATGAGTGCGATATCGTTCTGCGCAACAATGTTACGACGGATGAGCTTCCGCTCGGTGTGTACCATCCGCATCCCGATAAGCACAACATCAAAAAGGAAAACATCGGGCTTATCGAAGTAATGGGACTGTTCATTCTGCCCGGCAGACTTAAGACGGAGCTTGAAGATGTCGCAAATGCATGGGCAGAGGGCAGAAGCGTTGAGGGCGTGCATTCGGATTGGTATGAGAGCTTCAGAAACATATATTCGCCTAAAAATGCGCAGGATGCCAAGGAGCATTTGTATCAGCTTGTAGGCGGCGTATGTGAAAATGTATTGAGAGATGCCGGAGTATACAAGGAAGATGCGGCAGGACGTGAAGGACTTAAACGTTTCCTTGCCGCTTGCGGCTTCGGGGTATAAGCAATGGATATAATGTTTCTTATCACTTCATTCATATGCGCGATGCTGATACCGCTGACAAGGCTTTCTCTGTTCGGCGCAAAGGGGACTCTGTTTTTTGTAATAATGATACTGTTCGGCATGCTCGTGCTTGCGTATGCAATACTGTCGATAGCAAAATTCAAAATGGCTAAATACGATTTTCTTCTTGCAAAGCAGATCGTTTCATGGGAGACGGGTGAGCGACAGGACGAAAAGCAGACAAAATTGCCGTATGTGATAAGCTGTGCCTGCGGTGCGGTATCGGGATGTTTCCTTGTCGTAAAGGAAACGGGGATGCTCTGCGCACTGCTCGGCGCACTTGCCGTGGCGTTTGCGGTACTGGGCTGGTGGCTTATGGCAATAAAGCGCGTAAACGCAAAAAAGGCGCAGATGCCCGGCTTTGTGCTTTCGCATCAGGGCTTGATAATAAACGGCAGGGCAGAGGTGTTCAACGGCTATTCCAATGGGATAACCCATGCCGCGAATGTCGGCGGCGTGCTTAAGCTCACGGTATTGCGTAAAAAAGAAGAAAATGTACTTTCGTTCGATATACCCGATGATAAAGTATCGCAAGTTGATGATTTTTTGAAGGACTTGAAGGAGTTTTATGAAGCAAAATAAAAAAAGGATGAACACTGCGTACCAAAGGCATATCGACATCCTGAAATATGCCGGAGTGTTCCTGCTTGTTGCATCCGTGGTGACAGCCGCGGTCATAGCAAAAATGCTTGCCGACGATATGTATACCGAAACGCTGTACTATATTTTCGTCGTTGCGTTTTTCTCGTTCGTAGGCGGTATAATCATAAGCGTCGTTGCTTCAATGAAGCAGAACAAGGCTGACGTGATATATGAAAAACTCTATGCCGTGTGGAAATATAAGCCGGAAACGATATACCGATTTTATCGCAAGACGGCACGATACGAAAAAAAGACAAAATCATTCGATTTCCTGCTTGGCGCAGTGGCGGTGTTCATTATAGGCATGATAATGATATTTAATCCCGTTGCACATTATCTCGGAATAGTTTTTCTTGTTGTTGCGGCACTTATGCTCATATGCGCATGTGTTGCGTTACCGTATTCGCAATACCTTTTATTGCGCCTGCGCACACTTATAACGGGAGATGCGAAGGAAATAATCTTTTCACGCGGCGGGATATGGTATTGCGGCAGAGTGTGTTATTTCGGCGATCGCGGAATAACGTATCACCGTGTGGAACGCAAAGAGATACACGGTCAGGATGCTATAGTTTTTTACTATACAAAGACGCTCGGCTTCCAGCAGACGGCTATGGAGCTTGCAATACCCGTTTCGCCCAAAATGGCTTACGCCGCGGATGATCTCGTTGCCGAATTCAACCGAAGCGATCTTTTGGATAATGTAAAAAAATCATAAAATTGTTTTTGAATACGTTGATATGTTTGCGAAATAATATAATATATTCAATTGATACTTTAGTTGAAAATGCATATTCAAGTAATCGGTTATTGAAGCACCATCCAAAATCCGTTATAATATGACCATAAATTCATATTGGTCAGAGGAGAAAAAAAGATGCTCAATATTTCGGCATTAGGGGAAAATATCAAGTTTTACCGCAAATCGCTCAGACTTACGCAGAGTGAACTTGCACAGAAGCTTCTTATCAGCTTTCAAGCGGTTTCGAATTGGGAACGCGGTGCTGCGCCGCCGGATCTTGATAATATCGTAAAGCTTTCGGAACTGTTCAATGTTTCGGTCGATAAGCTTCTTAAACAGCATACCGAGTATGAGCCGATATACCTCGGTATCGACGGCGGTGCAACGAAGACGGAATTTGTTCTGTTTACGCCGTCGGGACGTGTATTGAAGCGCATAAAGCTTTCCGGCTCCAATCCCAACGATATCACTATGGAAGGCTGTGTGGGCATTCTTGTAAAGGGCATAGATTCCTGCCTTGCCGAGCATCCTGACATAGCCGGTGTGTTTGCGGGACTTTCGGGCATCGGCGCGGGAGACAACAAAGCTCAGCTCAAGTCATTGCTGTCCGAACGTTACAGACATCTGCATTTTGAAATAGAAAACGATGCGATCAATGTGCTTTCCTCCGGCGATGATTCAACGGAGCTTGCGATAATATGCGGAACAGGCTCGGTGGTGTATTCTAAGAAAAAGAATGTTCCGGTGCGCGTCGGCGGATGGGGATATCTTTTCGATACGGCGGGCAGCGGATACGATCTCGGCAGAGATGCCATATCCGCATGTATCGCATATGAGGATGGGCTCGGAGAGTATTCGGCGATATATCCGCTCGTTTGCAAAAAGCTCGGCAGCAAGGTTTGGGATTCGATAGATATAATTTACAAAAAAGGCAAGGCATATATAGCATCAATGGCACCGCTCGTGTTTGAGGCGTATAAATCGGGAGATAATCTTGCCGCAAAAATAGTCGAACGAAATATTGAACATCTCGGGAAGCTCATTACCGTTGCTTCGGAGAATAATCCGACAAGGATAGTCGGTTGCGGCGGCATATTGGAGAATTATTCGGATATAATCATTCCGAAGCTGTTGGAGCTTTGTCCCAAGGGAACGGAAATAACGATACCCGACCTGCCGCCTGTATACGGCGCGTGCCGGGAATGCCTCAAACGCTTCAATGTTGCTGAAAACGGAGAGTTCCATTCACGCTTTCTTGAAGAGTATAAGTGGAACTGATATAAGATAACGATGCCGGCAGGTCAAGCTTGCCGGTATTTTTATATTTGTAAAAATTTTTTTGAAAAAACTATTGACGTTCAAATGAACCTGTGATATAATCATAGTAACCTGTAAGAAAGGAGCGTGACAGGATGCTCGAAAAGCTTGTTCCGGGGACGGTGATACCGTATTCGGGGATAAAAGGCAGTATGTTCGATCTCTTCCGTCCGATGATAACGGCTACCGACGGGCTTCAGCTCGGGCAGGTATGCACGATATGCGGGCTTGAGATCTCCACAGTACAGAATTGGGTCAAGCGCGGATTTGTACCGCATCCCGTGAAAAAGAAATATTACGAACGCCATCTTGCACGTATACTTATAATATCATCGGTGCGAGATTCCATGAAAATAGAGGATATCGCAACACTGCTCAAAAGCGTGAACGGTGATACCGAAAGCGAGTGCGACGATATAATTTCCGAGCCGCAGCTTTACGATTATCTTTGCGAAACGATACGAAGAATGGATATCCATGAGGCGTTCGGTAACGGCACCGAGAAGCTGATACATGATGTTATATCCGATTATCGGACAAATAAAAACGAAAACAGACAGAAAATAGTGCTTGCACTGCTCACAATGGTGTTTGCGTATGCGTCGGGCAGGCTCAAGCAGGAATCCGATATGTATTTTAACCGAATAAGAGGTGTTTAGGACTTGGCATGGTTCAATGATTGGTGGGCAGGCTTAAGCTTTTTACAGCAATGCTTCGGCATTGTAGCCGTTCCCGCCACTGTTATTCTTATATTGCAGACGATCCTTCTGCTTGTCGGCTTGGGCGGACACTCTGCCGATCACGGCGAAGCGGACGATTTTGATACCGACAGCGATGCGGATGTTGACACCGACGGCGACATAGATGCTGACGGTGCAATGGATGAAATCGGCGATATCGACGGTGACGGAGATATTGATGCCGACGATGTTGCGGCGTTCCATGATCTGGCGCACGATCACGATTACGATTTTCTTCACGAGCAAAGCGGAGCGCACCACGATGGGGCGCATCACGCGGCAGGCTTGAGGCTTTTCACCCTGCGAGGCATAGTTGCACTGTTTGCAGTCGGTGGCTGGCTCGGCATCGCAATGTGCGATCTTGATGTACATCCGGCACTGTGTGTCACAATAGCCGCTGTGGGCGGAATAGGCGCGCTTGTGCTTTCGGCACTTGTGATAAAGTATTCGCTTGCGTTGCAGGAAAGCGGGAACATCAGTGCAAAAAATGCTGTTGCGCATACTGCGACGGTATATATTCCGATACCGCCGTCGCGTACAGGCACAGGCAAGGTCACGATGACGCTTCAGGAGCGTTTTGTGGAAATGGATGCACTGACTGATGAAAATGAGACGATTCCGACGGGAAAATCGGTGCAGGTAGTTTCTATAACTGATAAAAACGAGCTTGTTGTAAGAACACTCGTTTCTATAAACGGCGAAAATTAAGGAGGACGAAAAAATGAAAATGCCGGCAAATATCATTACGGCGATAGTGGTTATCGCAATCTTTCTGTTCACACTTTTATTGGTATTTCTTTCGAGATACCGCAGATGCCCTTCGGATAAGGTGCTTGTTATCTACGGTAAGGTAGGTACTAACAAGGACGGCACGACGCGCTCCGCAAAGTGTATACACGGCGGTGCGGCATTTATCTGGCCCGTAATACAGTCATATCAGTATCTTGATCTTACTCCCATGTCGATAAACGTTGACCTTACCAATGCGCTTTCGCATCAGAATATCCGTGTTGACGTACCTTCGCGTTTCACTGTAGGTATTTCGGTGGAACCCGGTGTTATGCAGAATGCCGCGGAACGCTTGCTCGGACTTAAGCTTTCCGAAATACAGGAGCTTGCAAAGGATATCATCTTCGGTCAGCTTCGTCTTGTTATCGCAACGATGGATATCGAGGAGATAAACACCGACCGTGATAAATTCCTTGAGGCTGTTTCACATAACGTGGAAACAGAGCTTAAGAAAATAGGTCTGCGTCTTATCAACGTAAACGTTACCGACATCACCGATGAATCGGGATATATCGAGGCTCTCGGTAAGGAAGCTGCCGCAAAAGCTATAAACGATGCCAAGAAGTCGGTTGCTGAAAAGAACCGTGACGGTTCTATCGGTGAGGCAGTAGCGGTAAAGGATCAGCGTATAAGCGTTGCGGAATCGAATGCGTCGGCTATCGCGGGTGAAAACGAATCAAAGGCATCTATCGCAATGTCGGATGCCATAAGGCGTGAAAAGGAAGCCGAAGCGCAGAGACGTGCCACAGCCGCAGAAAAGATCGCCGCGGCAAAGGCGTTGGAGGAAGCATACGCCGCAGAACAGCAGGCAGAGCGTGCGCGTGCCGAACGTGAATTTGCTACTCAGCAGGCTGATATCATAACTGCCGCGCGTGTAGAAAAGGAGCGCAAGGAGCTTGAAGCTGAGGCGGAAGCCGAACAGAACCGCCGCAGAGCAAAGGGTGAGGCTGATGCCATTTATGCGACCATGGAAGCCCAGGCACGCGGTACTCAGGAGATACTTGCGCGTCAGGCGGAAGGCTACGGCAAGATAGTTGCGGCGGCAGGCGGCGACACCAATGCGGCAATACAAATGATGCTTGTAGATAAGATAGAAGAGCTTACACGCATTCAGGTCGATGCCATCAAGAATCTCAAGATCGACAAGATCACTGTTTGGGATTCGATGGGCGGCGAGAGCGGCACACCCACTACGGCAAACTTTCTTTCGGGCATAATGAAGTCCATACCGCCTATTTCCGACACAATGAAGATGGCAGGCATACAGATACCCGAATTTTTAGGAAAGCAGATAGATGACGCTCAGAAGGAAGCGACCGAAAAAGCGGCAGAGGAGACGGAAAATGCTTAAAATAAAGCATCTTACAAAAAAATACGGCGATAAGAAAGCCGTAGACGATCTTTCACTGACCATTGCGCCGGGCGAAATATACGGTTTTATCGGTCACAACGGCGCGTGACAAACTACAACACTCAAGTGCGCTATGGGCATACTTGATTTCGATGAGGGCGAAATATACATCGACGGCGTTTCGATCAAGGACCGTCCGCTTGAATGCAAGAGAAAGGTCGCGTATATCCCGGATAATCCCGATCTTTATGATTATATGACGGGTATACAGTATCTTAATTTCGTTGCCGATATATTTGAGGTGAGCGCGGATAAACGCGCTCCCCTCATAGACAGGTACGCGGAAAAATTCGGCATAAAGGGTGACTTGACACAGGCGATATCGTCATATTCGCACGGTATGCGTCAAAAGCTTGCTATCATATCGGCGCTTATACATTCGCCGAAGCTGATAATAATGGATGAGCCGTTCGTCGGGCTTGATCCCAAAGCATCGTTCATCTTAAAGGAATATATGCATGAAATTTGCGCTTCCGGCGGAGCCATATTCTTTTCAACGCATGTCCTTGACGTTGCCGAAAAGCTTTGCGATAAAGTCGCTATCATCAAGGACGGCAAGCTTATTCGCTCCGGCACGATGGATGAGGTCAAGGGTGACGAAAGTCTTGAAGCCGCATTCCTTGATATGGAGCGCGACGACACAGCCCGTGGTACGGAGGAATGAAAATGCTCGGCACGTTACTAAAAAAACAGCTTCTGGAGATAAATTCGTTTTATTTTCAGAATAAAAAGACCGGCAAACGGCGCTCGCTCGGCGGAATATTATTGATGATAGCGCTGTTCCTGTTTGTGTTTGCGTCGATAGGCTTTACATTCGCAGGTATTGCTCATCTGTTCGCCGATACGCTTGTTGCGCTCGGGCTTGATTGGGTGTACTTTGCGTTCATGGGGCTTATGGCACTTGCGCTCGGCGTGATAGGAAGCGTGTTCAGCACATATTCGAGCCTGTATCACGCCAAGGATAACGAAATGCTGCTGTCTATGCCGATAAAGCCCTCGGTGATATTATTCGCGCGCATGGCGGGCGTATATCTTATGGGGCTTTTGTATGAAGCACTCGTGCTTGTCCCGGCTATGATAGTTTATTGGATAGTCGCCTCGCCGAGTGTGCTGTCGATAGTATTCTCCGTGATCCTTGTGTTTGTCATCGGATTGCTTGTGCTTGCGCTTACATGCCTGCTCGGATGGGTAGTGGCGCTTATAGCATCGCGCCTTAAAAACAAGAGTGCCGTAACGGTGATATTATCACTTGCATTCATCTTTTTATATTATTTCGTTTACTTTAAAGCTGTGGACATAATACAGTCGCTGCTTCAGAATATCGACAAGGCGAGCGAAACAGTAAAATCGTGGATATATCCGATGTATAAATTCGGACTTGCCGCAACGGGCGATATACTGTCGATGCTTATATTCGTGCTTATTTGCGGTGCGCTGTTTGCGATAGTTTACTATGTACTTGCCAAGAGCTTTACGAGAATAACCACAATGAGCGGCGGCAGTGTCAAGAGAAAAAACAAAGTAGAATATAAAAGCACCGATGTGAAAAAAGCACTTGTAAAAAGAGAACTGAAACACTTTCTTGCGTCGCCGACATATATGCTCAACTGCGGGCTCGGCGTAATATTCATGGTACTTGCTTCTGTTGTGCTTATAATAAAGGCTGATGTGATAGGAAGCCTGAATATCATACTCAAGGGTGTATTCGGAGACATGGTCACACCTGCCGGTGTAGGTGTAGCCGCAACGGCGGTCATAATGATGCTTATCGGAACTGCACCGTATACGGCACCGTCTGTTTCGATAGAAGGTAAGAATATGTGGCAGATACAGGTGCTTCCCGTGCGACCGCAGGATGCGCTAATGGCAAAGCTCAGAATGCATTTGTATCTTAATACAGTTCCGGCACTTATAGTGACTGTAATAGCCGCGTTCGTGTTTCACACGGGGTGGACGGTATTGACGATGATGCTTGCCGTCGTTGCGTTTGTGTACCTTTCGGGAATAGCCGGACTTGCGATCAATATCAAATTTCCGAATCTTACATGGACGAATGAGGCTGTTCCCGTAAAGCAAGGCGTAAGTGTGGTGATAGTGCTGTTCGGAAGCTGGATATTGGCGATGGCGATAGGTGCCGGGTATTTCTTTGCGATGCCTTATATCGACGCTAATGTATTCCTTTTGCTTATTTCATTTATATTTGTTGTTGCCGATGCATTTATCACAAAATGGGTGAATACCCGCGGCGCTGAGATATTTGCAAAGCTGTAATAAATTCGGAATATAAAAAATCCTCCCGGAATCGGCGCGTGCCGATAAGGAAGTTTTTTCAACTTATCCGATACGCGCCGAAACGATGTGTTCCGCCTTTTGCGGAACGTGATGCGCACTTCATGCGTGATGTTCGGCTTCGCCGAGTGATGTGCCTGCGGGCGTGTGAGGAACACATCACATCACTTTGCGGCAACGCCGCAAAACATCACTATGGTATAGCCATAACATCACTTGCCTGAAAGGGCAAACATCACTTTTTTCGGAAATTATATATAATTTCCCTGCTTGATACACCATGAGACAAAGATACCCGCTGAAAAAACTTTTCAGCGGGTTATTTCTTTTAGCTTGACAAACCGGGATTTGTCTGCAAAATGGGATCACTCGTCTACAATCAAAAATTCAGCATCGGCGATTTTGACATTATT
>JAZRZN010000020.1:0-31440 GCA_045601365.1 Clostridia bacterium | reverse complement strand
AAACTGACCAAGCGAGGCTTAGTCAGCATTTTCGATTATTACCAAAAGGTACATATTTAATTTTGAATTGAACCGCCGTGTGCCGAACGGCACGCACGGTGGTGTGAGAGGAGGGAATAAAATCCCTCCTACTCGATTTGTGCGGTAATAAGCTCAATAGCGTGTTACGCTGAGAACACTATTGCCGGGTATATCTGTTTCAAGCTCAAGTGCTTTCGGCAGGCAGATCGCATACTGCTGTTTGCCGTTTTCGGTAGTACAGGAAGCGGCGACAAGCCCATGCGGCGTAGGTACTGCCACACGGTATTCGTTCACCGCACCGCAGGGAGCAAAAAGTATTTTTTTGAAGCCTGCTTCCGCCGGACGGATACCTCCGATGTATGCCGAAAGCAGATACGTACAGCTTCCTGACCATGCATGCGCCGAAACAGGCCAACGGGTGGTTGCGTCTTTGGGCGCAAATTCCCAAAAAGTTTCAGCACCCTTTGATATCATTGTGCCCCAGCATGCTTTTATCAGCTCTATCGCGCCTTTGGCATCACCGTTTAAGAAACGTGCTTCTGCCTCGTAACCGTTCATCATCGGCGAAACGACCATATCATTGCATCTCGGTGCGCAAAATTCGGGATTTGTCACTTTGCTGATGACGGGCGAACCGTAAGGTGACCAAAGCTCACGTTCCATGGTTTTGAAGATCTTTTGCGTGCGCTCGGTGTCCGAAAGCCCGAACAGTACGGCAAGCGCGTTGCCATCCTGAGGTATGTAGCCTGTATCGAATGTATCAAGGTACGCTTCGGCACTGTCGCTCCACAGCCGTTCATTGAATGCGTGTTTGACTTTTTCGGCATTTAAGGCGTATTCGCGTGAAGCGGACGTGTCACCGAGTAATTCTGCAAGCTTGCTCATGCACACAAGACTGCGGTAATACAGCGCATTGAGATACGGCTTTTCGCCGAAGCGGTGCGTAGACGAATTATATTCTATAGCGGTATCGAACATGAAAAACGGGTCGGTCTGTATAGGATATTGAAACATCAGTCCGTCAACATTGGTGCGTTCATACATCCATTCTATGATTTCTTTAAGCTCGGAATAGTATTTTTTTACAAAATCAACATTACCTGAATAAATGTAGTGATTGTACACCATAAGGACACGCCATGCGGGATAATCGCTCAGATCGGTGGCGTACTGAAGCTTATTGGACATGATCCCGACTGACGGTGCAGTGTCGATATATGAAAGCGACGAATCGGCAAGCGAATAATCACCGAATGCATAGTAATCCGTCAGTGCATCCGGAACGCCGTCACCGATGAAAAATTTCATTTCCTGCCGCGGACACGATTCATATTCCTGATGACGGTTGACGTTTACCGTATAACTTCCGACATCCCATATTTGATTAAGCATTGCGTCGTCACAACGGAAAAAGCCTTTTGTTACGCACGGTTTGATGCTTGAATGAAGCATTAGCCGTTTTATTTTTACGCCTGCCGGGAAATTTATACGCATCAGATGTGCGGCGCGGCGGCGAGTTATAAACAGTTTATTGTTTCCCTTTTGAAGCTTTTCGTGCAAGGTCATGTGACCGACTATACCGCGCCACCAGCTTTCGGCACCGATAAGATCATCGGGGCTTTCGGAATAATCGAATATGAACGTAGCCTCACAATCGGCTTCGGCGCTATACTCAAGCTCAAAAAATCCGACACATACTTTGCCGAAATCAAAGGTCGCATGATCATCGGTACTTTCGGTCAGCTCCGGAATAATCAGCTTTGGCTCTTTTGTATTGACCGCATGTTCGTATTCTTCGCCTGCGACATCAAAAACAGCTTTGTTGATGTCGGGATCATATTCCGACCATATGGCGGCACTTGCCCAAAAACGGTCATATGCGTCTTGGCTTACATTGGTGAAACATTCCGGCTGACCGTTGCCGATATCGGCTGACCACGACCAGCTTTCGTCGGAAACAGTGCGAATGCCGTCCGCATCCAGCTCAAGAGCAAAGCGTGAAAAATACACACCGCGTTTTTTACGCATGTCGATGCGCTCGGATTCATAGAAATGACCGCCGGATATTACCGTAATACTGTTTTCCCCTTCAATAAGCAGGTCTTTTACGTCGTATGCACCGACGCGCCCGGGCAGCCGTCCTGCAAGCCCGTCAACGAATGTTCCGTTTATGTAAAGGGCGGAGATGCCTTCGCTTGAAAGCCGCACAACTGCGGATGCAGGCTTAAATGTAAGAATAAAGCTTTTTTTATAAGTGCTGTACTCATCACCGCAACGTTTAGCTTTTCCTATCCATTTGATATCTGTAAATTTTGTCATAGCGTACTCCTGTGCAATTTTTTTATATTATACATCATATAGTTTTGTTTTGCAACAGTTTTACCTGTTTGACGCGGCGCGCGAGAAACGGCTTTGCAAAACAGCAACGAATGCTTTTTCCACCTTTTTCGTTAGAATAATTTTCGTTCACTGTATTATAAGTTATTGCCTGTATTATGTCAATGCGCTATTATAAGTTTGTATCGGGCTCGCAGAATTTTCAACGCTGTTCCGTTAGCGCTCAAAGCTCAGATATAAAAAAATATAAGGAGGCATGATAAAAAGATAACCACTTTGGTTATCCAAATCATAATGATTTGAATGATAAAATCATTATGATTTGAATGATAAATACAAAAAGTACAGCAAGTTGGTTAAAACCACTTGACTTTTTATAGGAAGTGAATATGGAAAGAAAAAATACGGCGTGCCTATGAAAAGCCCGATGCGGATATTTGCAAAATCAACAGAAACGATATAATAGCTACTTCGGGCAATGCCTATCCGTTCAACATTGATGACGAAGAAATACTGTCACCGAACGATGCGGAAAACGCATTTGATGTGCAGGATGAAGAGATACTTATACCCACATGATTTGACAAATATAACTGATGTGGCTGTGACAAAATAAAAAGAAGTGTCGAACAATACTGAAAAGTATAGTGCCGGCACTTCCTTTTTTATGTGATCGGGATATAAAAAGGATCAGCATATTAAAATTATTACATAAACGAAGTTAAGGTAATGACTGGTCTATGCCAAAATGAGCATGCATGCATATGTGTTGATTTATATATATTGTACCGTGATGTTCATACCGAGACTGCCGACGCTTGAACCGCCGATAAAAAGCTGATAATCGACACTTGCATTCAGCCCGTCATCGCTCCTGTTTATATCAAGGCTTGTTGTAAATATCTTCATATCCATCGAAAAACCGCCGATGATACGGTACTGTGTTTCGTATGTGGTGGTCTTTTTGAAAAACATATCACTGCCGGTTTCGCCCGAACGCTCCACCATTATGCTGTCATCGCCTATCGTAAGCCGTGTATTTACTGTCGGGTCGTCCTCGCCGAGCGTTTCCTCATAACACAGCTTTATGCCGGAATCGGTTTCTTCGCATTCCGTATGTGTTGTGAATGTAAGGTCTTCATCTGTACCGGGTTGTTTTGTAACTATCGTTAAAAGTGCGTTCTTCAATTTTTATTCTCCTTAACTATAAGTTCAAGCTCACCGCTTCCGTCTGCCGGAACGCTGTACGCGCAACCGCTTTCTACGCTGTCGAAAAGGAAAAGCGTATCTCCGACTATATCCATGGAATCAAGTGAAAATACGGATTTCATGTTGCCGAGCCTCAGCTTGTCTGTGCCCTCATATGTCATGCGATAGATGTCACCGCTCTCTTCCTCTACAAAGAAGATGTAATCGTCATTTATGCAGTATGCAGAAGCACTCTTGCTGTGCAGAAGCAATCTTGCACGGTTTCCGCCTTCGCCGACTGCCTCGCCCGCGACATTTTCCATCGGCTGGAGATAGATGCCTTTTTCTTTCTCGTCACTTGCCATACATATTATTGCCGAATTTTTATAATTAAGCATTATGCTTCTGTAAAGAGCTTCACTTATCGGAGTAAGCTCAAATGTGTTGGCGTTGAGGCGATAGGGAACACGCGCGGACGCGAAGAAAACATTTGTGTCGTCGGTATAGAGCAAAGGACCGTTCTCCTCGCAAAGCATCTCTATATTACCCGTTTTGATATCTATGCATTTCGTTCCGGGACGGTTCTGCGAATAGAAATAGATGTAGCTGTCGCTCATTCTGAGTCCGCTGACCGTTGCGCCGATCTCAAATTCTGTTTTGGTGCATGATGCGTATTCGAAATAGAATATGCTTTCCCCGTGCGCTATCGCCAAACCGTTATTGCCGTAATCCACAAAATCTTTATCGGAAAACGTAAACAGTTTTTTGTTGTTGCGTCCGTCGATGCCTATACGGTAAAGAATAACATCGGTCATCGTAGGCGAAGTATAGAAAATATTCCCGCCGTAGATATACATATTGAATGCTTTTTTATCGGTTACGGCTTCACAGCCGGTTCCGTCGGACTTCATCCTGTAAATTCGCGCACGGTTATCGTATTTAACGGCATCATTTGCTTTATCGGGCATACTGCCGTTGATGAAATATATCCAATCACCCTGTTTGACGGCAATGCCGCCATTTGAAACGATCTCGGCATCGGGCTGACCTCCTTCGAGCTTTTGCCCACAGCCCGAAGCTGTAATAAGCAATACAATAACACAAAAAGCGGCAACAAGTTTTTTCATAAAGCATTCTCCTTTTTTTCGTTCGGTGCATCAACCTATGACGGAAATGTCCTCAAGCTCGATACACTCTGTATCAAGTGTTTCGGTATCAAGACGGTATATTCGGTCATAATCTCCGTCGGAAAAGAAATATATATATTTATCAAGCACGTCAAGCGTGTCGGTATCAAGAATATAATCCTCGCATACGCATTCGTCGGACGAACCGTCGAGCGCGCAACGGTACAGGTAATTGAGCTTCGTTTTGTTGATATAGTACAGATAGTTTCCGCACAGTGCCATACAGCTTCCGTAGTTTGCCGAAAGCTGTTTTTTCTGTCCGCCGCCGGAGGGAATCGAATATATACCGCTTACTTCGTTCTCGCTTTCATCGGTATACACAGCCGAAACATAATAAGCATCGTCCGAAAAGGCATATTCGGTATATCCGCCGTAAACGACAGGCTTTGCACCGTCGGAGGTGTATTCATATACCGTGCCGTTGCCGAGCATATAATAGTATGCCCGATCACCTTCGGAGCAAAGCACATATGCAGGGGAAGTCGTTATTTCGGTATATCCGTCCGAGGTAAGCTTATACAGATTTCCTATATTTTCGTTTTCCTCGCGTGTAAAGAATACCTGACCGCCGCCGACACGCAGATTGTATATTTTGAAATCGGTTATTTTTGTTTCGGCATCGGTCGCACAGTCGAGGGAATAGAGCCTGAAATCTTTTGTATAGTATATTTTGCCGTCCTGATAAGCGTAACAGCCGCCGTAATAGATATCGTCTATCGTCTTAAGCACTTTGTAGCCGCTGCCGTCGATACATGCGCTTGCGACACAGCTTGTGCCGCTGTAGACACACATATATATACGGTTGCCTTCAATGTTGAACAGCGACACATCGCGGTCAACTACGACATCCTTTTGCGTGCCGTCGTTCTTCATGCGGCACAGCGCACCCGCAAATTCATGAAAGCGTTCGCCCTCACCGCGTGTGAAATTATCTCCGTTTATGTAGTATATCCAATCGCCCTGCTTTGCCGCGATACCGCCGTCGGAAATGACTTTTTCTTCAGGTTGGGCATCTGTAAGCGGCTTATCAAGTCCCTTGTATCCGCTTGAGCAGGCACACAGCAGAAAAGTGACCGTAAACAATGCCACAATACGCTTAGGCAATGTCATAAATCTCCTTTCAGGCGCATATTTTTTAACAGATAAAAGAATAAAGGAGTATCTGATATGCGCGGATTCAACAGTTTTTCGTCAAAGAACAAAAGCGTCGTTCAAAAGAAGGAAGCCCCGGAAAAGCCGAAATACAGTGCCTACAGGACCGTAGTTGCACGCCACGAGGCTACATCGTCGCGTTTACAGAACGAGCCGTCGGCAGTGATACCTAACGAGAAATAGCGTTGCCGTTGCAATGCGGGACACTGATCGCGGTGTCCCGCCGATGCGGCTGTAAAACGTTTTTATGCCGTAGGCATTCTGCCTTCAAGCAGAAGCTTCATGGCTTCCTTGACCGAATCTATCGAGCGGCAGCGAACTGTGAATACGGCACTGTCGCTTTCATTGTTTTTGAACACGGCATAGGTATCGGATATCTTGTAGTACGCGCCCTCATATACCGTTTCTTTTTTATACGAAACGCCTGTTTTTGAATCGGTTATCGGGATGACTACCTCAAGTGAATACGAGAACAGAATATCGCCCTTAGGCGTATCATTCGGCACAAGCCCCTCTATCGACAGGAACAGCACCTTTGAATAGAATGTCTTAAACTGAAGCTCATCAAGCTGTTTGCCGTTGATATAATATGTGTTCTTCGTGGCTTCTTTATCGGAAGTAGCTTCTATCGGCTTGCCGGTGTCGTCGTATAACTGCACGCGGTCTATGGTAAGCTCATAGGTTTCGCCATCTATAGTGAACACGCCGTGGCGAAGCCAATATATATTAAGTGCAGTGAGATACGGGTTTGCTACATCGACGGCATCGCAGTCGAGCAGTGCAAGCTGATCCTCCTTGACCGTATATACCGGGGATGTTGCAAATTCATCACCCTCATGCAGGATCGCGCAGTAATACTCGTTTGATGTTTCGTCTGTCTTGCATCCTATAACGAGCTGATCAAGCAACAGCTTGTTATCATCGTAGCTTTGCATTTCCAGGATCGGCTTATTGAAGCCGTAAACGGAAAGGTCATCGCCTGCCGCCTCGCAGTAATACGAATTAAGTGTAAAATTGCCTATGCCCTCAAACAAAGCATCTACTGATTCGCTTTTTGTTTCGGAAATGGTAGGCTCCATAAGATACCATGCCTCTGTTCCGGACAGCGGACCGGGGATATATGAAAGCATCGTCACAGTGCGCTCCGAGTCTATAAGATAAAGCGTCTGCGCGCCGAGCGAGGTCTTGGAAAGCGACGGCAGGTTCAACAGCTCCGAAAGCGGGAAAAGGAAATAATCGTGTGCGTAGACCGTGACAGCGTAAACATGCTTATCGTCATCGACCGTTACATACGCGCCCTCAAAGCTTCCGTACACTTTTCCGACACGCACCGTATGTGTGCTTCCGTCGGTGTATGTGATATCAACTATCGCCTGCGGCTCGTCAAGCTCGTATTCACCGAGCTTGCTTTCGTCGTATTCAAGCACATATTTACTTTCAAGATGCTTGCAGAACTGAGCGATATAACCGATTTTGTTCTGATTGACATCGTCGTATTTCTGTCCCTCTATGTTCCATTCCTGAACAGTGCCGTTCATGAACGAGGTCAAAAGGATATCGTCATTCGAAACATTGTTGCGTATTCTTATCTGCGATATTTCCGAAAGCTCACGGTCATAAAGCACAACAACATTTTCATCGTCGCTTTCTTTTTCGGGCGCGAAGATCATGTAGCCCGCTATGATAGCGATAATAAGCAATATGGCAACGGACATCAGGAGCAAAGTCTTTTTCATGCTTGTTTTACGCTTTTTGGTTTGCTTTTTCTCCACACTAAGCATTTCCGTCACATCTTCGCTTGCTTCTTCAGGCGGAAGAGTATCGGTGCTTTTGCCGTTTATGACGGCAGTGTCTTCAGCCGGCTTTACATTTTCATCCATCAGAGATTCTTCCTCCTGATCCAGACTATGATGCCGAGTACCATTATCGCCGCGGGAACGCATGCAACAAGCACTGTAAACCATACATTCATCTGTGTTTTTGTCATCTGCACATAGCTTGATGTGAGGTCGATTCCGAGATTTACGAGTGTATCGGCGGATTCTCTGCCCGCAAGCCAGTTTATGCCGTTGCGAACTATGTTAGAGTTGCCGAGATAATCGCCGCTCGCAAGCGTTTCACTGCCGAAAAGCAGAATTCTTGTCGCCGTAGTTGCGATAGTACCCGTTATTCCCTCGTTTACTCGCTGATATGCGCAGGCGATATTATGTACGCCTTTTTCGTAATCGGCAGCCTTGAAATCATCCGCGTTTTTCCACGGCACAAGCACGCTTGAAGCATAGCTTGTCAGCACGCCCGAAAAAGTCTCGGTATATGTTCCGACGGTCACTCCCGTGCCGTACTTATATGAAAATCCCGTAGCTTCGCTTACCCAAACGGGTTCGTTGGCGGAGCGTACAGCCGCCGAAATATCATGGTCACGGTCTGCGGCAAGCTCAATGAGCTTTGCAGAGCCTGCACCGCGGTGATTGTTGTCTGTTTCGGCAACGACACCGTTATCCATTGAAATATTGAAATAATCAAGCAGGTTATTGTAATTTTTGAGCTTTTCGCCCGCATCGTCGGTAAGATGTGACGCTATGAACATCATTCTGCCGTAGCTGTCATCAAGGAACGAAATTATGCTGTCGTATTCTTCCTTGGAAATATCGCTTTTCGGCTCAAGCACTATCAGGATATCGCCCTGTTTAAGCGTACTTTTGAGCAGGTCTATTTCTTCAACATTATAGTTTTCACGCTTTATCCTGTTTATCAGCGTCTCGGTATCCCCGTCAAGCTTTTCGCCGTGTCCCGTCAGGATATAGACATTCTGTCTTACGCCGGTGCGCAGATAGATGAGTGCGCTTGTTATCCAGCGCTGAAGCACGAAGTAGTTTTTCGATGTTCTGCTGTTGTATTCGACAAGCTCGTTTTCGTTAAATGCATGGAAATTTGTCTCGTCATCCTTTTGAGCGACCACGACTGCATACGATGAAAGCTCTTTGGTGTTGGTCGAAAACTGTTCGAGCTTTGACGGATTGACTATTGGATCGACATTCTGCGAGGTTATCTTGCCGCTTGCGCCGTCGAACAGCTTGACGATGTTTTCGGTCATGCCGCTGTATGAGCTTGGCGTGCCCGTGGGAATGAATGTGTAGATCATGACATCCTTATCAAGGTCGTTTATCGCCGTAGTTGCGTTGGAATCGAGCGTATATGAGTTTTGCGGTGTAAAGTCCACCTTCAGCCCGTTCGTGTTTTCTATATAAGTTGCAAGAATATTCACGGCAAGCACGGCTATTATAACAAGCACGGTGATCACAGCCGCAAAGCCTCCGTATTTGAGATTGCGCTTATCCATCTTTTTATACCCCCGTCCATCTTCTGCGCTCTATCGCGCGTACCGTAAGGAATATGAACAGACCCGAAACGCTTATGTAATATACAAGCGGGGCAAAGCCTACTATTCCGTCGGCAAAGCTCTGATAGCGTGACAGCATGTTGAGCGACGATGCGACACTGCTCAGAAAATCACTGCCGAGACTCGTAAGCACATTGTTGCCGAGCCAGATAACAAATGCCACCGCGAAGCTGACAACTGCCGCAACGACCTGACTTTCGGTCATCGACGAAACGAATACTCCGATGGAGATGAACGTCGCCCCGATCAAAAAGAAGCCGATATACTGAACTATGAGCATTCCGAAGCTGAGTGAACCGGACGATGTATATATCGCTATGACTATCGGGAAAATAAGATTGAGTATCATTGCAATAAACAGCACCGCAAGCGTTGCAATGTATTTACCCATTACGACAGAGGTGATGCTGACGGGTGAGGTGAGATATAGCTGATCCGTTTTGTTTCTGCGCTCCTCCGCGAAAATGCGCATCGTCAGAACGGGCGTTATAAAGCTTAAGTATATCGTCATGTTCTGGAGTGCCGTCGAGTAATCGGCTATGCCGGAATAACCCGAGCCGTATGTATTTGCGGCAAGATTGACATTGAAGAAGATTATTGCGCTGATAAGCATGAATATCGCTATGAACACATAGCCCACGGGCGAATAAAAATAATTCTGTATTTCCTTTTTACAAACTGCCCACATATCAAAGCTCCCTTTCCGTGCCGGTAAGCTTTAAGAAAATATCCTCAAGCGTTACATCGACGTATTTTATCATAAGCAGTGGCATGTTTGCCTTTGCCATCGCATTGAACATCGGTTTGCGGATGTCGGTCGATTTATCGGTCTCAACGAGCATATCGACTGTATCCTGCTCGCGCACGCCGAGCCCTTCGACATATCTGACGCCGGAGAGCGAACGCAGTATTTTTGTGGCGGCGGATTCACTGCCGGCAACACGCACGACCATGTTCGCGCTTTCCTGTATGCCCTCCTGGAGATTGGCAAGCGTGTCCTGTGCAACTATCCTGCCGTCGTTTATTATAACGACCTGTTCGCATACATCTGCGACCTCGGGAAGGATGTGCGATGAAAGGATTATCGTATGCTTTTTGCCAAGTGATTTTATCATGCGGCGTATCTCTATTATCTGTTTGGGGTCAAGACCTACCGTCGGCTCATCAAGAATAAGTACCTCGGGGTTCCCGACGAGTGCCTGTGCCATGCCGACACGCTGCTGATATCCTTTTGAAAGGTTGCCTATGCGACGCATCATGACTTCATTGAGCTGTACAAGCTCGGCGATTTCTTCTATGTGACCTGATACCGAGCTTGCCTTTACATCCTTGATGGCGCAAACGAATTTAAGATATTCATTTACCGTCATCTCTTTGTATACAGGCGGATGCTCAGGCAGATATCCGATGCACTTTTTTACCTCGCGCGGATTCCTGAGGATATCGTATCCGTTTATCCGTGCAGTTCCGCTCGTTGCCGAAATATACCCGGTTATCATATTCATCGTGGTGCTTTTTCCGGCACCGTTTCTGCCCAGAAAACCTACTATTGCACCTTTTTTGACCTTGAAGCTTATATTATCCACGGCAAGCTTGGAGCCGTAGAGCTTGGTCAGATTTTCTATTTCTATCATAAAACTCCTCCGTTATTCCTCGCGGTATGAGCGACTCAGGAACTGTGTAAGCTCAGGCTTCCATGTCAGCTCCACCGTACCGGTCGAGCCGTTACGCTGTTTGGCTATTATTATCTGTGCAAGGTTTTTATCGACTTCCTCATCGTCCTCGGAATCGTGATAATATCCCGGACGGTGAACGAGCATTACCAAATCGGCATCCTGCTCTATCGCACCCGATTCACGCAGGTCGGAAAGCATCGGCACATGGTCTTTTCTTCCCGATGTAACGCCACGGTTGAGCTGTGAAAGCACTATTACGGGTACATTCAATGTCCGCGCAAGTCCCTTGAGCTGTCTTGAAAGCTCCGCGACCTCCTGCTGACGGCTTTCGTGCGAATCGGTCGCCATGAGCGATATATAGTCTATTACCACAAGCTCAAGGTCTTTTATCCTGCGGCACTTGCTTCGTATTTCGGCAACGCCTATCGCGCCGGTGTCGTCGATATAGAGCTTTGAATTGTTGAGCAGCTCCATGGCATCGGCGATGCTTTCCCAATCGTTGTCCTCAAGCTCACCCGAGCGCAACTTGTTGCCGTCAACACCTGCCGCCGTGCCCAAAAGACGCATTAGCAGATCATTGCGGCTCATTTCAAGGCTGAAGAATGCGACCGAACGCTTTTCCATCATTGCCGCGTGCGCCGCCATGTTCATCGCAAGCGATGTTTTGCCCATGCTCGGGCGTCCCGCAATGATTATGAGGTTAGCCTTCTGTAAACCGCCGGTCATCCGGTCAATTTCGTAAAAGCCCGTGGGCACACCGCGGAGCTGACCGCGATTCATATAAATGTCGCGTATCTCCTCGTAAACGTCATTGACGTTTTCGCTGACATGCTCAAGTCTTGAAGCCTCATTGTTCATTGCTATGTTGAACAGCGAACGTTCCGTGGATTCGATTATATCCTTTGATCCGTCTTCTGCCGCATAGCATTCCGACACCGATTCACTCAAGGATTCTATAAGCTTGCGCAGCTTGTATTTTTCAACGACGGTATCGGCATAATGCCCGACATTTGCAATACTCGGCACGTCGCCCGTAAGCTCTGTAAGATATGCTATACCGCCGACATTATCAAGACTTCCGCGCTTCAACAGCTCACTTGAAAGCGTTACGATATCTATCGGCTTGTCCTGCTTTAACAGCTCACACATGGCTTCGTATATTTCGCGGTTATTGGAACGGAAAAAATACTCGCCGTTTTTGATTTTTTCATAAACGGTATTGATGCAGTCGGAATTGAGCAGTATCGCGCCCAATACGGAGCGTTCACTCTCAAGGTCGTTCGGCATCACGCGCGGATTGTTTTCCACAACAGATCACATCCTAATCAAATGCTTTAATCAGCCGAAACTTTCGGCAAATTTCTTCTTTCCCAAAATGTGAAAATGCAGATGCTTTACAGTCTGTCCGCCGTCCGAACCGACATTGCTTACAAGGCGGAAGCCGTTATCTAATCCCTGCTCATCGGCTATAAGGCGGATAACTTTGAATATATGTGTGATAAGTTCATCGTCTTCGTCGGTAAGTCCCATAATGCTTTCGATATGCTTTTTCGGTATGACAAGGATATGCACCGGCGCGGCAGGATTGATATCCTTGAACGCAAGCACCTGTTCATCCTCATACACCTTTGTTGAGGGTATCTCACCGTTTGCTATTTTACAAAAAATACAGTTTTCCATAATGTTATATCCTTTCACCGCGGAGCCCGTTTTCCGTGACCCCGGTTATTTTTATATTTACTGTTTGCCCCGAAAGCTTTTCACCTGCAAAAACGACCTGTATATGCTCGCGTGTCAGCCCGTTCTGATATCCGTCACAGTCTGTTTCGCACAGCACGTCCTTTATCTGCCCGACAAAGCGTTCGCGGTATTCGTGTCCCTTAAGTGCGCATATCTCGGATAACCTTGACGCACGCGATGCCTTTTCCGCTTTGGTAAGAGTATCGCCCATTTTCGAAGCGACCGTGCCTTCCCGCGATGAATACGGAAATACATGTACCCATGCAAAACCGATTTTTTTGACAAATTCAAACGTTTCGTTGAATTCCTTATCCGTTTCTCCCGGAAAACCGACGATGATATCCGTAGATATCGCCGCATCGGGAAAACGATTGCGGATATTTTCCACTGCACGGAGATATTCGGCGGCTGTGTATTTGCGGTTCATGCGCTTAAGCACAGCATCCGAGCCGGATTGCAGTGAAAGATGGTATTGGTTGCAGAACTCTCTGCGGCTCATGACCTTATCAAGAAATCCGTCGGTTATTACATTTGGCTCAAGCGAGCCGAGCCGCACACGCTCTATGCCCTCGATATCGCACACGCACGCGGTAAGCTCCGCAAGATCACAATCGCCGTTTTTGCCGTATGACGAAAGATGTATGCCCGTAAGCACTATTTCCGAAAAGCCTTCCCGGGCAAGCCTTTTGCATTGCTCAAGCACATTTTCTTTCCTGCGTGAGCATTCGCGTCCGCGCACATAAGGTATTATGCAGTAGGAACAGAAATTATTGCATCCGTCCTGTATTTTTACGAATGCGCGTGTCTTTTCGTTAAGCAAGTCCGGCATTTCAAGGTATTCGTCAAAATGCGACATATCACTGACACGGATGCCTTCAACAGCATTTTTAATCATTTCGGGAAGCTCGTTCTTGTGTGCGTTGCCCGCTATTATCTTAACGTTGGGGAGATTTTTGAAATCCTCCGGCACTCGCTGTGAGGCACAGCCCGTAACGGCGATCACCGCGTCGGGAGCAAGTGACGATGCCCGTCGGACGGTCTGCCTTGATTTGCGTTCGCCCTCGGCGGTCACACAACATGTATTTATTATGTAAACATCGGCTTTTTCGGAAAAACCGACTATTTCATAGCCGTATTCTTTCATTTTTTGCGCAAGTGCTTCGGTCTCACAAAGATTGACCTTACAGCCGAGCGTGGTAAGCGCACATTTATACATCCATTTCCCCCATAAGTGCGAGTATCACCGCACCGCACGCCACTGCCGCAGTTTCCGCTCTCAGTATCCTTTTGCCGAGGCTCACACTGACAGCACCTGCATGCTTCAGCATATCATACTCCGCATCTGTTATTCCGCCCTCGGGACCGATGAAGTACGCAATATTCTTTGATTTTTTTATCGCCTGAGTGATGCTTACTGTTTTTTCGTCCTCATAGGCAACTATTTTCTGTTCATATTTCGAAAATTCAACAATCGCATCTTTGAAGCTCATGGCTTTTTCGACTGTAGGCACACATGCGCGTTCGCACTGCTTACATGCTTCAAACGCTATCTTTTGCCGGCGTTCCTGCTTTTTTGCTTCTTTCTTGGGATCCTCTATTCTTACAACGGTTCGCTCGGCGATCACGGGAACTATCCTTGTTATCCCAAGCTCCGTGGCTTTTTGTACGGCAAAATCCATTTTTTCGTTCTTTATGACCGATTGGAAGAGTACGATCTGAGCAGACGGCTCGTTTTCGTTCTTGCAGGAAGAGATTATTTCCGCGCAACAGCCTTCGCCGGTACGTTCAAGCACGCATTCGAAGTCGGTTCCGTCACCGCATGATACGATAATATGTTCACCTGCTTCAAGGCGAAGAACACGGCTTATATGGGCTGATTCATCTCTGTCAAATATGATATGACCGTCGGAAATATTCTCTTTTGAACACAGAAATCTACGCATACAAACCCCTATTATCAAATTATTTAATCAATTATACCGCAAAACGGGAAAATTGTAAACGGTAAAATGCGAGCTAATACAAAAAGTAATGCAAAATTTTCGAAATTTAAGTGAAAAACCGTCATATCATGAACCCAAGTAACATAAAAGTTAATGTGCTATAAAAACGGTGAGGAGGAAAATTTGTGGAACAGTTTGATTTATACAAAGATATTTCACAACGCACAGGCGGCGATATTTATATCGGTGTAGTCGGACCGGTACGAAGCGGAAAATCCACCTTTATCAAGAAGTTTATGGATCTTCAGGTGTTGCCGAACATAACTGACGAAAACGAAAAAATGAGAACTCTTGACGAGCTGCCGCAGAGCGCGAGCGGCAAAACGATAATGACGACACAGCCGAAATTCGTACCTAATGAGGCAGTAAGGATCAGCCTTGACGAGCATACCGAATTCAATGTGCGCTTGGTCGATTGCGTCGGCTATCTTATCGACGGCATTTTAGGACACACAGAGGACGATATGCCGAGAATGGTGCGCACGCCGTGGTCGGATGAGGAGATGCCGTTCGAACAGGCGGCTGAAATCGGTACGCGCAAGGTGATACGCGATCACAGTACCATCGGCGTGGTGGTGACAAGTGACGGCTCATTCACGGGAATACCGCGTTCAAGCTATATAGAGGCAGAGGAACGCGTAGTAAAGGAGCTTAAGGAGCTTGGCAAACCGTTCATCGTTGTGCTGAACACGACCGAGCCGTATTCGGTAGATACACAGAAACTGCAGGTCGCACTTGAGGAAAAGTACGGTGTCCCGGTCGTGCCGACAGATGTGTCGCAAATGGAATTATCAGATATACACGCACTTCTCGAACGTGTACTGTTCGAATTCCCGCTTCGTGAGATGCGCATCCGCATCCCCAAATGGATACAGGCTCTCCCGGCGGAGCATCCGCTGATGCAGGAGATATTTTCTTCCTTTACGCTTAACGGAATAACTGATAAAATGCGCGATCATACCGCTCTTACAGCGGGCTTTGAACCGAGTGAGAATGTAACGGGGCTCACGCTTGATTCCGTCTTGCTCGGGGAAGGGGCGGTTACATATGAACTTACGGTCAAGCCGGATCTGTTCTATAAAATACTCGGTGAGGAGTGCGGCTGTGAGATAAAAGGTGACTATCATCTTATTGCGCTCATGCGCGACCTGATAAGTGCAAAAAAGGAATACGACCGTATTGCCGAAGCACTTGAGCAGGTGCGCGAGACCGGGTACGGTATAGTTTCACCTTCAATGGAGGAAATGACGCTTGAAGAGCCTGAGATCGTGCGCCGCGGAGGGCATTTCGGCGTAAAGCTGAAGGCAAGCGCACCGAGCTTGCATCTCATGCAGGTGAATATAAAGACCGAGGTCAATCCTATAGTCGGCAGTGAAAAGCAGAGCGAAGAGCTTGTTAATTATCTGATGGGTGAATTTGAAAGCGACCCGACGCGTATATGGGAAAGCAATATGTTCGGCAAAAGCCTGCATGAGCTTGTTATGGAGGGCATCGAAACGAAGCTTGACAACATGCCGGAGCTTGCACGCGCAAAGATACAGCGCACGATGGAACGTATCGTCAACGACGGCGGAGGCGGGCTCATCTGCATACTACTGTAAAATGCGCTGTAAAAAAATTGCGGAGATCCGCCCGACACACATCGGGCGGGTCAGATACCGAAGCTTCGGCACGGTAAAGCCATATAAATTACTTGAAAATATATAGGGGAGAATGAAATGCATGAATGAACTTAAGGGAAATACGGGGACACCGGCACGCTCCAATGTGGCTGTTGATAACCGTGAACGCATAAGCATAAGCGGCATAGTGCGCGTTGACAGCTTTGATGAATCGGAGGTCAGTGCGCGTTGCGGCAGCTATGGGATATCGGTATACGGTCAGGGACTTCATATTTCACGCCTTGATCTTGATAACGGTGTTCTTATAATCGACGGATTCATAAACGGTGTCGAATATTCGGATAAAGACAAAAAAGACGGCATCCTGTCACGCATATTCAAATGAAGCTGTTTGAATCAAGCCGTCAGGCACCTTTGTTTGCGGTATTTTTCTGTTGCGGCATATTGCTCGGGATTATTTATGATATGCTTTATGTATTTCGCCGCAAAAGAAAAAGTGCCGCGATCCACATTTCCGATGCTGTTTTTGCACTTTGCTTTTTTGTCTTCACGGCATTGTGTACGCTGATATATAATTCCGGGAAGTCTGAATTGTATCATTTTTTCGGAATAGTTACGGGTTTTTCGATTGAACGTATAACTTTAGGAAGTTTCATCAAAATTTCTATAGACTTTTTTGCAAAAATTTTATATAATCTATACAGAAGATCGTGTCTGCGCAAAATGCTCAGGCGGTTAGTCAAATGAAAAGGGTGCGAATGCTGTGGCGGTAAAATTAAAGCGTAAGGCTTTGCGTATGATCTGCATACTTGTTGTACTTATCGGGCTGTTCGGATTTTTCTGCTACAGATATGTGCAACAGGAAATAGTACTTGCCGGTCAGAATAAGCAGATAACAAAGATGCGTGAGGAAAATCAACGGCTTGAGGATGAATACCGCGAGATGCTCGAAACCGTGGACGATAAAAATACAGTTGAGTATATTGATAAATACATGCGCAGTCATTTCGGTATGGTGCGCGACGGCGAGATCCGTGTTGATGTGGTGGAGGCAGAATGAAAAAAGCGGTAATTGACGTGGGAACCAACTCAACGCGTTTGTATATCGCCGATGTCAGCGGCAATGTGCAAACGAAGATATTAAAACTACTTGCCACGACGCGGCTCGGTGAGGGCATCACAGCTTCAAGACAGATGGGGGAGCAACCGATAAAACGTACAAGCGATAAAATAGCAGAGTATGTGAACATCGCACGCGAAAGCGGACTTGCCGACGGTGACATTTACATTTACGCTACCGCGGTCACACGCGAAGCATCCAATAAAAACGAATTTGCGGAAGCGGTAAAGCGCAAGACGGGTATCGAACTTGATATAATACCGGGAGAGCTTGAAGGTAAAATAGCTTATATCGGAGCGGCGGCAGGCAGGGAGGGTCATGCTGTAATAGATATAGGCGGCGGCTCAACAGAGGCAGTGACCGGGTCCGGCGGAGTTTTCAGGGCACTTTCACAGAAAATAGGCGGAGTACGCCTCAAGGAAGTGTTTGAAACGCCTTTGGGTACGGTGGACATGCAAAAGGTCAGGGACTATGCGTCGGGCTTCATGCCCGCGTACAGTGATACCGTAAGCGGTGCAGTAGGACTTATAGGCGTAAGCGGCACGCCGACGACGCTCGCTTCGCTTCATCTCGGATTAAAAACATATTGTCCCGACAAAATACAGGATATGCGCTTCAAACGTTCCGATATGGAAGCACAGCTTGAGCTGATGGCACGGCAGACATCGGAAGAACGGCGGATGTATTCGGGCGATTTTGCACCGCGCGCAGATATAATAGTATTCGGCGGATGCATACTTTCTTCTTTTATGGAGTTTTTCGGCTTTGATGAGGTTATCATCAGTGACCGTGATTCACTTGAAGGCTATCTTGCATATAAGATGGGCACGGCAACTGCCCCGAAAAAAGAGACCCGATAGGGAATACGGAACGGATGGCGGTAATAGGCTCGCTTTTATAAAAATGCGGAATAAAGGAATATATGCGTATGACGCTGAAAGGCTTTCTGATAGTTGTAAAAGATGCGGAACGGTCACGCCGATATTACGAACAGCTGTTCGGCTTGAAAATGCTTTGTGATAATGACGGAAATATGATCCTTGAAAATGGGCTCGTGTTGCAGGAGGAAAAGTATTGGAAGCAATTTATCGGCAAGGATGCGATACCGAAAAATAACTGCTGTGAGCTTTACTTTGAAGAAAAGGATATCGGCGCTTTCGCCGAAAAGCTGGAAAGGTTGTATCCCGATACCGAGTATGTCAACCGCTTGATGACGCATACATGGGGACAGCAGGTGATAAGATTTTACGATTTGGACGGAAATCTTATCGAAGTCGGAACACCGATGGATTAAAAACGAATATAAAAAAATCGGACTTGTCAAAAAGACCGTGGACGGATCAAAAAGCATTGTTGATTTTGTTCGGAAAATCAAATGTACATGATGTTTTCAAACCGGGATTTGGAGTACTGATAAAAACGACCCGCTGAATTTTTCCGGCGGGTCGTTTTGACTCATGCCATAGCGAACACGGTCAATGTGAATCTCTTTTTATTCTTATCCTGAATGCGGTCTGCATCGGTAATTGCGTTGAGCCGATGCTTATTCCGCTTTTACAAGAAAGACTATTTTATTTTTGTCAACCGTGAAAGTGTCCGATATTTCGTTCGTCACGCGGTTTTTCCATTTGCCGTCAAGTCTGAGTGTATACTGCCCGTTGCCGAAATTCGAAACTACCATGTATACCTCGTCATTTACGAACATCGACGCGGTGATACCGTTCCCGAACGGCGAAAGTATCGCATCGCTTGATGTAAGCTCGATATACGCAAGACTGTTTTCCGAAACCATCGGCTTATAGAGTGCCATATATTTTTTCCACAGCGCATGCTCGTTGACATCATCGGGGATAGATGACCACAGGCTGTACACATAAGGCCCGTCGGGGTGGGTATCCATGTATTCGCCCACGGACTTGTAAAATTCCCATTCGTCGCCGCCGAAATATTTGATGCCGTCAACATTGCCGTTCTTGCCGCGTATCGGGCGTCCCGTTTTAAGCAGAGGGAACTGCATGAACGGTACTGTCTGCGCAAAGTATTCTTCTACATCGGCATCCTCATGAAAATGCCTGTCCTGACACGGTACGACATACATCGGATAATCCTTGCCGATGCCGACGGAATCGGAATCGACAAATTCACCTATCCACAGGTAGTCGCATACCTTATCTCTGCACGGCGGCTTATTGTTGCGGTCACAGTGAAGCTTGTAGATGCCGCCGCGCTTCTTGATCTCGCCGTATATCTGTGAAAGAAAATCTTCTACCTCGGGATCGTATGCGTCGGGCTTCAGTATGCAGGCGGAGCTTTCGTGATTATCATAACCCCAATCGTTGAACAGCCCGTCGAAGCCGTATTCGTCCATCACGTTCAGCATTTTCGGCAGGATGAGATCACGCCAGCCTGCGTAGCCGTGACAGCCCTTTACATACGAATAGCAGTTGAAATCCCATACCTCATGATTGCGCGAAAACTCTTCTTTATATTCGGGATCGGTCACCTGAAAATAGCCTGTTGAAGCATAGGCTATTATTTTTATGCCGTTTTCGTGACATAACGATACAAATTCCTTAAGACCGTCTTTGTCGGGAGAAGTGAACTTGTCACCGCCGTTGACGCGCAGGGGATCATTCCATTCCTCATGAAGCTGTATCAGCTCAACACCGATCTCGGCAAGCTCTTTTATAAGCTGTTTGTCGTATTCTGTCGGCTTTGCCGATACGAAAAGCGGATAATCGCCCAAGTTGTATATTGCCTGACCGCAGAGATAATCGCGTACCCGTATGCGGCGCAGATATCCGTGATTGCTTTTTTCGGCATACGCTATCGCGTCGATCCGTTTTTGCTGATAATTTTTCAATGTATATTACCTTTCCTGTTTGATGAGTTGCGAAAGTTCATCAGCTCTCTGCTGATTCTTAAAGCCCTTCAGTCCTCTCGCACCGATGAAGCGTGCTTTTGAGCCAAGCTCTTCCTCTATTTCAAGGAATCTGTTACCGCTGTTACCGAGAGCGCATTCGCGTATCGTGCTTGCGTTGATGCCTACCGCATAATCTGCTATGGCGGCACCTTCGCCGCGGCTGTCGCACGGCATCACACCGTAGCCGAATTTATAGGCATACTGTATCATTTCAAGTGCTTCCGAAATAGTACCTATTTGATTAACCTTAAGTAAAACAGTGTTCGCCGCGCCCTTTGAGATGCCGTATGCCACACGCTTCGGATTTGTGGTGAACAGATCGTCACCGACTATCTGTATGCCCGATTTCTTTGTCACAAATCTATAGATCGACATTATTTCATTCCAATCGCTTTTGAATTCCTCTATGCGCTTCAGCCCGTTATCGGTAATGCGGTAATATTTGCGAAGCCTGCCGTCATGCTCCGCCGTTTGCACCGTGAGCATATCAGCTGTTTCCAAGCGTTTGAGTATCGTATACAGTGTTGATTCCGAAAGCTCGATATAAGGTTTCATATCCTTTATTTATCCGTATGAAGCTTCGTTTTTGATAGCCGCCGGCACGCACACGTCAAGCAGACCGCGCTTCAACTGAATATCCATATTATACTTCCTTTTACGCAATACATCGTAACGCGAAGTATTGCGCTTGTCAAGTGCTTTTTCTAAAAACATCAATTTTTCGCAAAAAAATACACCGCAAAAATCACAGCCTTTGCGGTGCAGTAAATATCAAAATAATATATTCCTTTTCGGCAAGCTCAAGTATCTTTATACCTGTATCGAACGGATGTCTGTCGGTCTTTTCTTCCCAACGGAATGATGACGGCCATATAACACACGTTGTATGTCCGCATTCCCTCATCAGCCTGAAATTTCTTTCGATGTCCTCAAGCGTATCCTGCCGTGTTACTTTAAGTACGCTTCCTATAAAAAATTCTTTCATGATGTCCTCCGTATCAAATTTCTTTTGAACGAAGTGATATACAGCGTGCTTGTCAACGGCGAAGCGGTATCCGACGAAAACCCTCAGCTTAATCCGTTGATAAGTAAATCCGTCATGTATATGCTGACAGATGTCTCTGCGCCGATAACACTGCAAAGCATCGCTTCAAAATTCGGGATATCGCCCTGCTACTATTCCGAGCTGTTCCATGCCGAAGTCGGCGTTCCATTCAAAAAATGGCTTATCCGTGTGCGCATCGACAGGGCAAAGCATCTTTTGGAGGAAACAAATCTGCCGATAATCTCCGTCGCACTTGATTCCGGCTTCAATACCGTTTCGCATTTTATCAGAATGTTTGCGTCTTATACGGGCGTAACGCCCGCGAAATACAGAAAAACGCTCAAAGCCCGGTGAGTGTATACTTATTCTTCGCAAGCAGGCAGTTCCGTTACACGGAGCTTTGCACAGCCATAGGGATACAGACTTACCGTTTCCTCTTCTCCGCACGGATGTCTGTCTGCCGGAACTTTGGCGGCTACGGTGTCAAAGCCGTCTTCAAATTCCCATCGGATGCGCTTGACACGTGCCTTTACCGTTACCGCAGGTGATTGCGAAGAAAACGGATGATCGGATATCGGATGCGTTTTGCGCTCAAGGACCGTATCGCTGAAGCCGTACCGCCATTCGGAAACACCGATGTATTCGTAATCGCAATACGGATACTTCCGTTCCACTCCGTTTTTCTCATATTCGTACATCTTTTTTTCAAATGCTATCGGCAAAGAAAATACAAGTGAGCCGCACTGTACCGTCTTAAGTCCGTGCGGACGTTCCGTCATCTGCGGCACAGCGTCAAAGGCGATACGGAATATATACTTTTTGTTTTCTTCTATCGGGAATACAAGATAATCATCTTTGACCGCGGCAACGCCGTTTACGGTAAGGTTTTCCGCAAAGCCGGGTATTCTTACCGCAAGCTCAAACTTTTTGCCCGGCAAGACTGTGTATGTCAGCACATTTTCAAACGGATAATTTGTTGTCAGCTCCACATGTATGCCGTCAGTGATCAGCTTTGACGGAAGCGGTATCGCCGATACTATCCGATCGCCGCGATGCATGAATACCGACAGTGCCAGCTTCGGCCACGCCTGATTGAAATTAGCCGTACAGCACCCGTAATTCGGCTCAAGACCGAATAAATGCGCCTCCGAGTTATTGGTGCGGAACAGCGAACGTCCCGGGAATCTGCAACAGGCTATCTGATTTGACATCTGGTCGTACTGATGCGCCCACATATCGTCGCTCAGCGTCGCAGGCAAGGCGTTGAATGCGGTTTTCTCCAAACGTTCCGCCCACTTGACATCGCCCGTTTCGGCATACAGCCGTTCAAAAGAATACATCAGCTCAGCCACGCCGCACAATTCGGTCCCCTGAATGGGGCTGAGCCCCGAAAGACATTCATCGCCCGTAAATATGCCCGCAGGCGTACCGTTATACTGCATAATGATATCCCACATTTTTTGTGCGCTGTCGGTGTAGTCCTCACCGAGCAAGCCGTGCGATATCGCTTCCGCCTTCAGCATCATAGCAAGATTGACAACATGTGTTTCGAATGTCCACTTGTTCATCGGACGCTTCCAAAGCGTTGCCGTCTCGTCCGTCGTATAATCGTATCCCTGCTCGCGCAGTATGCGCGCAAGCTCTTTTATCCATGCGTCGTTATAGCGCTCGGACAGAAAATTCAATGCCGTAAATCCCTCAAACCAACGGTATTTTCCCCACTCGAACAGGCTTACCGTTCCCGAAGACAACAGCTCGTAATAGTTTTTCATCATGCGGTACAGCACATCGGGTATGCGTTCGTCGCGCGAACAGCGATAATATACTACAAGCACCTTGGAAATGAGCAAGACCGCCCATGTGTCATAGCTCGGGATATCCTCATCACTGCACGGACATATCCACCCGTTCGGACGTTGCCGCTGTAAAATAGCGTCAATGTAGCGCTTAGCACGTGCGATCATGTCTTCATTTTTCAGCAAATATGCAAGCGGTATGAATCCGTCAAGCCAATACGGTACGCGTTCCCAGCCCTCACAGTCTCCGCCTATCCATGCGCTGTCGCGGACATCCTTCCACATTTTGTCAAGATTTCCGCTCAAACCGTCAGCCTGTATCTCAAGCTGACGCTTTAACCACCCATCCGGAATTATCTCTTCCGGCGGATAAAACATCATTTTTTCCATAATACCACCTCCTGATATATGTATTTTATCACACAAAAATCAACAAATATATAGCATTTATCACTTTTTATATTGCAAATGTCACACTGTTGTGATATCCTAAACACAACACATGTATATATAACGGAGATGAGTGGCTATGGGTATACAAATGAATGCACCTATACTTTACAAGCATGCATCACTGCGGTATTTTGCGCCGAACGAACACCATATCCGCCGTTTTTGCGAGGATGATGTACTGCTGCTTGTATTCGACGGTATATTGCGTTTTTCGGAAGACGGAGAGGAAAAAGAAGTCAAAGCGGGGGAGTATTACATCCAGAAACACGGTACTTTTCAGGACGGTGCGTTCGCCAGTGATTCACCGCGATATTTTTATGTGCATTTTTACGGTGAACACGGCACGGGAACAGATGCCTTGCCTTTATCGGGACGGTACGATATCACAGAGTTGCGTCATTTGATCAACGCACTTGACCGAGCGTCACACAGCGGAGCTACATATACCGAGCAAATGGCTTTATTCATGCAAATACTTGTTTTGTTGTATACTTCGCCGACCGCCGATCGCTCCGTTGCCGACGGTGTGGAAGCGTATTTAGCCGAACACTGCATTGAAAAAATCACACTTGCCGATCTGTCGCGCCGTTTCGGATACAGTAAAAATCAAATCATTCTGCTGTTCAAAAAACAATACGGATGCACGCCCGTCAGCTATATACGCACCTTGCGTTTGCGCAAAGCAAAGCAGTTGATGGAAAGCACGTCCGACAGCTTGCAGTGCATTGCCGAACAATGCGGCTTTTTCGATTATTCTCAGTTTTACAAAGCATTTTACCAAGCGGAACACCGTTCACCGGTCGCATGGCGCTCCGAAATACGCAAAACGCCGACAAAGTGAAAAGGTTCGAATGCAAGTTACATGAAATGAAAAGTCCGCGCAAAGCATAACAGTAAATGGCAATTCGTGCAGAAAAACCGCTGGTTTACAGCGGTTCCGGAGATTATGTGATCGGACTGCAAAAAAGATATTTTTGACAAATCGGTAGAAGGTGTTGTACTCTCGTACATGATAAATGAAATATCCTCGCCATGCTCGGATGTGAAATAATTTGCTGACGTAAATTGTGAAATATTGCTTTGAGATAATGCTTTCCCGTTGCTCTTTCAAAGTTTTTATCAGATTGATGATCAATACGGCAAATTCTATGGATTGCTCTGCGAGTTTATCTTTTGACATATCAGCACTGCCTTTCAAAATAAAATATATCATAAACGCAAAGCTCAGTCAATGAAGCGTTTGCTCCGCAAACATGAAGCGGCGGCTTTGCCGCCATGAAGCACTCGCTGACGCTTGCATGAAGCGAAGCACACCCGTTTCTTTTCCGTGTGCCGAAGGCACGCTTCATAGGGCTTTAGCCCTGCTTCATTTTTCATGCACCGCAGGGGCGACTTCATTCAAAAAAGTCCCTTTTGTCAGTAGACAAAAGAGACTTTTTGCTGTGATTATACTACGAAATAGCACAAGGGGTATTTAGCAGAAAAATTGAGGTTTTCAGGGATATTTCAGCAATACTCGTTTTCCACCGTTTAGCGCAACCAAATAGTACAATTCGGGCTTTTTAGCAATACGAAATAGCACAATCACTTTCGTCCCTCGATTTTCTCGAAAATTTCAAGGCAGTTATTCGGAATATGCTTTTCAGCAAGTTTTTTGTGAAGCGAATGTGCCATCGCATACGGGTAGCGGATTTCCGAAATGATCTTTTCAAACAAGTCGTCCGAATAGCAGGAAAGCAAATCGTCAATGGTCGCATTCAGAGTGAAGAAATCGGAACCTTTGATATTGTAGCCGTCCCGAATCAATTCAAGAAGAACGACTAAATTCACGATACTGTCCGTAAACTCCAGATTCACCTTTGTCAAATGAAATCTGCCGATATTCTTATGTGCCGATTTCATGGCGTTGGTATAGATTTCGGTAACAAGCGGATGATAGGAAGACAAGCCCAACCCTTGATACAAGATACCGCCGACGATCATTCCTTTTCCGTTTTCGGTATATTCACGCACGATGTCCGGCTCGTTTTGAACATTGAGTTTCCCGATAGCATACACGCCTTTTGAAATGCCGGAAATCAGTTTTTCTTCTTCCAAACGGTTAAGAATTTTCAAAAGCGTTTTGTACGGAATCTCAGAAAACTCGCTGTCTTTCATAAGCGATACATCCAAAACCGTGCCTTGATTGTTCAGGCAATATTCCCGTACTTGTTTGGTATAGGTCATAGTTTTTCTTCCTCTAATAAGAATCGCAATTTGCAGGTGGGGTGAGCCCGTCCCACCTGCAAATATTAAAATTATTTCACAAATTGCTTAATCTGTCTGTTTCTAAATCTTCAATCACGAAACTGCCATCGTTGATTTCCTCCAAGCGCTTTTTTATTTGAGAAATTAAATCAAGCATAATATTCTTTTCAGCTTTTTCTTTTTCTTGATTAAACCAACAAGGAGAATCATGTGAATCAAACTCATAATACGAGCTAAACATTTGCATTGCCTTTTCATTCAACTGAGTAAGAATCGCATCATCCTCAATGAGAGAACACTTCCACACGGGAATACCATCTGAGTTGATAACCCAAATCGGGCCATGCAAATACTCGTTCATAATCTTAACTTTAAACATTTTTTCAACCTCCATATTCTATCGGATAAGCTGTAACGATAAAACCATTCGTGCCTATTCCGGTCAAAACATAATGTTTTCCATTGTAATAATATATCCGCTCAAAGCCCTCTCGTCCATTGATACTTTTAAGTTGATTGGAAACAACTCTTCCATTTGAAATGACATTGTTCAAGAACGATGGGATTTGTTCTTTGGATATGCCAAATGCTTTTTCAAAATGCTCAGCATGCCCAGAAGATTTACCGTCACCGTTTATGATATGCTCGAGTCCAGCTGACTGATTGCCCTTTTCAAGCCAAACGGTTTGTCCAGTTGCATCTTTTGTGACAAAGACTACATCTTCTTTTGTGAATTTTACTCCACTCTTTTCAAGTTCTCCAATCAACGATTGAGTTTGAGTGTCTTGTGCACCTTTTGTTCCGGCACCGAATCCTCCGTGAAATCCCGCTCCCATTAGGCACCCACCGCCTTTCGGTGAGCAACCATATAGTCGCTGTCAAATTGCAGGATTTCTATGCCTTGCTTTCGGTATTTATCAAAGATATAATCCGGTGTCGTTCCATATACAATGATAGTTTTCGGGCGAAGTTTTCGCACTGCATAGTCAAGACCGTTTATAAAATACGGTCGTTCCTGTAAAAGCTTGATGCAACCGTGTGAGCCGACGGCAATGATGCTGTTTTTCGGCACACCTGCACAGCAAAGGTCGTAGGTGCGTTCATCGGCACACCTGCACAGCAAAGGTCGTAGGTGCGTTCATCGCCCCACCGCACATTTGCGGTTGTCGGAATACCGTTCTCCTGCAACCAATGACCGATTGCTCGGTTTCGGTATGTATTCCACTGTTGTATTACAAGCGGCATATCACGGTACAGACTGAAATCCGGCGTAATAACGCCCTTGTACTTTTGGAGGATCGGCAGGTACTTCTGCGGATTGTTCCATAGCCTTTCAAAGTTTGCATCGTCCTCATAAAAGTGAACAAAGCAATCGTAGTCAGTACTACCTACCGCCTTTGAAAATGGAATCAGTTTTTGCGGAATACTACTTTCCGGTCTAATACACGGGATTTCAAGTTCGGTATCAAACTGTGCATTTTTTACTAAAAATGCATGAAAAACATCTTTGCACCCATTGCGAGTGCTGTTTTGTTTAGACATATTATATGCCTTTCCCTGCCTGCCGTGGCAGATTTTCGGTTCGAGCCGGCTGATTTTTTGCTCAAACCGGTTGACAGAAAGGCAGAAATATGCTATCATATTCGTACCCAAACGGAATATGTAATAGCATATTCTGCCGAAAGCACATTGGTCAGCTATTCGCAGTAGCTTACCGATGTGTTTTTGTTTTTACAAGCAATTTACATCACCATCCTTTTTTATATACCAATCACGAATTAAACTCACCTTCGCGATACAGTTTCTCGATATTATGATTTCTACGCAGTTCCCGGCTTGTCCGACTGACTAAATTACGCACGCCTGTTTTATCAAGGATAAATGCACAGTCCGGTCTCGTTTGGTCGGTGTTCAAAAGCGTAACATTGTGCGTTGTCACCATTGACTGCATATTGTCATAGGAATTGATGATTTCAAGTATTTTGCTTGAAATCTCATGGTGATAATAAGCATCAAATTCGTCAATGATAAGAAACGTCAGGTTGTTAAATTCGAGCAACCAGCAGAAGAACAGCATAAGAGTTCTCGTTCCGGATGAAGCAATCTCATTGAGAGTGATTACCTTATCATTTTCAAATTTTGCACCGATTACGATGTTTCCGCTGCTTAACTTCAGCGGTACAAGATGATAATTTAATTCCATACTTGATAAGAATGAGTTAAACTCCTCTAATTTCCCGTTTCGTAAAATGATATCATCAAGTTTTTCTCCGCCGAGCTTATAACCGACATACTGATTCGCTTCTCTAAGTGAACGGAAATACAACATTCCGCTGACAAATTTAAGCAATTGATTGATAACAGAATCCTCATCCACAATCGTGTTATTGTAGATATACTTGATGACAGAAAGTTGATTACGAAGCCCTTTTGTACGCAAATTTTCAGCACCGGGAATTTTTATGAAATTTTGTGTTTCATCAACAAAATCATGATGAAGAACTTCTTTTCCGTTTACGAATAAACATTCAAGCACAAGCTCTCTTGTGTTTGTTTTCAAATACTGATAGACGACCTTTTTTCTGCCGAATAGAAAATCGTAACGGAAAGAAGCAATCGGCGTATCATTACCGATGTATGTGTACATATGCGGAGGAGTCAAGTCTTTTTCAACATCAAGAAGATGCGTCGTCAAGTCAACGATTGCAGCACACAAACTGGTTTTACCGGAAGCATTCTTGCCGAAGACAGTAGAATTTTTTACAGTTTTGTTTTTAACGAGATTTTTACTGAAGGAATAATCCCGCACCGTATTAAGATCCCAGACTATCTTATCCTTAAACCCCTTGTAATTTGCGACTTCAAAACGTGTAAGCATAGCAAAATCCTCCTTTGATGTTCCAAGTATATCATAGTTGGAAATGTTTGTTAAGCGTTTTCCGTACATTTTGTACGGATTAATTTCAGCATCAGCTAAGTTTTGTATATTTAAGTTCAATATTCGTAGATTTTATCCGAGTACAACGCTCATCAAGATATGTTAGATTAAAAACGGACATAAAAAAGTCGACATCTTTGATTTCTCAAAAATGTCGACTTTTTTACTTTGGTGGAGATAATGGGATTCGAACCCATGCAAAATCCTTGTATCATCGGCATTTTACGGCGCGGTGTGTACCTTATGTGTACTTGCCGCGTTTTTTAGCAGGTACGCTTGAAGCTTTTCCGACGCGGAAGAGATCCGGCTTTGCGTGATGTGCGTGTAGATATTCATCGTTGTGCTTGCCTGCGCATGTCCCAAAAGCCGCTGTGCCTCTTTAACGTCAACGCCAGCGTCATAGCACATGGTGGCATATGTATGCCGGAAGCAGTGCGCAGTTTTTGTGATCCCGGTGTGCTTTTGATACGCATTCCACCGATTTATGTACTGCCGATGTGAAAGATACTCGCCGTTAACGCCAAAAATAACCCCGCGCAACTTTGCTTTTTTTAGTTCGGCGGCAAGCTGCGGCAAAAGCTCCGCTTCACGGACCGAAGAAACCGTTTTCGGACGATCTTTTATTTTTGGACGATTGCCGTCCCAATATAATGTTTTGGAGATTGATATTTTTCCTTTTTCAAAATCTATGTCTCCGTACTCCAACGCGAGAGCCTCCCCTAATCGAAGCCCTGTAAGCATCAAAAAGAAGCCCAAAAGTCCGAACGGCTCAAAATCTTTTGACGCGATCACTCTCTGCTGCTCCTCTACGGTAAGCTCTTCGCGCTCGCTTTTTGGTAAGGTATACGGAACGCGCACTGCGGAGCAAGGATTGAACGTGATATATCCGCGCAATATCGCGTGGTCGAAAATAAGCCGCATAACAAGCAGATCGTTTGCTACTGTTTTTCGCGCTCTGCCGAGCGATGCGACGTACTTTATCTGCGCATCGACGCTTTGCGGCGAAATCTCACTTATTTTACACTCACCGAAAGCCTTGACCGCGCGATTCATAGCCGCGTTATATCCGGCATGAGTGGTCGGTGAAAGATGTCCGAAATGCTTCTCCGCCCACTCTTCCGCGACATCTGCAAAAAGCTTGCCTTCTTTTTGCTCCTGCTCATAAGCTAATATTTTTTGCCGGACTTCCCGTTCCGACTGTCCGCGGAAAACCTTCCGAACGCCGTTTATGGTGACTTGGTGCGTCACTTTATATTTTTTCATATTCTCTCTCCGATACCGTTTACTTTTTGTGACTTTTGTGATAAAATATTATTGTGTTGAAAAACACCGTACTTTTTTCTCCTGAATACCTCATACCGAAACACCTCAAGCGGCAACTTGAGGTGTTTTCGGTTTATACTCCGATTATCTCGTAAAATCTGCTTTCGGAAATAATGTCGATATCTTGCCCGGCTGTTTTAAGCTCTTCCGCTTTTTTCTGTTTTGAGCTTTTTTCATTCGCTTCATCAGCGGTGATTAAAAAGTTTGTTTTTTTTGTCACCCCGTTTCTGCAAAAGCCGCCCGCATCAACTACAGCTTGCGCGGCTTCAATTCTACGCATCTTTGCAAGTGTACCTGTAAAAGCACAGTATTTGCCAAAAAGTGGGTTACTTTCGTCAAAATCGGTGCTTTTGGGTACAAGCTCACTCAAATTGACCTTTTCTTGCGGGGGAAAATAACTTTTTCGTTTTTTGATTTTGGAAAGATCGTCCAAGCTTTCGGGAGGAAAAATTTTTTCCATTTCCAAAAAACATTTGTAAAGCGTGTAGCAGTCCGCCAGCGAACGATGCGCACCGTCGGGAACGATATCCAACTTTTGGGAGATATCACGCAGTTTATGGTGTTCAAGCTCCGGGAAAAGTTTTTTTGATATCCTCAGTGTGTCAACAAAGTCATTTGTAAACGGCTTTGATAAAAAGATTTGCGATTGATCGTACATAAAGTTAACATCAAAATGCGCGTTATGAGCGATAACTATATCGCTTCCTATAAAATCGAGTGCGCGAGGGAGAATTTCTGCGGTTTTCGGGGCATCCTTAACCATTTCATCGGTTATGCCGTGAACTTTTATCGAATCCGAGCTTATTTTTCTTTCGGGATTTACTAAGCTGTGAAATTCTTCAACCACCTCTCCGCTTCTTACTCTTAATGCACCTATTTCGACGATCCTGTCAAACGAAGGGTCAAAACCGGTTGTTTCAAGGTCGAAAACGCAGTAATCTTTTGGGAAAAGCATGAGGCTTTTGCCTTTCTCGGAACGGTCGCGGCTTTTTCTTTTTGAGTAAGAATTTCCGAACTCGATCGTGATTGCGCTCTTCTCGGGAGCAGGTTGAGCAGGCGGAACGGGTGGCACGACTTCCGCAGACCCACTTTTTTTCTTTTTTGCGATTTTACAGATTACAAAAATTATAACAATTAGTAAAATCCCGCCGAGGATATATCTTGCTGTTTTACTTACTAAAAAAACTGCTATTCCGATGATGGTTGAAAGAAAACCGATTCCAGTCCCGCTTCCTGACTGTTTTTTCATAACTTATCTCCTGTTTTTTT
>JAZRZN010000019.1:0-21459 GCA_045601365.1 Clostridia bacterium | reverse complement strand
CGCTTTGTGCCACTTTGATCGTAGGGAACGCCGTCCTCGGCGTTCCGCTTGCATGAAAAAGATTGCAGGAAATTTCGGCTTGTTTTATATCTTTATATATCGTGTCATTGCGAGCATCCGCAGGATGCGTGGCAATCCATGAATAACGAAACAGAGACGATTGGTTTTTCAGCTTTCGTCTCTGCACTATTTTCGGGAGTTTTTTAACAGCGCCTTTTTCTTCAGTCAACGGTTCCGAAATCAGTTGTGCAACAGCTTAACTGATCCAAGCGATTACATTTTTTCGGGTGCTTCGATCCCCAGAAGCCCGAGTGCTGTTTTAAGCACATCGCGTGTACATTTGGTAACAAGCAAACGCGCCTGCATAACGGCTTCATCCTCGCCGATTATACGGTTATCGAAATAGAACTTATTATAGCACTGAGCAAGCGATGCGCAGAAGCGGGTTATTATCGAAGGTTCGTACTTCTCGGCGGCATCAAGCACTATCTGCGGGAATGCTTCGAGCTTGGCTATAAGCTCAAGCGATGCATCGTCAGAAAGCACGGAGAAATCAGCCTTTGATGTTTCAAGCGCGGGGGCTTTTGCAAGCACCGAGCAACAGCGGGTGTGTGCGTATTGAACGTAAGGACCTGTTTCACCCTCAAAGTTGAGCGCTCTGTCCCACCAGAAGTCAACATCCTTGATCCTGCCGGAGAACAGATCGTAAAATACTACTGCACCTATACCCACCTGCCGTGCCACCTTTTCCTTATCGGGAAGCTCGGGATTCTTTTCGTTTATTATCTCAAGCGCCTTATCGCACGCGCGGTGAAGCAATTCGTCAAGATATACTACATGTCCCTTGCGGGTGGAAAGCGTTTCTCCCTCATAGCTGACCATGCCGAACGGAACATGAACAAGATCCTTTGCCCATTCATAGCCCATCAGCTCGATGACCTTGAACACCTGCTTGAAATGCAGATTCTGTTGATATGCCACGACATACAGGCATTTATCGAAATTATAAGTTTTTTTGCGGTAGAACGCCGCCGCCATATCGCGTGTGGCGTATATCGACGCGCCGTCGGACTTAAGCAGGATGCACGGCGGCATATCGTATTCGTCAAGCTTTACGACATACGCGCCCTCGGAAAGCTCAAGCATATGCTTTTCGTTAAGCTCATCGACTACCGCGCCGCACTTATCCTTGTAAAAGCTCTCGCCCGCATATGAATCGAATGTGATGCCGAGCATATCGTAAATTTCTGCAACGTCCTTGAGCGTGATATCCTTGAACCATGTAAACAACTCCATCGCTTCTGGATCGTCGTCCTCAATTTTTTTGAACCATGCGCGTGCCTCGTCCTGCATGGCGTCATCCGCCTCACGGTCGAAGCGAACATAAAGCTCTATCAGCGCATTGACACCCTTTTCCTCAACGTCCTCACGTTTGCCCCAATGCTTGAACGCACAGAGCATTTTGCCGAACTGCGTGCCCCAATCGCCGAGGTGGTTTATCGAAACGACATTATAGCCTAAGAATCTGTGTATTTTGGCAAGCGAATTGCCCAAGACCGTGGTCGTAAGATGTCCTATGTGACAACGCTTTGCGATATTTATCGACGAATAGTCGATGCAGACCGTCTTGCCGTTGCCGATATCGCATCTTCCGTAGGTCTCGCCTTTGTCTGCGATATTCAAAAGCACTGTTTCGGCTCGTTTTGCCGAATCGGTGTAAAAATTAAGATATCCGCCCGCAACGGCACATTCCCGTATGAACGGAGGCAATATTATACTTTCCTTCAATTCCTGTGCGATAATCGGCGGAGCCTTACGCATGACACGCGCAAGCTTAAAGCACGGGAATGCGAAATCTCCCATTTCCTTTTGCGGCGGCACTTCGATATAGCCGAAGCACTCCTCCGCGGTGATGCCTGCCTTATCGGCTATCAGCTTTGCTATTTCGGTCTTAAAATCCATGATATCACCTCTCAAGTAATTACTTTTTTCTTTTCGGGCTTTTCTATTTCTCCGGCACGGGTGAGCGCCATTTTTGTAAGAAGCGGTCCGACAAGCTCATACACGAGTGTAGCGCAAAGCACTACAGTAACTATTTTATCGGAATATGCCGCCATTTGCGGCTCTGCGGCGACCGCCACCGCCATACCGATGGCGACACCTGCCTGCGGTATGAGCGCGATGCCCAAGTATTTTTTGATATTCTCATCAGCCTTGACAACGGTCGCACCGATACGCGCACCGAGATATTTTCCCGCAACACGGAACAGTATATAGACGATGCCGACGATACCGACCTGAAGCAGCATATTTAATTGCAGGTTCGCTCCCGATATGACGAAAAATGCCATAAACAGGGGCGGTGTCCAGCGTTCGATACCCTCAAGTATCTTTATCGAATCATCACGCATATTTGCAAACAGCGCGCCTATCATCATGCACACGAGCAATGATGAAAGCGAAAGCCACTTTGACAGAAGCTCAGTGCAAGCTATGCCGAGTATGACGGATGCAAGCATCAGCGTAAGCCTGTTGGCGCGTGATTTGAAAAATTTCATACACAATGACAGTGCCACACCGATTACTGCGCCTATGCCGAGCGAAAGCACGATCTCAAGAAGCGGCTTCAAAACTACCGCCGAGAACGACAGTGTCGCGTTTTCGTCGGCAAACACCTTTGCTATCGCTATGCACACGGAGAATATCATAAGCCCTATCGCATCATCAAGTGCAACGACCGGCAGCAATGCATCCGTTACCGGACCGTGTGCCTTATACTGCTTTACTACCATCAGTGTTGCCGCCGGCGCGGTCGCGGCAGCTTCTGCGCCGAGAACAAGAATAAGCGGTGTCGGCGCGGACTCCCCACCGAAAATAAAATGCACAAGGGTGAGCCCGAGCATTACCGTGAATACTGCCGCCAAAGCCTCAAAGAAAGTAATGCAGATGGCACGCACGCCGATCTGCTTTATATGCTCAAGCTTGAATTCACCGCCTATAGAGAACGCCACAAAGCCGAGCGCGATATTTGTAAGTACCGTAAACGAAGCAAGTGTTTCTTTTGTGATCAGCCTGCCGACACACGGACCTATAAGCAACCCTGCAACAAGATAACCCGTAACATTGGGGAGATTGACGAGCTTGACGACGCGAGAGAGTATCAGCCCCGCCGCCAAGATCATAAACAGGCTGAGTAGTGTATTATTCATTTTTAACCTTCTATTCCTTCCCAGAAGGATACGGGTACGGCGAACATTATTCCCTTTTTGCCTTTTCCTTTTGTTATTTTATGCACGGTCTCCTTTGCCATTTCAAGCTGTGCATCGTCAATGAGCATCAGCAAGGTGTGGTTCACCTCATAATCGTGCTTGACTATTTTGCTTATGCTTCCGAAAATCGGTACTGCATCGACATTCGATGTCATCAGTGCGTGCTTAAGGCTGGTGGTCGGTATTACGATACCGTTCAATCCGTTATCCTTGAGCTTTGAAAGTGTCTGCAAAAATTCCTCGGAATCATCAAGCGTAACAACAAGAAGCTGCATGAAATATTCCCGTCCTTTCAATAAAAATCATCGGCATGCCGACAGATTTTACTAACCGATATTATACTACCGTTGGAATTTTTCGTCAAGCAAGCAGCAATCACATCAGCATCTTTTTATTGACACAAATGGCGCTTCGTGCTATACTTTTACAAATGATATGCCGGAGGTCGATTCTATGTGTGAAAATAAGTTGAAGGAAATGAATTTCAAAATAGGTGCTTCTCAGGAAAGCCCGTTTATGAATAAGGCAGGCGTATATCAGGACGGCACCGTTCCGTTCTGCCGCGACAGAGACGGCAAGCTGTGGGCGATAAGCGGGCACTCACACATGGGACATATCGGGATGTTCTGCGGAGATGACCTTGACAGCATGAGTGAAGTATACCCGTTGACATATAATTTTTGTGTGGGCAATGCCGAATATGCCTTTAACGGAATACGTTACCCCGAAGGCATCAAGGCTCGCGGAAGCATATGGCCTTTCGGGCTGTACATTTGTCCCGTGACCGACAGGTTTTTTGTATTCTTTCATAACGAAACGGGTTGGAACGGCAAAGGCACTGCATACGATGCGCTCGGACCGTGTGAAACTCCGCATTATGACTCTGATTTCAGGCATATCGGTTTGATGCACTCCGACGATCGCGGTAAAACATGGACATTTGACCGCTGGGTACTGACCGCGGAGCAACCGTGCTTTACGGAAAACTACAATCCGAACGGCGATATCGCAGCCGGGCAAAAGAACGGCACTGTTTTACTCGGCAGCGGTGATTTTTCGATGTTTTACGACAGTGAATACATCTATATCATTTACAACATTATCAAAGTAGATACGTTCGAAAGCAAATGGAAATCGTGCGATGTATACCTTGCCCGGACACGCAAACGCACCGACGGCATGATGGGTGATTTTGTAAAATACTATAACGACAGCTTCTGTGAAGCCGGAAACATGGGACGCGAAACTGCAATTCTGCAAAACGCATGGCACGCGAGAATTGCACGTTTTGATGCATTGGATTGCTTTGTGATGTCATCTTCGCCCGTTTTGAAGGTCGGCTATAAAACCGTAAGCGACCATATGCAGATATGTACCTCGGACGACCTCATTCACTGGAGCGAGCCTATATGCCTCGAAACCGAAAACGGATCGTTCGGCAACCATTATCAGGCTATCGTTTCACACCGCGCAAAAGGCGATACATCCACGGTAACAGGCAATCTGTTTACCGTCATGAGCTGTCATAACGGTACCGATGTCATGCTGAATGATATCGAATTTTCCAAAAAATAAACACCGCACACAGAACAGACTTTAACAGCCTCCCGACGCATTTATCGGGAGGCTGTTTTCAGTCACAAAGCATTTCATCTTCATAACAGCAAATGCATAAAAGCAGAACAAACATAAGCGGTTCTTTACTGTGGGTTTACCATTTGCCGTTTTACAAGGTCGGCAAACAAACCGTTCTTTTCGATAAGCTCATCATAGCTGCCGTCTTCAACAAGTCTGCCTTCCTTGAGCAAAAGTATCCTGTCGCACTGACGTATCGTTGAAAGCCTGTGAGCTATGACGATCCTTGTACACTTCATTTTATCCATAGCCTCACAAACCTTTTTCTGTGTGATGTTATCAAGCGCCGACGTAGCTTCATCAAGGAAAAGTATCTTCGGCTTGGGGGCTACGGCACGCGCGATCATAAGGCGTTGTTTCTGACCGCCCGAAATATCGCCCGCGCCCTCGCATGCCCATCGGCATCGCTCTTATATCATCTGCCATACCGGCTATTTCAGCTGCTTCCCATGCATCGTCAAGCGTCAGCCACGGTGCGGAAACCGTGATATTTGAAAAAATATCGCCCCACATCAGCTTGCCGCCCTGCATCACAACGCCTATCTTGCGGCGCAGAGATTTCACATCAAGCGTGTCGAGATTTTTGCCGTCATAATAAACCGCACCCTTCTGCGGTTTTTAAAAGCCGAGAAGCACCCTTAAAAGAGTTGTCTTTCCGCAACCGGACGCACCGACGAATGCCACCTTTTTACCGGGTTTAAGTGTGAGGCTGAAATCCTTGAGCAACGGCTCGCCGAGCTTGGAATAGCCGAACGTAACATTTTTCATTTCAAGCCGCCCGCTCAGCTTTTCAACATCGCCGTCACACGCCTTATTTTCAAATACGGCATCATCCGGATACTTCATGACATCCTCAAGCCGTTCCATCTGCGTTGTCATTTCCTGTATCGTCTGCCCTGTCGAAATAAGCATATTTGCAGGAGCCGTGAACGATGAAAGCAGTGATTGGAACGCCATGACCATGCCGACGGTAAATTCTCCCTGAAGCACAAGCCATACGCCTATACCGAGTACCGCTATACTTGAAAGCCCGGATACAAGTGACGGGATTATACCGAGATACTGATTGAGCTTTGCGTATTCGGTATTCTGTGTATTAACGCTTGCCTGCAAGCCCGCCCAGCGTTCAAAATAGCCGTCCTCCGCGCCGCATGATTTAAGTGTTTCTATCATGTCGATGCCCGAAACGGTGCTTGATGACAGTTTTCCCGCATCACGGGTCTGCACACGCGTGATGTTGACGCGCTTTGCCGAAATATAACGCGACATAAAAATATTTATCACTACCGAAACGATACCGACGCATGTCAGCAGCACACTGTAGCGCACCATTACCACAAGGTAGAATATCATCATTCCGAAATTCAGCACTACAGGTGCAAGCATATTTATAAGAATATTCGCGATGCTTGCATTCATCGTCTGGCGGTTGGCAAGATCGCCCGTATAAATGCCCTCGGGGAGAGATGCCTGTACTGCCAGCGGTTTAACTACCGTACCCTCCGTCAGCAATCCGGCAATACAGATATTTATATCGGTATTGCTGGTGATGATATGCTTGGAAAACCCTATGTCTTTAAGCAGATACTCATTTCCGGCTACCGATACACGGCAGTTTTCCTCGAGTGCGCCGATCTTGTCAAGCGGAATATAGCAATACACCATATCCTGCGATGATATCACCGCAACATCCGTTTTTACCGTCAGTCTTCCCATCACCGACCACACGAAAACACCTATCATCAATACGATCACCGCAATAAGCGTAAACCATACTCCCGGACGCGTCACTACGAGATAATTATCAAGCTCCTCAGGCGATGAGACTCTTTCAAGCGACTGTTTTCTGAAAATTGATTATTTATTATCGTCCATTTTTATTCTCCGATATTTGCACATAATCGAATATGCGCTCGGCAAATGCGGGGCGCAACGATACGAATATTACAGTGTATTATTTATTCCACTATGCCATTATTCTTAAGCTCTTCGATATACGAATGAACATATTCGGCTACATCGGTCTCACTGCAATCATATTCTTTTTTGATCTTTGCGATAATGTCTTCCTCGGTCGTCTCTTCCTTAAGTGCCTCAAGAATGAATGCGGCTGTATCGTTAAGACGCAGCATCGCATGCAGATCATCCGAATTATCTCCTACCGGCACCGCCATTATTTCTCCGTCGATCTCCACAGTCTCAAATTCGTATTTCAGTTTCATTTTACACCTCAAAACATTATAAGATATTTTTAGTATACTTCACTATGCTTTCACATGTCAAAGAAATATTAAAAAATATGATACTTTTACAGCTTGGACTTCAACCTGTTCAATGTCTGTATTTCCGCATCCGAGATCACGGTATCGCTTTCGATAACTATATCGCATATCAACCCGAGCAGTTCCTTATACGCATCGGCGAGCTTTGTGTTTATTGACCGCATATATGTGATACCGTTGACGAAATTTTCATCAAACGATTTATCTATCTCATCTTTGCACTCATTATATATATCAGTCAGTCTTTCCGCCGAATATCCGAATCCGAAATTTTCATTCAGATATCTGACCTCTTCATCTCCGATAATGCCGTCGGAAGCTATAAGACGAATGGCGACTCCTGCAAGATCGTTTGTATAAAAGACATCCATTTCGCCGAGTTCTTCCTTGTTCCACTGTCCGATCTCCTCTATCGAATCACATCCGATAAGAAATTTTTCAAACAGTAATTTGAATTGTTCGGTAAGCTTTTCTATATTTTTCATGCTGTTCTGTCCTTTCATGTTTTTTTAATTTCCTTTTCCGAGCGCCTCGGATACTGTTTTGTTATTCCGCATTTGCTGATAAAGCTGTATTTTATTATCTCTGAAAGCAAGCAATATCATTTCGATATCGTTATTGCTGATCGGACCGTGGTGGTCGCACATGACAAGATTATATATCTTATCGCTCACATAGAAGCTGTCAAGCTCGCCGTATGTTCCTTTGTCAACCCCCGCAAAGCCGTCACCGGCGCTTTCATACAGATCGCCCAAGCCCAATGAATGACCGAATTCGTGCGTGGTGACTGATTTGATCTCATCATAATTGGTGAACCCGTCACGGCTTTGTATGAAAATGAATTTTCTTGACCTGACAGACCACTTTTTGACTCCGAGCGTTGCATAGGAACGTTTGCTTGTCATTAAGTCATCAGCCCGTTTTTTTACTGACTGCGTACCGAGCGCATCAGTCAATTTGAGAGTGGCTTCTTCGACATCCTGTGTTATTGGCACTATAACAACGTTGTCGAACAGGCGCGGCTTCATAGTAAGATGTATGTACACTTCCAAAGGCTGACCGCCGAAAACAGTGTAATCGCCCTGCCATGCTTGTATCCCTTCGATAACGCTCCGCTGAAAACGTTCGGGATCGTTGAGCTTTTCGGTGTATAAAAATATGATATTGGCGCTCAGTGAAAGCACATTTTTGCCGTCTATGCGTTTCAGCTCGGCATCTATCGGTGTAAGCAGGCCCTTGCGTTTGATCTTTATCGGCTTTCCGTCAAAATCGACAAGTCTGCCCGCTTTGGCATTCGGCGCACTGTTGCTCGGCGAATGCACATAATTTGAAATGCATATCCTGTTCAGCAGATTTCGTGATGCCATATCACCTCTGTCGGCAAGCGAAAGCAGAAGTAATTTCGCAAACTCATTCGGGTCGGCATCCCCGGATGGCTTCAGTACGCCATCCATCATCAGCGTAGCTACAGTGTATGTCGCCTCGATGTCCTTCATTGTATATGCCTTGATAATGTAATCAAGTCCCTGCGAACGCATCTGTCTGTCACCGTTATTGTGAAAGAACAGCATTTTTCCCTGTTCACGGTACCATTCAGCAGAATATTCCTCATTATTTTCCATATACCGTCACGGCTTTTCTCACGGTTTTATTGCCGAATAAAGCATAAAACCGATGTTGAAAAAGAACTCCTTATTCTTAAAATCACGTTTCATTGTTTTATAATTCCGTTCAAGCTCTTCAAGATAAGATGCATACAATTGTTCACCCGGATTTTCGGCAGCCATTTTTCGCATATCGTCAAGAACAAACCAAAAATAGATATCAAAAAATTCTTCTCTGCGATCTCTCTTCATTCCGACAGTCGATATTCCGCTTTTGTGAAGCTGGATACAGCTCATTTCAATTTCCGAAAGCATCTTGCATATTTGCCTGCCGTTTGTCCTGCATCCGGAATATTTTGATACGCTGCATATTTCAACCGCACGCCCGAAAATTTCTTTCGGATCGGGATATGCGATATTAAAGCCGTCGTCAATATCGATTATTATAAAGCGTCCGCCCGGATTAAGATGCTTTGACAATACATCAAGGAATTCAACAGGCTCTTTTATATACAAAAGCACCATTGAAAGATTTATTATATCGAAGCCTTCTATGCCGAGTTTTTCTTCCGTGTCGCAAAGTGTTTCGTCAAGCTCGCCGGATTCAAAATCGCACCGTACAAAATGCGCTTGCGGAAAAAGCTCTGCGGCGCGGTCAAGTGCCGCCTGTTCACGGTCTATTCCTACAAAACAGTCTATTTCCTTGCGTCCGTTGCAAAACATCATTGCCTGTTCCGCAGTAGAGCAACCGACATCAAGGAACGCCGCATGGTTCACCGAAGAAATAAATTCATCATAGTGATCCTTTGCAAACTCATAGACAAACGAGTGCTGTGACTTCAATCTTTTTCTTTCGCCCTCGTCGCCGAAGAAATCCAGTTCGTTGGAACGTCTTTCTGCCGGATCCGGAACGGCAGTACCCATATTATCCATTCCGTAAACAAGCGATATTGATTTTGCAAGCTGCTGAGCTGCAAGGACTTTGTTCAAGCCGCACAACGTAAGATACTGCGATGTGCTTTTTACATATTCAATAAAATGAGCATCTTCGGAATAATCAAGCTGTGCGATAAGAATGGTTTTCTTGTATTTGTCCGCAATAGTTACCTCACGCTTGACATGTGTCGAAGCATTTGCCGCCGTGTTGACAAGAAGCACAAACAGTGAGCTTTCCTTTATTTTTTCCGTTAAAAGATCGCCGTAATACTGCGTTTCGGGAATATCGCGTTCCGAATACCATATTTTAATGCCGGACGGTTCAAGCACCTTCGACAGTTCCACGCAAATCGAGCGGGCATTGGAAGGGTGGCTGATAAAAATCATATTGTCATTACTGTCCATTTTGTTCTTCCCCTGATCTTTCATATTCAGCCTTTTGCCCGGCTTCCGTTTTAAGTCCGTCAAGCAGTTCATCCGAAATCACGCCGGAGTAATCATAAAGCTTTACGCATTCCTTTTCGGGACATTTGCGAACAAGGTCAAGAAAATCATCCGCGCTGTTCGCGTCGGGATATCTTTTACATTCGGCAAGACACGGGTGTATCCTGCGTATAATATCCTTTTTATCTTTGGGTATCTTATCGCTGTATTTGAAACCTACCGAACGCAGATACGCATTCCACCTTCTGTGTTCAAGCCACGCCAAACTGTCGGCAAGCGCATTTTTTTCAGTGCAAATATACCGTTGATGTTCACTCTCCCAATCGTTCCACTTGATGCTATCGTCTTTTTTCCGCCAATAAACATATGCCGAAAATACTTTATACGGATAATGGCAATTATTTGCTTTGGTAGACCAATATTCGTACAGTTTTTTTATTCTGTTATTACTTTCCGTCATCATATCGGCATGTGACAGTTTTTTATATGTATTTGTTATCCTTTCATTTCCTTTACTTAACTGTGACATAACGACATTTTCATAACTGTAGACCTCGTCAAGACAGCCCACGGCATGCATTTCCACCTCATCACTGATCGGTGTCGCGTATTCATTGTTAAGAGATCTGCACAAATGTGAATCGAATACCGCAAAATTGATAAGTGCCTTTTTCGTACTGCCGCTTTTCTTCCGTGCTGCCGATATCGCTTTACAAAGTTCCTCAGCCACGCGGATATTGGCTCCGTCAGAGCCGAGTGCTACCATGAAATAATCGGAATCGATAATATCGGCTGTTTTCGGAACTTCCTCGTTTTCATACTCGGGCAGCATAGTGCATTTCAACGAAGAAATATCATCAAAATCCACATCCGACCGACAATATCTGAATGAAAAATACGGGGGATTGTACTTTTCATTTTCATCTATCTGTGCGTCATCGGGGAAAACCCGAAGCATAGAGCTTTTTGCTTTTGTACTCTGCAATATATCGCTGTTGACCTTATTTATTTTTGCGCATGCCGTATCGGGATCATCCTTTGAGACCATGTTTACCGAAAGCGGGATATCAAGCAGTTGCCCGTGCCAATATGTTGACAGAAGCATTTCCATTCCTATTTCACCGTTTCCGATTATAGCGACATCAAGCGTTTTCGGTATCGGCTGTGACAGCAACGGCTTATACAGCGGATACATATCCAGCATATTATATATAAGATTCTGATAGCACCGCGTTCTTATGACTGCGGCCGCTTTTTTATCAACGATTCTTTCGGCGATACCATTTTCGATTTCTTTTTTCAAATCGACTTCGCTCATTTTCTTCTGTTTATCTGTCAAGCCGGCACCGCCGTTCCGCATCAGCTTATCAAAAGCTTTTTCAGTCTCTTTTGCTATCTTTGCGGCGTTATCGCTCCTGAATTCGCCCCTTATCTGGTTTACTATCGCCCGTTCCGTAAGCGTATATGAATCATTCTGGTAGAATATCCTTATATCGCTTTTTGATATGCTTTTATAGTGCTTTTTATTTGCCAATTCGGCAAGAATATTGATGTTGTTCAGCTCGTTTTCATCAATGAGCCAATATTCTTTTTTGGATGTGAATCTGTGGTTCAAATGCGTAAGATCATCGTTTATGCATATTCCGCCGAGAGATTTTGCTTTTTTGAGCAAATCCGAGCTTTTTTTGTTTTCGCCGTCGGAATACACATCCGCAAATATGATCAACGGCTTACAGAACAGCGCATATTTTCGATTGACTATACTTTTTGCACATGTCAGTGAGCCTTCATTCAATTCGCTGAAATAATACTTCGTCTTCCAAAATGCCAAACGTTTGATAAACAGCCTGACACCCGGGAATACGCCCTGTAATATATTCAACAGGATCGCCCCTCCGCAAACAGGCGCGAACACATTAAGAGCCGAGGCATATCCACCGTATATACCGACAAGCAACGCATTGTTTGCAAAAACCGACCGCATCATCTCTTTGCCGTTTTCTATATACCATGTGTAGTCCTCATCCATGCTGAATGATTGGAACGTATGGACAAGGCTGTTGAAGACTTCCTCAAATACATTTAATTTAGGGAAATCCGCCGAACATATATCATAATATCCTACCGCATACCGCAAGCACCATATAGCTCCGACGATCAACAATGAATACCATACTGTTTTATTGCCGCGGTTTTTCTTGTTAAGCACCGAACGAATGCATCTTACGATTATCCATGCCAACGCCGATACTGTAAATGCAAATGAAACGATCAGCAGAATTATTATGACTTTCTTATTCATATTGTTTTTCCTTTCGTAAAATTACAGATATGTATGAACGGTATTACATATCAGCCGCGGTCAAAATATTTGCTGAAAATCTCTTCAATTTCTTTTCCGGTAAGATGATTCTTGGATATAAGCTCTTTAACGAGCGCATCTATAGCCGCTTTGCCGACAGCCACGGTGGCGACGGTTTTTTTCATTTGCTCATCAAGGATCTTGTTGACGGCATGTCTTACCTCCGACGAAGTTTCACCCATTTTCGCTGCTTCACTATCTATAACAGCAAGTCCGAAATCACTGTCCATGCCGTATGTACAGATGATTTGACTTGCAAAAAATGTTGCGGAATCCAAGTCGCCAGATGCACCTGTCGAAATACCGTCTGTTTCACCGTAGTACACGATTTCGGCAGCACGCCCGCCGAGCGATGTGCGTATCCTTGCAAGCAACTCCTCTTTTGTACAGATCGCTTTGCCCTCATTGTCGCCGTGTTGCATGTATCCGCCGTGGTTCCCTCTGGCGACGACAGTTACATATGACGGTGTTTCTCCGCCGTGCCAGCAAACGAACGCATGTCCCGCTTCATGCCGTGCCACACGTTCAAGCAATGTACTGTCCCATTTTTTGACATCACCGCTGTTGAATGTTTCAAACGCTTCTTCCATTATCGCATCCGTCACCTTGAAGCCGCCGTCACGGAGTGCCGAACGAAGCGCAAGCTCCATTGCGGATTCGATATCCGCAAGGCTCATACCCGTTGAACGCACTGCGATATTGCCGATTTCCGCCTCACTCAGTGCATAAGCCTCGTTTGCGGATGTCTTGAGCTTTATATATCTGATACGTTCTTCCTTGTTCGGTAAATCTATATAAACTCTTCTGTCAAATCGGCGCATAAGCGCGGGGTCAAGACTTTTTTCTCTTCCGGGTCTTACATCGAAATTCGTAGCGGCAAGCACGAATACCGGCTTTGTCGAATCGTTTTTGAAGCCGTCCATTTCGGTCAAAAACGCCGTAAGGACATCCTCCCCGCTCACCGTTGAGGCTTCTCCGCCTCTGCGTTCTCTTGCAATAGCATCTATCTCATCAACGAACAGTATCGCGGGGGCATATTTTCTCGCCGTTCTGAACAGTTCATGCACACGTTCCTTGCCTTCGCCGACAAGCTTCTGCAAGAATTGGTTCCCCTCGGCTGTAATGAACGTAACATCCGATTCGCAGGCCATTGCTTTTGCAAGCATCGTTTTTCCCGTTCCGGGAGGTCCGTACAGTATAACGCCCTTCGGCGCTCTTACGCCTGTACCGAGATATTTTTTGGGATTTTTCAAATAATCAACGAAATATTTAAGCTCCTTCTTTGCATCCTCCGCACCGATAACATCTTCAAAACGGACATTCGGCTTTGACACATTACTGAGGATATTCTTGGAATCCTCTGCTTCAACGGCGGTACTCATCTTGAAATCAAACAACTGTATTTCGGCAGTTTTTCCGTCTTCCGAAACCTTTTGCGCGGTTTCAAATGAAATTATCTTATTTGCCTTGGCAAGATAAGCCATGCTGTTCTGCCTGTGTATATCACTGCATACCGTTGAAAGCGTATCCGTAAACTGTGCCATATCGGCGGTAAGCTCAATGACGCCGCGAGCGCCTGTGCGCATAAATGATATTTTTTCCTCGGCATTAAGTACCGTTTGCTCGGTTTGAAGCAGATAAACCGGCATATCGGCATAATTTTCCCGTATATATCTGAAGAAATCGCGCGACACGGAAGCCATATCCTCGGCATTGAGGTATTCCGAGCCTGTTCTGCCGTAAGCTATGTCTATAAGTACCAACCTGATATCGTTGTTGCGCAACAGCTTTACGGCATCGTCAACCGACTGTGCATCAAATATTCTGCAACCGTTATGTGACCTGCCGCACATATCCGCGACACTCTGCGAAGAAAACACAAGTATATCCGCAGCTTCATTCGGTGCAAAAAGCGAAACTATATTTTTATCGTTTTCGGGAAGCTGTACACCTATCCTGATGTTTTCGATATCTTCTATGCCGTTTGCCGCTTTATCCGACGCTACCAAACGGAACAGCTCAAACAGCTCGTCGTCAAAGAACGTTTCCGAACGGCTGCGTATCATTCGCGCATCGGCGGCTCCGCCCTCGGCAAACAGCAACGCAGTGTATACATCCTCATCTATATCGACGGATATACCGATCTCTTTTTCAAAATTCCCGGCATGCCTGAGTACCTCGCGCTTTGCTATTTCGCGGAGATTATGCGCACCGATATGGTTGAACATTACTACGTTGCCGGAAGCAAATCTTGAGCATATAGCCGCCGGGAAAAACGGATTTCCCGTTTCGGGATTGACATCGCTTTTCAATGCCTTGAGTATCACTTTTTTTGAAAGTCCCGAAAAATCCCCGGATTCCGACTGTTCATATAACTGTTTTCCCGCATTCGTGGTGAATATGATTATAGCATCGGTGAACGATACCTCTGTGTCCGTAAAATTATCACGAAGCCGTCCCGCATCAAGCATCTGCAAAAACAGATGTATCACGCAGATATGGGCTTTTTCTATTTCGTCAAACAGCAGGATGCATTTAGGATTTTTTTCCACAAATCCGGTAACATTTCCTTCTTTGCCGTTTTTGTAGACCTTGTCCGAACCGCAGAATTCGATATTGGCTTCATGATCTGAATATTCGCTCATATCAAAACGCATGAACGGCAGACCGAGTACCTCCGCCGCTTTTTCGGCAAGAAATGTTTTGCCGACTCCCGGAGGGCCTGCAAACAAAAACATGGCACGCGGACGCACGCGCTTTTTATCGGTCAGCGACAAAAGCTCTGCCTGAAAATATCCTGTAGTGAACACGCTTACCGCATTATCCTGCCCGTATATTTCCGAAAGCAGGCATTCGCGCGCATTCTTCACATTTTTCACCAATTCGGCAACTGTTTTTTTACGGTCTCCTTCCGTGACATCTTCCATTAAGGGCTTCTCGGGTTTTTGGGGTTTATCGGGCTCATTCGAGCCTTTATCTTCCGGAAGCTCTCCGTACAGCCTGTCGAGCTGCTGTTGCAATGAACGTTTCTTGTCAAGCAGTCCCTGTCCGATCGCATCGTCATCCGATATCAAACCTTTTTTTATTGCATCGGAAGGATCTGTCAGCATACATTTGAGCAATACCTCCGGCATAAGCACGGTGCATTTATCATGCCGTGCCTGTATCTTGGCTTCAAGCAACTTTTTCTGAGCATAGACCGTGTCGGAAAACGAAACTTCGTTTTCGGCATTGATATAATCCAACATATGCGCCTTAAGCTTCGCAATATCCACACCCATCATACCGAAAATATCCGCAATGTTTTTCTTGCTGTCATTTTCACCAAAGTCGATCGTGAGTGTTCCGTCAAGCAAATCGCAGACCGCCACAATAAAACGCTCTGCCGACAGTGAAACGTCAGTTCTGTTCCCAACACATTGAGCATATTCAATAAGTCGGTTCAGGGCTTGGCTGTTTTCCATATCGGTTCCCCCTTATGCTGTTTTAGGGATCAAATATCCCATTTGTCTTTATGTATTATATATTTTGTTGTATTATATTATATTTTGCAGAATAAGTCAATATACAGAACAAACATGTGCATATTTGCGAATGCTTTGATCTGCCGGCATCTTCGGATCAATGCCGCGCAAGCTCTTTGAACGACATGATATATTTGTCTGCGGTGGCGGCAATAGTATCCGCATCCTGCTCCGATGCCTTGTCGAACACACCGATGACCGCAAGCCCTGCTTTTTTTGCTGTAGCTACGGCAACGACATTATCATCGTAAAAAACGATATCGGAGTTTTTGCATCCGATGCGTTTTGCCGTTTCGTCATATATTTCAACTGTGTTTTTCGTCAGCGTGCCGAAATCCTCTATCGACCAGATATCGTCAAACAGCTCAAATACTCCGTTGCGCTTTAAGCATACGTCGAGAAAGCGGTGAGGGCTTGCCGTCAGCACTCCGAGATACTCGCCGTTCGCTTTGAGCTTTTCCAAGTATTCCTTTACGCCGTCTTTTAACGGGATACGGTATGTATATTCATCAAGTGCATACTTGTCCATGTATGCAATTATTTCATCAACGCTCATTTTAACGCCAAGCTCATTGATAAAATACTCCGCCGTGCCGCGATCGCCAAGCGGTGTGATGATCCTGATTATATCCTTCGGATATTCCGTTATGCCCGATATTTCGAGTATGTTTATCATTTTTCCTGCCCATTGCTGCATCGAATCGGCAAGCGTTCCGTCAAGATCAAATATATGATATTTCATCGTAATTCTCCTTTTTTGCATATTCTACCGCAAAAAGCACATGCTGTCAAACCGCAATATTTGTCTGCAAATAATAAATTCATGTCTTGAAAAACATTTCACAGTGCGCTATAATATAAAAAAATAGTTAAAGAGGTGTTTTACTATGTTCAGCAAATTGGGCGCACAGCTCTATACCATCCGTGACTTTATGAATACTCCCGAGGAAGTCCGTGCAAGCTTCAAGAGGCTTAAATCAATGGGCTACGATCAGGGACAGACAGCGGGCGCAAAGATACCGTATGACGTGTTCGGACAGATCGCGCTTGAAGAGGGCATCGAGCTTGTCGGCACACACGAAAGCTTCCAGCGCATGGTTGAAAATTTTGATGAGGCTGTAAAGGTACAGCAACAGCTCCATTCGGGCATAATGGGTATCGGCGGTTCGGGACGCGATCTTACGGACGATGATATCCTTGCGGGCTTCATAGCCGATGTAAACGAGATCTGCCGTAAGCTCAAGCCTCTCGGAATGCCGTTCTCATACCACAATCACAGTGCCGAATTCTTAAAGCACGCCAACGGCAAGACCACGATGGAATTGCTCGTTGAGGGCTTCGATAAGGACGCTACGTTCTGCCTTGATACATATTGGGTACAGAACGGCGGCGGCGACGTGCGTCATTGGATCGACATGCTTGCGAACAGGATCGACGTGCTTCACCTTAAGGATATGAAAAAGAGCATGCATGAAAACGATTGGCAGAAAACATATTATTGCGAGATCGGTCAGGGCAACCTTTGGTGGGAGGGCATTATGGAATCCGCCGAAAAAGCCAATGTCAAGTATTATGTCGTTGAGCAGGATTTCTCCGAGGATCCGTTCAAGAGCCTTGAAATAAGCTCAGACTATCTGCATAAGAATTTTATGAAATAAGAGGTAGCGCACATGAAGATTTTATTTGCCGGAACAAGCCACGGCGCGCCGGAAAAGAACGCGTTCTGCACTTCCACAATGCTGCTTATCGGCGGCAAGATATATATCATTGATGCGGGCGCACCGATATCGCCGATCTTGGTGAACAACGACCTCAAGCACAGCGATGTGCGCGGAGTGTTCATCACGCATGAGCATGGCGACCATACCGAGGGTATTGTCGAATTTTGCGATCAGGTGACATGGTACTATAAAGAAGCGCATCCGAAGCTGTTCTTCCCCGAGGAAAAAATAATACCGATACTTTCGAATTGGCTCAGCGTGATGCTTCCGAACAATAAGTGCGAACTCGAAATGTCGGTTTATTCCGAGGGCGTTGTCTATGAGGATGAAAACGTAAAGATATCCGCGCGTAAGACGGATCACCTTGAATATGCGTATTCGTTCCTTGTCGAAGCCGAGGGCAAGCGTATACTGCTAACCGGCGATATGGCATATAACTATCCCGATTTCCTGCGAATCACCGGCGGCGAGGAGTACGACCTTGTTATATGCGAGTCGGCACATTTCGATCCCGGAACGCCGGATGAGATATTTACTCAGATAAAGACAAAGCGCATGCTGGTAAACCATATTTCGCCGAAAAAGCGGCACGGTATGGAAGCTATCATGCAAAAGGTCAGCTACGATATGAGCTATGCACATGACGGGCTTATCGTGGAGTTGTAAGAAAGTTTAACAGCTTTAAGACGGCAGGGCAAAACGTCCCGCCGTCTTTTATTTATTTTGATGTCTGCTGAATATTCACTTGAAAACCGACCGCTGATGTGGTATCATATCGGTATAAGGAAGTGTGTTTTATGGAAAAGATAAAAGTGCTTTTTGTTACGAGTGAGGCGGTGCCGTTCGTAAAAACCGGCGGTCTTGCCGATGTAGCCGGTACTTTGCCCGAGTATTTTGATAAAGAAAAATTCGATGTGCGCGTGATACTGCCGAAATATGCCTGCATGAAGCATGCCGAGCTTCTTAAATACAAGACGAATTTTTATATGAAGCTCGCTTGGCGCGATCAGTACGTCGGGATATTTGAAGCATGTGTCAACGGCACTACGTTTTATTTTATCGACAATGAATTTTATTTCGGCGGCGGAGGACTGTACGGCGACGCAAGATGGGATATGGAAAAATTTGCATTCTTCTCCCGTGCCGCATTGAGTGCGCTTCCGTCAATAGATTTCAAACCGGATGTGATACACTGCCACGATTGGCAGGCGGCACTGGTTCCCGTGTATCTTAATGACGCATTTCAGGATAACCCGTTCTATCGCGGAATAAAGACGGTGATGACCATACACAACCTTAAGTTCCAAGGCGTTTGGAGCAGGGATGCGATGGAAGATATCTTAGGGCTTTCCGATTACTATTTCGCCAACGACAAGCTTGAAGCATACGGTGATGTAAACCTGCTCAAGGGCGGAATAGTTTACGCCGACCGCGTGACGACCGTCAGCGCGAGCTACGCCGAGGAGATAAAAACACCGTTTTACGGTGAAGGGCTTGACGGACTTATGCGTGCCCGTTCAAATGTGCTTTCCGGCATCGTCAATGGCATAGATTATCGCATATTCGATCCCGAAACGGATGAGAATATAAAGTATAATTTTGATTGTAAAAGCGTTATCAAGGAAAAAACAAAAAACAAGCTTGCACTGCAAAACGAGCTTGGGCTTAAGCAGGATGAAAATGTAATGCTCATCGGGATCGTTTCGCGGCTGACGGATCAAAAGGGCTTTGACCTCATTGCAAGAGTATTTGACGAGCTTTGTTCCGATGCCGTACAGTTTGCCGTTCTCGGCACGGGTGAAGCAAGATATGAAGAAATGTTCCGTTATTTTGCACAAAAATATCCGCAAAAGGTAAGCGCGAGCATTTGCTATTCGGATGCGCTGTCGCACAGGATATATGCTTCGTGCGATGCATTTTTGATGCCGTCGCTGTTTGAGCCGTGCGGACTTTCTCAGCTTATGAGCCTGCGCTACGGCACTGTTCCGATAGTGCGTGAAACAGGCGGTCTCAAAGATACCGTCCTGCCGTTCAATGAATTTGACGGTACCGGCACCGGCTTTGGCTTTCAAAATTACAACGCACATGAAATGATGGCAGCCGTCCGTTATGCCGAGAAAATTTATTATGACGAAAAAAAGCAGTGGCAGGCGCTTGTTAAGCGTGCGATGAAAGCCGATTTTTCATGGAACAAGTCCGCCGAAAAATACGAAAAGCTCTATGCAGACATGCTTTGATGATTGCAGTATCATTGCATCGGTGTTGAAAATTTTTCTGTTCATCGCATATTTATCACAATCATGTGTTACTATAATGTAAATGGCTTTGAAAGGAAGATGTTTTTTGAAAGCTCTTATTTTAACATGCAATACAGGGCAGGGACACAATTCCACTGCCAATTCCATAAGTGAGAAATTTGCCGAAAAAGGTGTTGAATGCATTTGTGCAGATGCACTTTCATTCGTTTCGCCAAAAATGTCGGAATTCATCAGTGCGTGGCATGTACGCATATACCGATATGCCCCGATACTTTTCGATCAAGGGTATGAATTTGCCGAAAAGCATCCGTCGATATTTGCCGATGATTCCGTGGCATACAATTTTTTCTGTCTCGGAGTAAAAAAACTTGAAGCCTATGTTAAGGAAAACGGCTTTGGCGTTATAATCAGCGTGCATGTATTTTCCGCATTGATGGTCACCGAGCTTGTAAAAAATCCCGAACTCAGGATCAAAACGGGTTTTGTGGCAACTGATTACACATGTTCCCCGGGTGTTGCCGACAGCAATCTCGATGTATATTTCATTCCGCACGAAAATCTTACGGGTGAATTTATGGCATGCGGCATCCCGGAAGAAAAAATAGTTGCGAGCGGCATTCCCGTAAAAGAAAAATTTTTCAGTAAAACAGATAAGCTGACGGCAAAAAAGAAGCTCGGCATAGATGCAAATAAAAAACATGTCATCATGATGTGCGGAAGCATGGGTTGCGGTCCAATGGAAATGCTGACCGAAAAAATAAAAGCCATCCTGCCGGATGACGCCGTGCTTACGGTCGTTTGCGGCACTAACGAGAAGCTGAAGAAAAAGCTTGATCCGCTGAACGGCGAAAATATCCGCATATTGGGCTTTGCCGATGATGTTTCTCTGCTCATGGACAGTGCCGACCTGTATATAACAAAACCCGGCGGACTCAGCATCACCGAAGCCGCCGCCAAGCGTCTGCCGCTTGTGTTCATTGATGCGGTGTCGGGTTGCGAGGGCTATAACCGGTATTTTTTTCTGACACGCGGAATGGCTATAGCAAGCAACGATCCCGAACGTCTTCCGCGCCTATGCGTAAGACGTCTGTTCGACGACGAAGCACTCAAAAAGCAGAGCGAGCTTATGGAAAAGGAATTCGATCTGCAACCGGCTGACACGATATGCGATTTTTTTATTAAATGACAGGTTTTGCATCGGTATCAATATGACTAAGGGGCTGTTAAAAAAGTCCCGAAAACAGCACAGAGACGAAAGCTGAAAAGCAATCGTCTCTGTTTGTTATTTATAGATCACCACGCATCCTGCGGCTTGCAACGACATGATATATTAAGATATAAAACATACTGCAATTTCCTGCGATCTGCTTCGCGCAAGCAGACAAACTTTATGTCATATGCCGTAGGGTGCGGCATCCTTGACG
>JAZRZN010000018.1:0-18161 GCA_045601365.1 Clostridia bacterium | reverse complement strand
CGAACAACAGCTTATTCAGGCACGCGAGAATCTTGAACAGCTTACGCGTAAAAAACTTGATGGTAAGCTTGAGCTTACGGAATGCGACCACATCAGCATCGTAAAGACTGCCGACGGGTATAAGGTCGGCGCGCCGGATTACGCACAGCTTTCGCGTGCGCTGTTTTCGATCATGAAATCGCAGGCGGGCGAAGAGCTTAAAAGCGAGCAGACGGCATTTTTTGACGATTGCGGTGTCATGCTTGATTGCTCGCGCAACGCCGTTTCGACGGTGGAAACGGTCAAAAAGCTCATCCGCTTTATTTCGGCGTGCGGCATGAACATGCTGATGCTTTATACCGAGGATACATATGAAATACCCGAAGAGCCTATGTTCGGCTATATGCGCGGACGTTATTCGACAGAGGAGCTCAAGGAAATAGACGCTTATGCGCAAAAATACGGCATCGAGCTCGTTCCGTGCATACAGACGCTTTCGCATTTGAGTACGTTCCTTCGCAGCAACCGCACTGATATCCGCGATACCGATTTCACACTGCTTTGCGGCGATGAGAAAACATATGAATTTATCGAAAACGCCATCAAGGCGGTGCGCAGTGCGTTTACATCAAAGCGCATCCACATCGGCATGGACGAGGCGTTTGATATCGGACGCGGCAGGTATATCGACAAATTCGGCTACCGTGACGGCTTCGGAATAATAAGGGATCACCTTGAGCGCGTTACCGCGATATGCGAAAAATATGATTTTGAGCCGATGATGTGGAGTGATATGTTCTTCAAACTCGGCTCAAAGAAGGGCGAATATTACGATACAACTGTACATATCAGCCCGGAAATAGCCGAAATGATCCCCGATTGCGCAATGGTTTATTGGGATTATTACCATGAAGACAAAAATTTCTACGATGCGATGCTCAAAAACCACAAGGATATGCAAAAGCCCGTATATTTTGCAGGCGGATTATCGTGCTGGTACGGACTTCTGCCACGCTATTTGACGGCATACAATACAACGGTCGCGGCGATGCGCTCATGCATAGATCAGGGCATAAAGACCGTGTTCACGACCATGTGGGGTGATGACGGCAACGACTGCAATTTGGGTTTTGACCTTCCGTACATCACTATCTACAGCGAATATATGTATTTAGGCAATGCGGCAAGCGATAAGGAAATAGATTCCTCTATGCGGCTGCTGTGCGGCTACGGCATGGAAATGGCACACACGCTCGGCAGTCTTGATATGCCTTTCGACGAGGGCAGACCGACCTGGGAGTGGTTCTGCGCAAAGCGTCTGCTGTACAGCGATCCGTTCTATTGCTTCGGACTGTCGCTTGATTTCCTGCCGACGGCAATAAAAACATACGAAAAATGCCGCAACGCGATCCTTGCAGACGGCAAGCCCGAGCGTGAGGATGTCGCACAGCTTTTCGATATTGCGTCGCTTGCATATCTTACGGCAAAGACGAAGGCACAGCTCATGCTTGATATCCGCGCGGCGTATGACGCCAAGGATAAAGAAAAGCTTCACAAGATCGCCGATGTCGATATCGAAATGCTCATAACGATGTATTCCGACCTTGCGCGTAAGCTTCGCAAGATGTGGAATGCCACATATAAGCCGTTCGGTTACGAAATACATTCTTACCGTTACGGCGGAGTGATAATGCGTCTGATGGATATTTCGGAAACGCTCAACGATTTTGCCGACGGAAAGCTTGCAAATATTGCCGAGCTTGACGTTCCTTTACAGAAGACCGACGGACGTTGGAAAGTACATGACTTGCAGAGTGCGGGAGTATAAAATATGCATATTTTTTTGATAAGACACGGTGAATCCGTTGCAAATGTAGGTGAAAACTACGTCCGTCGTTTGCCCGATCATCTTGTTTCGCTGACCGAAAAGGGCAAGAAACAGGCTTTTGAGCAGGGGCAATGGCTCGCTCAGTACATAAAGGACAATAATATTGATATTTCCAATGCACGCATCTGGCGCAGTCCGTATCTGCGGACGCGTCAGACGTCGGAGGAATTTAATAAATCGCTCGGTATAGAGGATATCCGCGAGGATATCACGCTGACGGAACAGCAGTTCGGACTGTTTGATTCCATTCCCGAGGAGGAATGGGGCGATAAGTGCGCCATGGAATATGACGAGTTTTTGCGTCAGGTGCAGAATCAGGGCAAATTCTATGCACGTCTGCCGATGGGCGAAAGTCCCTACGATGTCGCCATACGCATACATCAGTTTATGGGTACGATCTACCGCGATTATCAAAAAACGGGCAAGGATACTTTGTTCGTTTTTACGCACGGAACTACGCTCAGAACTTTTCTCATGCGCTGGTTCCACTATTCGCCGGAGTGGTATCAAAATGAGCATAACCCCAAGAATTGCTGGATACGCGAGATAATAGACGACGTTGACAAAGGCTATATAAATGTAAAGAAATAAAGGGAGTATTTCTTATGCTGTGGAACACATTTGAGCAAGATAAGCATTTGCTTTACAGGCAGTATGGTAATGTTGAAAATGAAGATGAAATAAACAGGCGGCTTTCTGCGGGCATAGAACAGATCGAAAACGAAAGCTCGCTTTGCTTCATGCGCAAAAATGCCGAGATAATAAAATATATACTTTCAAACGCTCCTGTAAAAATAACGCCGTGCGATTTTTTTGCCGACAGGCTCATACAGCCCTCGCTTTATATCGGTAATGTTTTGCGCATGCGCAGGCAGGATAAGTATTTCGAAAGCATCAGAGATATACTTAAAAAAAATGCCGATGCGGTCGATGCGCTATGCTATACAGGCGACGGTGACTTCAGCCACACCTCACCCGATTGGGAGAATGTTCTTACGCTTGGCTTGCCGGGGCTTAAGCAACGTGCCGCAGATGCGCTCACGCGCAAAAACCTTACCGAAGCTCAAAAGGATTTTTATATGTCCGTGCTTACCGCATATGACGGTGCGGAGATATACTTAAAGCGTCTGGCACAGGCAGAGCGTGAGCTTAACACCGAGCGCGGCGATTTCGTTGCCGACGCGCTTCAGGCGCTTTGCATACGCAAACCCGAAAATTTTCACGAAGCACTCCAGCTCATATATTTATTTTACAATATGCAAAGCAATGTCGAAAGCTCGTTCGTGCGCACCTTCGGCTGTCTTGATCAGCTTCTTATAAGATATTATGAGCATGATACAAAAACAGGCGTATTCACTCAGGCGCAGATAAGAGAGCTTGTCCGTTATTTTATCGTAAAGCTGGAAAGCCTCCAGGTCACCGCAAATCAGCCGTTCGCGCTCGGATGCATAGATGCGGACGGACGCGGCAGTGCAAATGCGCTTTCGTATATTTTCCTTGAAGAATTTATCGCATTGAAGCCCGTTTATACAAAAATACATATCCGTTGGACAAAGGAGCTGCCCGAAGACTTTATTTTGCCGATACTCGAAAGCATCCGTTCGGGCGAAAACAGCTTCGTATTCATAAACAGTCCCGTTGCATCGGAAGCACTTGCGCTTAACGGGCAAGATAAAGACGACACCGTCGATTACGGCATAGTCGGCTGTTATGAAATATATTCGCAGGGCAAGGAGCTTCCATGCTCGTGCAACGGCAGGATAAATATCCCCAAGGCAGTGGAAACGGCACTGTTCGGCGGATGTGACCAAATGAGCGGCAAACAGCTCGTTCCGTCAACAGGCGAAGATTACGAAACATTTGAAGAGCTGATGACATCCGTCAAAAAACAGCTCGGGTACTTTATTGACAGGACCGTTGAGCTTATCAACGCAAAAGAATCGGGTTATCCCGCCTGCCACACCTCACCGCTGTTTTCATCCACATACGACAGCTGTATCGAACGCGGCGCGGACATATATCTCGGCGGCGCGAAATACAACAGCTCGTCGATAAATGCGTTCGGACTTGCCAATGCCGCCGATTCGCTCATTGCGATAAAGAAGCTTGTATATGACGATAAGTCACTTACGCTCAGTGCATTCAAACAAATATTGAAAGATGATTGGAGCAATGCCGAACCTTTAAGACAACGTATAATCAAAAAATTACCGAAGTACGGCAATAACATTGAAGATGCCGATACTATCGCACATGAGCTGATGACCTTTTGCTCCGACAGCATCAACGGGCGCAGAAACGGACACGGCGGCACATACCGCATGGGCTCATTTTCGATAGATTGGCGGATGTTCTTCGGCGAAAAAACGGGCGCTTCCGCAGACGGAAGAAAGGACGGCGAACCGCTTTCGAAAAACGTATGCGCATACACGGCACGCGATGTGCGCGGTGTGACCGCACATATTTTTTCGGCAACAAAGCTCGACTACTTAAAAATGCCGAACGGCACTGTGCTTGATATCGCACTTCACTCGTCCGCCGTCGCAGGCGATGACGGGCTTAAAGCGATGAAAGCCACTCTCGATACGTTCATGGAGTGCGGCGGCTTTGCCATACAGTACAATGTGCTTGACCCCGCAACGCTTCGCGCGGCACAAAAAGAGCCCGAAAAATATTCGACATTGCAGGTGCGCCTTTGCGGATGGAACGTACTGTTCAACGATCTGACAAAAACAGAGCAGGATGAGTTTATCGCACAGGCAGAGATTTAAGGTCGGCAGCTTCACGACAAGGAAATCATCAAAATCACACGCGGAGAAAAAGTATGGAATATTTATCGGTCAAAACGAGAGGAAACAGCGATCCGGGCGGAAAACCGAGGGTATATTTTACATGCCACCCAGACGATTTTAAGAACAACTTTGATAAAATATGCGGCGATATACTAAAAAATCACGATTGTGCTATCTACTATACCAATGATATGACGGCGTCGCTTCCCGAGGAATACCGCGATACCGACTTGGGCAGAATGAACCTGTTCGTTGTGCCGATAACATTCAAGTTGTTGAAAAAAGCTAACCGCGCGATGGACTCGGATATAGTTTTTGCGCTTGAAAAGCACATCCCGGTTCTGCCGATAATGCTTGAAAGCGATATTAACGAATACTATGCCGAAAAATTCGGCGAGCTTCAGTATCTTGACCCGTACAGCCGCGACACGACCGCTATCAGCTATGAAGAAAAATTGAAAAAATATCTTTCGGCTGTGCTGTTCGATGACACGACCGCAGAAAGAGTACGCGCGGCATTTGATGCGTACATATTTTTAAGCTATCGCAAAAAGGACAGAAAATACGCAAATGAGCTGATGCGGCTGATACATGCCGATCCCGTCTGCCGCGATATTGCGATATGGTACGATGAATTTCTTACACCGGGCGAAAGCTTTTCGGACAATATCGAAAAAATGCTCGGCAAAAGCGACCTGTTCACGCTTCTTGTAACGCCGAATCTTGTAAACGAAAACAATTATGTAAAAACAGTAGAATATCCGCAAGCCCGCGATATGGGCAAAAACATACTGCCCGCGGAAATGGTACATACAAACAGATGGAAGCTAAAAAGGCAATATTGTAATATACCCGATGTGATAAAAGCACATAATGATGCGGCACTGAAAAAGAGCTTGGCACAGGCGTTTTCATCATATGCGCTCAGAGAAAACGATACCGATCCCGCACATAATTATCTTATAGGATTAGCGTATCTTGAAGGTATAGATGTCGAAATAAACCACGAAAGAGCGGCAGAGCTTATCACCTCTTCGGCGGAAGCCGAATTGCCCGAAGCGATCGAAAAGCTGATCGAAATGTATAAATCGGGCGAGGGCGTAAAAAGAAATCACGAAACTGCACTCATGTGGCAAAAACGTCTTGCAGAGCTGTATAAACGCAGGTTCTTACAGGATAAGACCGATGACAACGCGCTACGCATGGAAAATGTATTTTGGAATTTGGGCGACTACTGCATAACGCTCGGAAAGCTCAAGGATGCCAACGATGCGTATTCCGCTATGCTTGAAATGCTGGAATATATTGACACCGAGTGGAAAGAAAGATATGTTTCTTTATGCTATGATAGCCTCGGCAATATTGCAAAAGCCGAACAAAATCTTGCGCTTGCTAAGGAATATTACGAAAAAGATTTGGAAATCAACAAAAAGCTTGCCGACAGCACGGGTACGCCGGATGCTTTGCGTGATCTTTCAATAAGCTATGAAAGGCTCGGCAATATTGCGCAAGCCGAACAAAATCTTGAGCTTGCTAAGGAATATTACGAAAAGAGCTTGGAAATTCTCATAAAGCTTGCCGACAGCACGGGTACGCCGGATGCATTGCGTGATCTTTCCGTAAGCTATGATAAACTCGGTGAGATCGCACAAGCCGAACAAAACCTTGCGCTTGCTAAGGAATATTACGAAAAGAGCTTGGAAATCCGTAAAAAGCTTGCCGAAAGCACGGGTACGCCGGAAGCATTGCGCGATCTTTCCGTAAGCTATGATAAACTCGGTAATATTTCAAAAGCCGAACGAAACCTTACACTTGCTAAAGAGTATTACGAAAAGAACTTGGAAATTGGTAAACAACTTGCGGAATGCGTGGGTACGCCGGAAGCATTGCATGATCTTTCAATAATCTATGATAGACTCGGCAATATTTCAGAAGATGAACAAAACCTTGAGCTTGCCAAAAAATATTATGAAAAGAGCTTGGAAATTGATAAAAAGCTTGTGGAAAGCACGGGTACTCCAGACGTATTGCGCGGTCTTTCAATAGGATATAGTAATCTCGGCGATATTGCAAAAGCCAAACAAAACCTTACGCTTGCTAAAGAGTATTACGAAAAAGCATTGGAAATTTTTGTAAACCTCGCCGAAAGTGCAGGTACGGTTCAAGCATTGCAGGATCTTTCATTTGGCTATGATAGGCTCGGTGATATTGCACAAGCCGGGCAAAACCTTGCAGAAGCAAAAGAATATTACGAAAAAAGCTTGGAAATCAGCAAAAAGCTTGCCGACAGCGCGGGTACGCCGGATGCTTTGCGCGATCTTTCCATAACCTACGAAAGGCTCGGCAATGTTGCGGAAACTGAACAAAATTTTACTCTTGCAAAAGAGTATTACGAAAAAGGCTTGGAAATCCGAAAAAAACTTGCCGATAGCACAGGCACGGTACAAGCATTGCGTGATCTTTCACTAAGCTATAATAGGCTCGGGGATATTGCAAAAGCTGAACAAGATTTTGTGCTTGCCAAAGAGTATTACGATAAAGGTTCGGAAATCAGCAAAAAACTTGCGGAAAACACGGGTACAGCGCAAGCATACGATGATCTTGCCTTATCGTATTACAAATTGGCATGCATATTAATTGATAAGCCTCTTTTTCAGAAAGCTTATGAAATATGGGAAAAATTAAACCGTCAATTCCCGCAGATACGCACATTTGCCGACCGTCTGGATATGGCAAAAGAAATACTTAATAAATTTTTCTGAGAATGACGGCATTCAAAAATATATCTGCAACAGCACAAAAAATATAATATAAGGAAGGAAATAAAAAACATGTGGATAACTCATCCCGAAAAAGGAACACAGCACGGAAAATTTGAATTTGCAAAGAAATTTACGCTTGAAGCAGTTCCGCAAAGCGCGGAAGCGCGGATATGCGCCGACACGAAATACCGTTTGTTCGTAAACGGAAGCCTTATTGCGTTCGGTCCGTGCAAAAGAAGCGAGGTTTCGACATTTTACGACACCGTGGATATAGCGGAATACCTTAAAGAGGGAGAAAACGAGATACTTGCCGAGGTGCTTCACCTGCCCGCGCAGGAGGAGACGCGCGACGGCTTCGTCTACTACCCCACTCTTCTGCGCACGGCGTTCTGCGCATTTATGCTCCACTGCACGGTTGCGGAAATTTCGACCGATGCATCATGGAGCGTGTCGAAATGTCCCGAATATTCCATTGCGCTTGACCAGCCCAACATTCTCTCGGGCGGTTTTGAATATGTGGATTATAACAACGTATCGCGTGAATTTGTCCCTGCGCGTGTGCTTCTGCCGTCAGGTCTCGATTCGCCGTATACGGCAGGCGGAGAGTTCTACCAATGGCATCTTACCGAACGTCCGATACCGATGCTCACATATGTAAGGCGCGAATTTATAAATCCGCCCGTCGATGCTCCCGAATTCGTGCTTAATGCCGGATATGAGAACACCGGCTCGCTCGTGCTTGAGGTTTCGGGTGAAAAAGGCAGTGAGATCAAGATGACCTATGCCGAATCGTACTATCAGAAGGACGAAAACGGCAATTATTATAAAGATGTCCGTGACGATGCTTCTGGCGTTTTGAGCGGACATTACGACAGGATCATTCTCGACGGAGAACGCCACACTTTTGAGACCTTCTACATTCGCGCATTCCGTTTCATCAAAATAGAAATAACAGGCAACGCGCGTGTGGAAAGTGCATATTATAACGAAATAAAATATCCGCTGAACGTCGAAGCAAGTTTTTCCTCCGACGATAAAGACGCGCAGGCACTGTGGGATGTCAGCATCCGCACACTCAACAACTGCATGCACGATTCGTTTGAGGATTGCCCGTACTACGAACAGCTCCAATATGCGATGGATTCGCGTTTGCAGGCGTTATTCCTGCGTCAGCTCACAAACGATCACCGTCTGATAAAAAAATGTATCTGCGATTTCCGTGAATCGGTCTTCCCCGACGGTATGATACAGGCACGCACGCCTTCTGCGCGTCAGCAGATAATCCCCGGCTTCGCGCTCCATTACATTTTCATGATATACGATTATATGCGCTATGACGGTGAGGAAAATTTCATACGCTCGCTCATGCCGACAGTAGAAGGCATTATTGCGTGGTATGATTCGCAGATGAGAAACGGCATCGTAGGTAAGGTCGGCTATTGGAACTATGTCGATTGGGCATGGCCGGGCGGAGTACCCGCAAAGGGCGCACTTTCGGTATACAATTTCATGTACATCGTGGCGCTTCAGAATGCCTCAGGTCTTGCGGATTTTATTGAGCGTGAAGAGCTTGCCGCGGAATATACCCGCAAGGCAAATGCGTTGCGCAAAAGATGCAATCAGGTCTTTTATGATGAAGAACGCGGGATGTTCAAGGATACGCCCGACGGCGGCTTCTCGATGCACGGTCAGATATGGGCGGTGCTTGCCGACGCGATAAGCGGCAAGGATGCCGCAGACCTGCTTGACCGTACGCTTGAAGACGAAAGCCTGCCTATCTGCACACATTCGATGATGTTTTTCGTGTTCCGCGCACTTGAAAAAGCCGGTATTTATGACCGCGCGTACAAGCTGCTTGACAAGTGGCGTGAAATGCTTGATAAGCACTGCACCACATGGGTAGAAAACGGGCTTAACGGCAGAAGCGAATGTCATGCATGGGGCTCCGCACCCATATACGAATTTACGTCGATGGTGCTTGGCGTTCGCCCGTATGACCGCGGCTACCGTACGATAATCGTAGCACCGTACACCGATTCGAACGATCATGCGGAAGGCACCGTGATGACGACATACGGCAAGGTACATGTCAAGTGGTATAAGCACGACGGCAAAATCACGCTGACCGTATCATCCGACACAAATGTTCCGATATTCGTGATGCTGCCCGGTCTCATCACATGCAGAGTAAAAGGCAAAAAGCATACATTTGTTTATAAAGAATACTGATATCCGGCAAAGAAGGTACACGATATTTTCAGTGCAAGCTCACCTGCCGTAACAGCGATAGTGCAAGAGATATCAGTAACCATCAGGTAGCGCATCTGCACACTGCCGTATGTCTGCCCGCGGGAAACGACGATACCGTGCCGTCGGGCAAAACAAGTGTTACGGCGCTTGAAGTATCAAACGCATAAACGGCGTTATCTCCTTCAAAATGCCATTTGACCCCGATCCGCGTTTTGTCACCGTACACTGCGCGGAACGGGGCTGTTTCTTTTATGAATATCGGTGAAAGCACCGTGTGTGCCGCCGACAGTTTTTCCGGAGATATACCGCTCAGTGCTTCAAACAACCAGCCCGCAAGCTCCGCCGCGCGATCACCGCTGATATCATCGGCACATAAGATCAACCTGTACGCGGTTTCTCCGTAACCGTGGCGGCACAGCATATCCGCAACGGTGCATATATACGATATGTCATACGGATTTCCCGCACACGCAGCAAGCCGTCCGGCGACCGAACGTTCACGGACAGACGGAACAAGCCCGCAGGAAAGAGGTACGGCAAGCATATCCGGGCGTTCGATATCACGCACTGTATCGGTATCGAACAGCTTTTTATTAAAAAAATGCGATACGGCATTCATTCGCCTTACCGCTTCGTTTGCCTCAGCGAAATCTCCGTTTGCATCCGCATGCGTTGCCGCACGCTTCAGCGCACGGTAATATTCACAGCACGCGAACAATTCGCCCGGTATGTCTGCATCAAGCAGTTCTTTTTCCGATAAGCCGTCATACCGACGTTTCGGTTTTTTTATGCTCGCATCCGCACTTGCGTGCAAAAAAACCTCCGCCTGTGCAAAAATATCCCGTATCGCTCCGCAACCAACGCTCACCGAATGGCGTTGCACCCGTGAAATACCCGTAACACATCCGACCTCCGCATATCATTATTTAAGTTTAGTGCGGATAACGGGAATTTATAATCACATTTTTTGTCCTTTTATTGAAAAATCTGACTCACTTAATACTTTGTCTTCACTTTTTACAGTGCTTTTTCTGTATTCCGTCGGAGAATAGCCTGTCATGCGCCTGAAAATACGCGAAAAATAATTGTAATCCGCAATGCCGACATGCTCGGCTATCTGCCCGACAGACATAGATGTGGATGCAAGCAGTTCACATGCCTTGTGCATACGTTTGTCGCGTATCATCGCACCTACCGTAGTGCCTCCGCGCTCACGCACTTTTTTACAGATAGTGGAAACACTTACGTTCAACTCTTCACTGAGCCTGTCAAGCGTCAGATCTTCCGTCATATCACGCTCTACGGCATATTCGATCTGCCGATACAGGTCGGTATTCATTTCGCGGAGCAATTTTTTTGTGTAAATATACGAAACGCATGCGGACAGCATATGTGATGCGGCACTTAAGTAGCCTTCGGAAACTGTCTTGACAGTCGGCAGCAGTGTGTTCCATTCGTCCGCCGTCATATATTCCGATACCGATGCGTATCGCGGAAAATGCTCGCGGTCATCGCCGTTAAGCACCTGACCGAACATCAGATATCCTCCGATGCGTTCACCGTCATATATCGGAACGCAGACCTCGATAAGCCCCGCGTGGCATCGGTAAAGATTCGGGTACGGCGATACCGTCCGCCGCAATCCGTCGATATCGCATTTATGGCAGGCTTCAAGCCCCTGCCTTGTTTCCCGTATCTTTCGGCAGAACAGACAGCATTCCTGCGGATACTCATACATGATACGGAACTCCCGGTCGAACAATCCCACACGTTCGCCCGTGACCTCATAAAAATCCTTGAGTAAAGAGCGTATTTCTTCGCTGACAGTCATCCGATACATAAAAAACTCCCGAAATTGATAATATAATGCTATTATTTACAAAGATTATACTATAAATCAAAGTTTATGTATAGTATAATTTTAATCGGGAGGGATAGAATATGAAAAAATATATCGGTGAACACACTGAACGCATACGTTTTCCGCTCGGCGGGATCGGTTCGGGATGTATCAGTCTTGCGGGCACGGGACAGCTCGTTGACTGGGAGATATTCAACCGCCCTAATACGGATTCATATAACGGGCCGTCGCATTTCGCCGTTCGCGCGGTAAAATGCGGCAAAGTGCTTTCGGCGCGTGTGCTGAACGGCGACACTGCGATCGGACTTGACGGTGCTTTCGGTCAGCAAAAACTGCTGATGAGCGGTTTCCCGCATTTCCGTAAATGGTCTTTTACCGGGGCTTTTCCGATGTGCAGTATTGATTTTTCCGATCCTGATTTCCCGGGGCTTGTCACGCTGACGGCATTTAATCCGCTGATCCCGCTTGATGATGAAGAATCGTCACTTCCCTGTGCCTTCTTTACGGTCGCGGTGAAAAATACTGCCGATGAGCCTATGCGCTTTGATACATCGTTTTCGGTGATGAATCCTTTCAAAAGCGGAACGAATATCGGATTCCTGCAGGACGGTGTTTCCGGCATCCGTATGAAAAGCAACAGTGACGGCATCGGTTCGGGTGAGCTTTCCGTTGCTTCGGATTCGGATTGCACCCGTCAGACATATTGGTATCGCGGTGCATGGCAGGACGGCTTGGCAACATTCTGGCGACAGTTCAGCGAAGAAACCGTACTCCCGCCGCGCGAATACACTGAGCCGTGGAGCGAACACGACGCGGGAACACTGATCGCGGGAACGGACATCGCACCGGGCGAAACAAAAACGGTGCGCTTCGTGCTTTCGTGGCATGTACCGTACTGCGTGCGCTATTGGGAAGGCTTCAGGATGCATCTGACTGAGGAGGAACAGAAAAAGTGGAATGAACATCCGTGGAAAAATTACTATGCAAAGCGTTTCGAAAACTCGGTCGCCTCGGCTGTATACGCCGTAAAAAATTTCGATACACTGTTGGAAAAGACACAACTCTTTACAGATGCACTTCATTCTTCGACATTGCCGCCTGAGGTCATTGATGCGGCATCGTCTGCTCTGTCGGTGCTGAAAACTCCGACGGTGCTTCGCCTTGAAGATGGCTCATTCTACGGTTGGGAGGGTACGACATCCCACGAGGGCTGCTGTGAAGGCACTTGCCAGCATGTATGGAACTACGCTTATGCGCTGTGTTTCCTTTTCCCGAAGCTTGAGCGTTCGATACGCGAAAACGAATTTGTTTACTGTACCGACGAAAACGGAAAAACAAGCTTCCGTATGATGATACCGTTTGAGTATCATGAGCCGTGGGATTTCCTGCCGTGCGTTGACGGTCAAATGGGATGCCTTTTCAAATCATACCGCGAATGGCTGATCAGCGGAGATAATGAATGGCTGAAAAAATGGTATCCGACATTAAAAAAGATCATGGATTACACCTTCAGCGAGAAAAACGTCTGCGGTTGGGACCGCAACAAAGACGGTGTGCTTGAGGGACGCCAGCATCATACACTTGATATGGAACTGTTCGGTCCCTCTTCATGGCTTGAGGGAATGTATCTCTGCGCACTCAAGGCGATGGCGCGTATGGCGGAAGCACTCGGCAACAAGGATGACAGCCGTATATACCTTGAACTGTTCGAAAACGGAAAAGCATGGTCAGACGAGCATCTTTTCAACGGACGGTATTATGCACAGGAAATCGACCTTACAGATAAAGCTTTACTTGAAAAATACAACGCCCCCGATTACTTCAACAGTGAAACGGGCGAAATAAAATATCAGATCGGACAGGGCTGTGAAATAGATCAGCTGTTAGGACAGTGGCATGCCGATATTCTCGGGCTCGGGGATATGTTCGACACTGCGAAGCGGCGCACGGCGCTTGAGTTTATGTACAGGCATAATTTTAAGCCCGATATGCGTTCTTTTGCCAATCCGTGGCGTGTATTTGCGCTTAACGATGAAAGCGGTGCGGTGATATGCGATTATCCCGCCGATGTATATAAGCCGAAAATACCTATCCCATACTGTGAGGAAACGATGCACGGCTTCGAATATGCATTCGCCGGACTTCTGATAGCCGAAGGGTATCTGAACGAAGGGCTTTCGGTTGTCCGTTCGGTGCGTGACCGATATGACGGTAAAAAACGCAATCCGTTCAACGAAGTCGAATGCGGCAACCACTACGCACGCAGTATGGCAAGCTTTGCGCTCCTGCCTATCCTTTCGGGCTTCAGTTTCGATATGCCTGCCGAACATATCGGTTTTGATCCGCTTATAAACCGCGAAAGCTTCTCATGCTTGTTTTCGCTCGGCGAAGGTTGGGGACGGCTGACATCGTTTGACGGCGGCTGTGCCGTTGAGCTTTCAGGCGGAAGCCTTACTTTGCGTTCACTGTCCGTGCCGGAAAGCCGTGATGCACAGCTTTTTGCCGACGGCGAACTTATCGAAAGCATCCGAAACGGCAATACTTTTGTGTTTTCATCCGTCACGGTAAAAAAACAGTTGTCTGTGCAGTATAAATAATATCGCCGAGGTTGCTGTCAATGAACGAATTTACATTAAAATATAATAAAAGTGCCGCAAAATGGGAAGAGGCGCTTCCGCTCGGAAACGGCAGGATGGGTGCATGCGTTTTCGGAAGATGCGATACCGAGATCATACGGCTTAACGAGGAAACACTGTGGGAAGGATTTGCGTATGACTGGAATAATCCCGAATTGAAAGAGCATCTGCCAGAAATACGCGAGCTGATCTTTGCACACAAATATTCCGATGCGGTAAAGCATAAGAGTATTTCAAGTGCAAGGGGGACGGGCAGTCAGCTTTGCCATCCCGGTGAACCGTTCGGCACGTTCCGTAATGCCGGTGACATCGTCATTACCGATAAAGCACCTGATAAGCTTATCGAACGCAGGCTTGATATCCTGCACGGCGTTGCATATACCGATACCGAGAATTACAGTGCGGTGCATTTTGTTTCACAAAACGCAAATGTGACAGCCGATTCATTTACGGCAAAGCGCGGTAAACTCACATTTGATATACGCTACGATCACAACGGCGGCGGAAACGATAACGATGCCGGTGCCACTTCATACCGTGTAGAGGCGTTCACGGGCAACGATATCAAAAAAAACGCTTCCCGACGATTTCGGCGGCGTTGCTCATGAGGGTGATTTTATTGTCTTTGACGAACAGCTCAAGGGCGACGGTGCGCTCAGATGGACGTTCGCACTCACGGTCGAAACCGACGGCGAAAAAGCAGAGCTTCCCGACGGCTATGCAGTGAAAGATGCAACGTACATCAATATCTATTCGTGCGCACACACGTCGTTCAACACGGCCGAACCTCACGCCGAGGTAATAAAGACGCTTACCGCGCATAAGAATTTTTCGGAAATGCTTGATGAAAGCATGAAACGGTTTGGGTCGTTTATGATGCGCTCCGAGCTTTCGCTTGAAAGCGATGAACTGCTCCGTGAAATGTACACGGATGAGCGCATAAAAAACATTCAGGCGGGCAATGAAGATACGGGCTTTGCCGAGCTGTACTTCAATTACGGAAAATATCTGCTTATATCCTCGTCCGCGCCGGGACGGAATCCCTCGTGGGGAAGCTTTTCCACGGGCGGCGCATGGTGCTGTACTCATATTTTTGAGCATTACAGATATACGCTCGACGCGGCATTTTTGAAAAGCTATTGGGATGTCATCAGGGATTGCGCAAGATTCTTTTTTGATTATCTTGTCGAAGACCCGAACACGGGGTATTTTGTGACGTGTCCCGCAAATTCACCCGAAAACAGCTTCATTGACCCCGAAACAGGAGAAAAAATAGGACTTTACGCAGGTCCGACGATGGATAACGAAATATTGCGCGATCTGTTTGAAGGAATTTTGGAATTTCATACGGTTGCGGAAGAAAATGACGCGAAGTTTTTGGAAAAAACAGAAATGATGCTTCAAAAGCTGATGCCGATAAAGATAGGCAGTAACGGCACAATAATGGAATGGCAGAAAGATTACACAGAGGCAGAGCCGGGACACAGACATATTTCGCACTTGTATGCACTGTTCCCGTCAAATCAGATAACCGCGGACACGCCCGAGCTTTTCGAAGCCGCAAAAAGGACTGTAAAGCGCAGGCTTGATAACGGCGGCGGTCATACCGGCCGGAGCAAGGCGTGGATAATAAATTTTTACGCGCGGTTGTGCGATCCCGAAAACGCATATATGCATTTGGTCGATCTCTTCGGCAGAGGAACACTGCCGAACATGTTCGATAAGCATCCGCCGTTCCAGATAGACGGAAATTTCGGCGGCTGTGCAGGTATCGCAAATATGTTGCTTTCGGATGTCAACGGCATAAAGCTGCTGCCGGCGCTCCCGAAGCAATGGAAAAACGGTTATTTCAAAAATTTCAGAGCCAAGGGCAATAAGCTCGTTTCGTGCGTATGGCGCGACGGCACAATAATCAAATCGGAAATCAAAAATATAAATATATAAGGAGTGAAGATCATGTCAAACATGAAAATCGGAATTCGTCCCATCATCGACGGTCGGTGGGGCGGGGTTCGTGAGAGCCTTGAGGAACAGACCATGAGCATGGCGAAAGCCGCCAAGAAGCTGATAGAAAAGAATCTGCGCTATGCCGACGGTACGCCCGTAAAGTGCGTTATCGGATGCACTACGATCGGCGGCGGAGCGGAAGCGGCAAAGGTAGCGGAGCAGTTCGCAAAGGAAAATGTTGTCGGCACGCTTTCGGTTACTCCCTGCTGGTGCTACGGCAGTGAAACAATGGATATGGACCCGAATACCGTCAAGGCGGTGTGGGGCTTCAACGGAACAGAACGTCCCGGCGCGGTATATCTTGCCGCGGCGATGGCGGCGCACGCTCAGCGCGGTCTCCCGGCATTTGCGATCTACGGTCACGACGTGCAGGATAAGGACGATACGACGATTCCTGCCGACGTTGCTGAAAAAATACTTCTGTTCGCACGCGGCGCGATAGCCGTAGGACAGATGCGCGGACGTGCGTATATCAACTTCGGCTCGATCGCAATGGGCATTGCGGGTTCATTCTGTGATGCCGAATTTTTCCAAAAATACCTCGGCATCCGCGCCGAATGGGTGGATGAAACCGAAATACTCCGCCGCATGACACTTCATATTTACGACGAAGACGAATATCGGAAAGCGCTTGCATGGGTAAAGGCTTACTGCAAAGAGGGCTTTGACAAGAACAAGGGCAAGAAATTCCCCGAGATAATAACAAAGAGCAAAGTGGTAAAGCCCGATGAAGATTGGGAATTCGTCACAAAAATGGCGATAATCATAAAGGATATCATGCACGGCAACAAGAAGCTCGACGAAATGGGCTGGCATGAGGAAGCACTCGGACGCAACGGCATCGCAGGCGGCTTCCAGGGACAGCGCATGTGGACGGATTGGCTGCCCAACGGCGACTTTGCCGAAGCTATCCTCAATTCATCGTTTGATTGGAACGGCAAGGGCGCGCCTACCGTATTGGCTACCGAAAACGACAACCTCAACGGTGTAACGATGCTTCTTTTGAATCTGCTTACGGGCAAAGCTCCGCTGTTCTCCGATGTGCGTACATATTGGTCGCCCGAGGCAGTAAAGCGTGTTTCGGGAACTACGCTCACGGGCAAAGCGCAGAACGGCTTCATGCATCTTATCAATTCGGGTGCTACCGCGCTTGATGCAACGGGTGCTTCCGACGGCGGCATGAAGGAATGGTGGAATATGACCGATAAGGACATCAAGGCATGCCTCGACGCTACCGATTGGTGTCGCGCCGATTACGAATACTTCCGCGGCGGCGGCTTCTCAAGTCATTTTAAGACACTCAAGGAAATGCCTGTCACGATGGCACGCCTGTGCCTTGTTGACGGCGTAGGACCCGTTATGCAGATCGCCGAGGGCTACACCTGTGTGCTTGACGATAAAACACACAAGATGCTCGATCAGCGTACCGATCCCACTTGGCCGACCACTTGGTTCGCGCCGAATCTTACCGGCAAGGATTCGTTCAAGGATGTTTATTCGGTTATGGCGAATTGGGGCGCAAACCACGGCGCATGGGTACACGGACACATCGGTGCCGAGCTGATAACACTTTGCTCGATGCTCCGCATTCCCGTAAGCATGCATAATGTGCCGGAGGAAAAGATATACCGTCCGCAGTGCTGGTCGCTTCAGGGTACCAAGGACACCGAAAGTGCCGATTTCAACGCCTGCAAAACATACGGCGCGCTGTATCGTTAAATTCCTTAGTGAAAGAGACGCTTGCTTTGATTTGCATGCGTCTCTCTTTTTTTACAATTTTTGATATATTCACTTTTCTTGTCGGATTGAAAATTCAACCGCGCCCCGGAACTTTTCAGCGGGTTGTTTCTTTTATCTCGACAAACCGGGATTTGAAAACTATGTTTTTATAAGCGATTATCGCTTTGCATAGTCAATTAAAGAAATCCTCTAAACACATTGATAACAAAGGATTTTTCGCAATGTGCTTGTTATTTTCTCTTATAT
>JAZRZN010000017.1:0-54538 GCA_045601365.1 Clostridia bacterium | reverse complement strand
AGAAAAACTGACCAAGCGAGGCTTAGTCAGCATTTTCGATTATTACCAAAAGGTACATATTTAATTTTGAATTGAACCGCCGTGTGCCGAACGGCACGCACGGTGGTGTGAGAGGAGGGAATAAATCCCTCCTACTCGATTCCGAATGTTGATGCATCTGTAGGGTATGGCATCCTCGACGCACCGTAAGCGTCGAAACCGTGGGTAGGATGAAAAGTAATTATCCACAAAAACTCCATCGTGTCATTGCGAACATCCGCAGGATGCGTGGCAATCCATGCCCGGCAAAAAGTTACTTTACGTCAATATGGATTGCCACGTCGCTTAACTACTTGCAATGGTGGGATAAGGCGATATCGCATATACACGGATCATTAAATGTCCCGTACAATAGCTCCTGCGGTGTATTCATCTGTGATAAGCGTGTCTATGATGCCGGTTTTCAACGCGCCGATCATGGCATCGACCTTGTTATCACCGCAGGCTACTGCGATGCACTCTTTTGATTTTTTAATGTTATCGACCGATGCGCAAAGCGAGTTATCATATAATTTTATAAATTCACCGTCTTTGTTGAAAAAATGAGTAGCTATATCGCCGATCACATCGAAATATTTATCATTGTATCCGAAGCTTTTTCCGAAAATTTCAAGAATTTCCGTGTTCCCGATACCAATGATCGCAATATCAGCACGATTCCAAAGATCCTCGCTTTTTTTATAATAAGTAATATTTTTAAGCAATTTGCAATCTTCGTCACTGTCTGCGAGATACGGGAACCATGCGTATTTGACATCTGCACCGATTTTGTCAGCCATGCTTCGCGCCAACTCGTTTGATGAAAAATAAGAGTTTTCGTTATCCGTCGCACCGAAGAGCGGAAAAACGATATTTCCCTTTGTGTAGATCTGAGGCATTGTGCAAATCAGACTTTGGATAGTTCTTCCCCATGAAAGCGCAATTTTCAAATTCCCTTTTTTTACTATGTCGGTAATATATTCCGAAGCCGCGTTCACTGTCATTGTCTTTCTTAAATATTCGTTTTTTGAGCTGACGCTTGATGCTATGCACTTTTTAATGTGAAATTTGCTTTCTATTTCTTTTTGAAGCATCTCACGCTCCCGTTGCGGATTGTGTATCTTTATTTCAACTATATGCTCTTTTACCGCATCATTCAGTAACTTGGATACGGTTTGTCTGGAAAGGTCCAAAATGTCTGCGATTTCCTGCTGAGTATGATTGTTTTCATAATACATTATCGCAACTTCCGACATCAACAGCTTTTCTTCTTTTCCGTTCATATCATAATTCACCTGCCGATAAATATTTTAGCATAAAATAAAATAATGTCAATAATTAACATATGTAATTGACAAATGTTAATGCGCATGCTATAATTAAAAAAAAGATAGGAGATAGCGTAATATGTTAGTTACAATGAAAGAAATGTTGCAAGATGCAAAAATACATCATTATGCCGTGCCGGCTTTTGATATCAGCAATTATGAAATGATGCGAGCCGTTTTGGAGACGTGCGAAGAAGAACGTTCTCCTGCGTTGCTTATGGGGCTCGGCGTTGATTTGACGGGCAAGGGATTGCCGCTCATCACTTCGATGGTGAAAGAAGCGTCAGAGCATTTTTCCGTTCCCGTATGCTTCCATTTGGATCATGCGACCGATTTCGATTTGATAAAAAGTGCTATCAATGCCGGATTCAGCTCAGTGATGTACGACGGTTCGGTGCTTGATTTTGAGAACAACAGCAATAATACCGCAAGAATAACGAAATATGCGCACAAGCACGGTGTTACAGTTGAGGCAGAGCTTGGGCACGTCGGCAACGGAAGTGTCGGAAGCATTACCGAAAGCGGCATTGATACAGATCCGGGCGAGAGCCTTACGGTTCCGGAAGAGGTCGAAAAGTTTGTGGAAATAACCGATGTTGATGCTTTGGCGGTCGCAATAGGCACTTCTCACGGAGTATATAAGAAAACGCCTGAGTTGAGGATCGACCGATTGGATGAGATCACTGCGATTTGTGACCGACCGCTCGTTTTACACGGAGGAAGCGGTACGCCTGACGATCAGATGAAAAATGCCATTGCGCACGGGATCACAAAAATCAATATATATTCCGATGTCGTTGCAGCTTTGAACAAGGGATTGAAGGACAAACTGAATGCAATAGAGAACCCTTCGACATGGCCCTTTATCGTTTTTGAAGATGCAAGAAAAATGATGAAGTCGGTTATCAGGGAAAAGCTTGAGAAATTCGGCAGTGCAGGAAGGATATAAGAAAATGAAAACAAAAGCAGTTCGTCTTTACGGCGAAAACGATTTGAGACTTGAAGAATTTGATTTGCCTGAGCTTAGAAATGGCGAAATACTTATCAAAATCATTTCCGACAGCGTTTGTATGTCAACATACAAAACCGCGAAGCAGGGGGCAAAGCATATCAGAGTTCCCGACGATGTCGCGGAACATCCCGTTATCGTAGGACATGAATTTTGCGCGGAAATAGTGGAAGTTACCGATAAGTGGAAGGGGAAATACGATGTCGGCGATAAGGTGGTCATGCCACCTGTTTTGTCATATCTCGGCGGCATGCAGACAGTAGGTTACTCATTCGGTGAAATCGGCGGTGTATCAACGTATTCTATCGTTTATGAGCATATCATAGAAAACGGATATTTGATAAAGCTTAACAGCGATTGCTTCTTCAAGGGCTCGCTGATCGAGCCTGCTTCCTGCATCGTGCGTGGGTATAAGGCAAATCTGCATCTGGACGAACAATATCTGCCATACTCCAATATCAAACCTCAAGGCAAAACAGCTATCCTCGCCGGGTGCGGTCCGATGGGACTTGTCGCCATTGATATTGCGCTTCACGGTGATATAAAGCCGTCGTTGCTTGTTGTTACCGACATAAATGCCGAACGGCTCAACAGAGCAAAAGAAATCTTTTCGCCGCAAAAGGCAAAGCAGGACGGGATCGAGCTTGTTTTTACGAATGCTTCGACAAAGGAAGAGCTTTTGGCGTTATCGGATGGCGGATTTGATGATGTTTTTGTTTATGCGCCCGTTGCATCGGTCGTTGAGCTTGCGGATTCCATATTAGGCTATGACGGATGTCTGAATTTCTTTGCAGGTCCTATGGATAAGAGCTTCAGCGCAAAATTCAATTTTTATAATGTGCATTACGCTTCACACCATGTGGCGGGAACAAGCGGAAGCACTACCGACGATATGAAAGACGTAGTAAAGCTCATAGGCGAAAAGCGCATCGACCCCGCTGTAATGATAACGCATATCGGAGGGATCGACGCCGCTATTGATACCACTTTGCGATTGCCTGAGATCGAGGGCGGCAAAAAGCTTATTTACACGCATATCGACCTGCCGCTTACGGCGATTTCGGATTTCGGCAAGCTCGGAGAAAACGATAAGCGCTTTGCGGAGCTTGACAGGCTTGTTAAAGAAAATAACGGACTTTGGTCTTCCGAAGCCGAAAGATATCTGCTTGATAATTTTCGGTAATGTTTGAAATATAGTGTATAAAAATCGCCCGGCCGTATTTGAACCGAGCGGTTTTTTATATACATAATGCCTGCCGAGTAACCGCCGACACGCCGTCGGCAGTTTAAGCAAATATCGCCATCGTAAGTGTCGAGATCACCATTAAACCGAGACCTGCCAAAGCCTTTTTTGCGGTTTTTTCCTTGAAGACTACCCACGAAAACAGTATGGAAACGATAATACTGAGCTTGTCTATCGGAACAACAACGCTGACGATACCGTTCTGTATCGCGTAGTAATAACATAGCCATGAGCCGCCTGTTGCAATGCCGGATAAAGTAATAAAAACGAGGTCTCTTTTCTCAATTCCGGCTATGAGCGATCGCTTTCCTTTTACGAACACTACAAGCCACGCCATTATAAGAACGACAGTTGTTCGGATGGCTGTACCGAGGTTGGATTCCACATTTTCTATACCGATTTTCCCGAGGATCGATGTCAGCGCGGCGAACACAGCGGATGCCACTGCATACGGAAGCCATATTTTTCTTGTCGGCTTTTCGGGATCGGATCGCTTTTCGATCATAAGAAAAATACCGACTGCGAGCAATGATGTACATATCAGCTTTACGGCAAGATGATTGGTTTCATTAAAAAAAATAATGGCAAGTAAAACCGTAATGACCGTACTTGATTTATCTATAGGAACGACCTTGTTGATATTTCCGACAGATAATGCCTTGAAGTAGCAGAGCCATGAAGCACCGGTCGCAATGCCGGATAAGACCAAGAAGATAAGCGATTTTGCATTGATATCCGGGATCGTTTCCTGCGAGCCGACTACAAAAACCATTATCCATGCAAAGATGAGGACAATGACGGTTCGAAGACCCGTTGCTACATCGGGATCTGTCTTTTTGATACCGCATTTTGCGAGAACAGAAGCGATTCCCGCAAACAGAGCGGAAAAAAACGCCATAAACACCCACATGTTGGTTGCCTCTGTTAATTTTTGATATTGTTTTATCAGCGATGCAATACATGCACTGTCGCGTATTGCATCGCGGATCTGTTCATAAAAAGCAATTGCCCGCTTTTGATGCAAAAAAACAGGCAAATAACAGGTGTAACGTGCAAAAATACATGCGCAAAAATCAGTGCCCGCGCTTTGACTTGAAAAATTCCGACAGCACAGCGGCACATTCGTCTTGCATAACGCCTCCAAGCACATCAGCGCGATGATTGAACCGCGTATCACTGCAAAGACGGTACAAAGTAGTGCAGCAACCTGCTTTTTCGTCATATGCGCCGAAAACGACGCGGTCAATGCGTGAGTTGACTATCACTCCGGCACACATTGGGCAAGGCTCAAGCGTCACATACAGTGTACAGCCTGACAGCCGCCAGGAATCAAGTCGATGTGCGGCTCTGCGCATTGCAATAAGCTCTGCGTGCGAAGTGGGATCATTGTCGTGTTCGCGGCTGTTGCAACCGCGTGCGATGATTTTACCGTCATATACTACGACTGCACCGACAGGAACTTCTCCGGCTTTTTCGGCGCATTTCGCTTGCATGAGCGCGCGCTCCATGAAATAATAATCGTCTTTAATCATCTATATCAACTATCTCCGTGTCGCTACTTATACTGAAATCGCTTTCCGAGGCAAGCAGTATCGGGACCAATGCGAGCTTATTCCATGCATCGGCGGGAGAAATACTTCCGTTTGCCGAAATACCCGTCATTACCGTGAATGCGGGAAGGTCATATTCGGATATAAACCATTGCGGTGCATTTACGGAAATGCACATATCTTTATCGGGACCGTTGGAAAGCACGGTGTAGCCTGTAAGCGATGCAAGCTTTTCCGCAAGCTGACGGCTTATTGAATTGCTTTTGATTTGTCCGAAAGACCAATCGATAAGTTCTCCGTTGCCGTCGTATACTGCGACGGTCTTAAAACCTTCCGTTGCGCAAAGTTCGCGTATTGCGGCGGCTTCGGCAGAGGCGAACGGCGCACCGCAGTAGCCGGAGCTGCACGGTATATTTCTGATGATGTCGGATGTCACCGTGCCGCGCCCGAAGTTTATACTTACGTCGATTCCGTCGGAATTAGCTTCCCAACCTGAAGTATCGCTGATATAGCCTGCCTTAACGGAGGAATCAACGAGTGATTGCAGCGAAGCATCAAAGTTCGATGTACCGTTGATATTTATTTCGATACCGTCGAGATTAAGCATCGGTACGAAATATATGCGGCATTTGCCGAGTATCTCATCATATGTCATGCCCGCATATTTTCTTGATGTATCTGTCAGATATGTCTCGATCTGCTTCATCATCAAAAGTGAATTGCCGTATTCACTGCCGCATGCGCCCGCAATAAGTAAAATTTTGTTTTTGGCACTCTCATTGCCAAGCTTGATGCAAAAAATATCTCTTGAATATTTTGTCTTTCCGATGACTTCAGACTCAATACTGTATTTTGCGGAAAGTGCGGCAATATCCTTTGATAGGGCATCATATGTATATTTTGCCATATTTGCATTTGAAACTGTGGGCATCGGGATATCTGTAGTTTGGATATCACTGCTGCCTGTTTGAGCAGTGTTTTTTGCCGTAGCAGCCGGAGTAGTGGCAGGAATATCGCCATTACCTGCACCGGACGGAGACGGTGTTTCGGAATGCCCGTCAAGATCAACTATATCTCCCGACGGAGCAAGTTCGGTCTCGTTCGGCGTAGCTGAAGGTGTAGCGGTAACTGATTCGATATCGGTTTTTTTCGGTGCGCAGGCAGTGAATATCAGAGTGGTAAGCATGACCGAGATAATAAGTACAGTGGCTTTTCTCTTTATCATTTTTGTCATTCCTTTACTTGTGATATGGCTCTCCGCTGATAATTTTGAAGCTTCGGTATATTTGCTCGGCAAGTATCACACGCGCCATGGAATGTGTGAACGTCATATCCGAAAGTGAAAGCACGAAATCCGCACGCTTCAACGCATTTTCATGAAAACCGAGCGAACCGCCGAGTGCAAAAACAAGGCTTTTGCCTTGCCATGAATCAATTTTCTCTGCAAGTCCGACGCTTGAAAGCTTTTTCCCGGTACCGTCAAGGATTATAAGAAAATCACCGTCGTTCAGCTTTTTTTCTATCTTTTCCCACTCAAGGAGCTTGATACCCGTTCTTTGAGCCTCAGAAAGCTTTTCTGGTGCTTGCTCGTCAGCGACTTCGGTTATCGAAAATCTGCAATAGCGTGACAGCCGTTTCTCGAATTCCTGCTGGATATCGGCATAGATGCGCTGTAATTTACCGACTGCTATTATTTTTACATTCATGTCAGATACCTTTCCATGCACAGTACATTGAAAATGTGTTTGCGGCGATAAAAACTGCCCAGCCGAACAAATAAAGCAAAAGTTCTGCTACGGTCTGCTTCGGCATCAGCGCGGGTGCTTCCATATCGGAAACAAAAGGTTTGCCGTACTTTTCAAGGTTTATCTTTCTTGTATATCCGATGAACACCGGTATTGCGGCATATGCGATCAATGGGATCACAAGCATTGAATAAAATACCACAGTATAACCGTTCTCAGGGTTTTCCAAAAACGCGGTGACCGTATCGTTTATCGGTTCATAGGTCAACAGTGCTGATGCCAGATTAAGTGTAAAATGAACGGTCATGCTTGCAAAAAGCGAATCCGATATAATAGCGACGGTACCGAGTATAAGCCCGAACAGAAACGCATATATGAGCTGTTGGAGATTTGCGTGCATTATTGCAAAAATCAAGGATGACGCAAGCACGGCAACGACAGGTGATGTGCGCTCAAATGCACGCATGACAAGACCGCGAAAGAATATTTCCTCGCATACCGCGGGCAAAATTGCGGTTATTACGATTTCGAATATGAGCTGAGGTACGTTTGAAGTCGTAGGTACAGATGTTATTTGGGCGGGTTCGCCGAGAACAGAGATCATACCGTCTATTGCGAACTGATTTATAAACTGTGCGGCAAAAAACGTTCCGATGCAAATAAGCACAAGTAACGCCATTTGTATGGCATCAATGCGTTTATTGAGCCGCAACGTTGACGATATATTGCATTTTGCCGCATTCAGTATGATAAGCGGTATCGCAAGCACTGAAACAAACTGTGATATCAGTGTCAAAAACATATTGTAGCCGAAATCGGTCGCAAAATGTGTTCTGATATCCGTTCCGAATATTAAAATCAACGCAAATACAGCGGCGTAGGCGGCGAATTGCATCAGTGCAACGCCTACGGTCGCATGCCATTTTTTCGGAAAGCGCTTATTATCAAGCATTGCGCGGATATCGGGTGAAATGTTGTACATCATTTTGCTTCGTTAAAGAAGCGCGTGAGCAATTCAAAGCCTACCTGCTGTACTTTTCCGGTTTCTTCGGCAGTACGCTCACAAAGGTTGTTAACGCCGCTGTTGCGTTCATTGTTGCTGTAGTAAACTGCATAGGGAACGGGTGCGCTTGAGTGCGAGCCGGTAGAAACGGGTGTGGGATGATCCGGCATTATAAGCACACCGTATTCTTCGTTACGCGCACGCAGACCGTTTACGACGAATGTCAGCACGGTGTCAAGCATTTCTATTGATTTTATCTTGCGTTCGGTCTCATGGCGGTGTCCGCATTCGTCGGGCGCTTCAAAATGGAGATAGCAGAAATCATGACCGTCGTCAAACGCCTGAAGAGTTGCCTTTGCTTTGCCCATGAAATTAGTTTCAAGGGTGCCGGTCGCACCGTCAACATCGTATGTGTCCATGTCGGCAAGCCGCGCGATGCCGCGAACGAGGTCTACAGCAGTGACTGCCGCACCGCCGAGGCCGTACTTTTTATCAAACGGAGAAAGTCCGGGCTTGCTGCCCACGCCCCAGAACCAGCAGGTGTTTGCGGGATGCTTGCCGTTTGCGATGCGCTTGAGATTCACGGGATGTTTTGAAAGTATATCATAGCTGCGCTTCATTATATCAAGTAAAATTTGCGCTCCGCTTCCGGAAGGAAGGTATTCAAGCACCTTTTTACCTGTTATGTCGTGCGGAGGGATCAGCTTTACATCACTGTTGCCGCCGTGGATAAGCAGGATATGCCTGTATGAAATTCCCGCATAAAATTCCATCTTATCTGTCGCAAGCTCTTTGTTCAGCGCGTCGATAAGCTCTGCGGCTTCTTCGGTGGTGATCTCATCGCTTGAATAATCTATCATGGTTTTTGTGCTGTAATCAGCTTCGTCCGAGACGCAGGCAAGATTGCATCTCAATGCGATATCGTCATCGCGCATTTTAAGTCCCATTGCCGCCGCCTCAAGAGGAGCGCGTCCCGTAAGATATACACGGGGGTCGTATCCCATGACTGCGAGATTTCCGACATCACTGCCGCCCTTACAGCCTTCGGGAGTGATATTGCACATCCCGACCTCACCGTGTGAAGCCATGTAGTCGATAAGCGGTTTTTTTGCGCATTCCATTGGTGTTTTTCCGTTAAGCTCAGCCTGTGGAAGATCAGCCATACCGTCGCCGAGCAAGCATAGAAATTTCATAACAGGTCTCCTTGAATATATATTTTATTTAGTATAACATATCATTCGATATTTTGCACTATATTTTTGACTTGACAGTAACATTTTTTTAATTTATACTTTATGAAGATTCCGGTTATTCAGTTTCTATGAGAACTTTTTGAATGCATTTTTATTACTTTTCTTTAATCAGGGGAGAAATCACATGAAAGAATTTTCCGATATAAAGCTCAGTGAGCTTAAGGAATTTGCGGCAATAGCCGGAATAGAGCTTCCGGCAGGCGCGCGAAAGGCAGAAATAATAGCGTTTTTGGAGGATATGAAAAAGAAAGCCGAAAACGAAGAAAGCAAAAAGGAAGCTTCCGATTTACCGATAAATCAAGATGAAGCCGATGCCGACATTGCGGAACGGATAGCTCAAACAGAAGAGCGCGTCAATCCGTCCGTGCCGAATATGCTCAGCGGAGGAAACTGCGGCGACTGTTGCGGAGTGCTTGACGTACTATCCGACGGCTACGGATTTCTGCGGTGCGGTCCGTTCGGATTTGCAAAAAAAGGTATGGAACGCGATGTATATGTTTCGGTGACGCAGATACGCCGTTTCAATCTTCGCACCGGCGACAAAATAATCGGGAAAACACGTCCTTTGCGCGACGGCGAAAAATACGCCGCACTTCTGTATGTGATCTCGGTAAACGATATCGAACCCGATAAGTCTGCTGTGCGGCGCAAATTTGAAACTTTGATACCTATACACCCGAATGAGCGTCTGAAGCTTGAAAACGGCGGATGTGATGTTTCGTTAAGGCTTATTGACCTTATCGCGCCGATAGGAAAGGGTCAGAGAAGCATGATAGTCGCTCAGCCCAAAAGCGGAAAGACCGTACTTCTGAAGCAGATAGCACAGGCAATAGAAAAAAACTATCCGAATGTCGAGCTTATGGTGCTGCTCATAGATGAACGCCCGGAGGAAGTCACCGATATGCAACGCTCCATAAAAAGCGAAGTGCTGTATTCCACATTTGACGAAATGCCGGAAAATCATGTAAAGGTATCCGAGATCGTGCTTGAACGGGCGCAGAGACTTGTCGAACATGGCAGAGATGTCGTTATCCTGCTTGACAGCATTACCCGCCTTGCGCGTGCTTACAATCTGACTATCGCTCCGACAGGCAAGGTGCTTTCCGGCGGAATCGATCCGGGTGCGCTGTACAAGCCGAAAAAGTTCTTCGGAGCGGCAAGAAATATCGAGGGCGGCGGAAGCCTCACGATCCTTGCCACCGCACTTGTCGAAACCGGCTCGCGTATGGATGATATCATTTTTGAGGAGTTCAAGGGGACAGGCAACAGTGAGCTTCATCTTGACAGAAAGCTTGCCGAAAAAAGGATATATCCGGCGATAGATATAAAAAAATCCGGCACACGGCGCGAAGAGCTTCTGCTTTCGCAAAACGAGCTTGAATGTGCATATGCCCTTCGCCGAATGCTTTCGGAACGCACGAATGAGCATTCGATGGAAATACTAATAAAACAGATACGCGAAACAAAAGACAACGAAGAGCTTATAAGAAAAACAGCAAGATCGAAATAAAAATGTTTTATCTCCTTTGCTTTCGGCAATGCTTGAAGGGAAAGGAGTTTTTTTATGGAAAAATATGTTGTTACGCTCGTGATTGCTTCTATGATGATGTTTGCGATATGCACATTTCCCATTTTGGGGAAAATCCCTGACGACATTTATGTCGTAAGCGATAAAGGTTCCGTTGCGCGGAATGTTTTGGAATCGGATGAAATATGGTCAACGTCCGATTATACCGTGTTCAGGCTGACCGAAAACGATAAAAAATATGCAAATGCGATCCCGGGAGGCAGAAAAATCGAGGAATACTTTGTAAGTGACGGTAATAATATTCAAATGTGCGATCCGTTTTTGCAGGCGATATCCTCAAACGGTCTTACCGTGTTCGGCGCACCGTATGTGATAAGTTGAGGGGAGTATGTTTTATGGACAAGTTGAAAATCTTTGTTGCATTTGCGCTTGCCGCGGTCATGCTTGTGTTTTCGTGCTTCTATTTCGGACACAGTGAGCTTAATGTTTCCGCTGTTGCGGACGGGCAGAAAATGATAACGGTGGATCAAAGTGAAGAAATCTGCAAAACGCCTGTGAATGTCACGAACACTCCGCTTGCAACGGCATTGCCTACGCCATCGCCGACACCGTGTTCAAAGCAGATAAACGTGAATATCAACGGCGCTGTTACACCTATGGACAGCGAAGAATACATCATGTGTGTTGTTGCGGGCGAGGTTTCGCCAAACTATGCGCCCGAAGCGTTAAAAGCGCAGGCAGTAGCGGCGCGGACGTATCTTTATTACAAAATGTCTAACGGCGGATGTGCTAACGGCGGTGATATATGTGCCGATTATGCACATTGTCAGGCATTCAAGTCGAACGAACAGATGATATCACAGTGGGGAAGTAAATATGATATATATTATTCGGCAATAAAGCAGGCTGTGACCGAAACAAGCGGAGAAATAGTAAAATATGACGGCATGCCCATATGTGCATTATATCATTCCTCAAGCGTCGGAAAAACAGAGGATTGCATTTCGGTGTTCGGCGGTAACAGACCGTATCTCGTAAGTGTGGATTCGCCTCTTGAAAAATCTGATGGGGAATATGCCAAAACTGTAACTTTTTCAAGATCGGAATTTATAAAAAAGATAAATGATTATTTCGATATTGATATTGATAAAATCGATGTAAAACTCGGTACACATACAGCCGCGGGGCGTGTAGCCACTGTTATCATAGGCGGACAAAGCTTCAAGGCGACAAAGCTTCGGCTCGCTCTCGGCTTGCGCTCTACGGATTTTACATTCGAAAACAACGGTGACAGCATAACTTTCACAACATACGGTTACGGTCACGGAGTCGGAATGAGTCAGCACGGCGCGCAGGCGATGGCTGAAAACGGTTCGACATATAAAGAGATACTCACACACTATTATACGGGAACTGTTGTTGAAGCTTGCTGATGTAAAAAAGTAAAGTTTACGCTTGATCATTATGAAATAAAATATTGCAAATACAGAAAAAATATGATATCATAATACAAAACACGTAGGACGGTCTTTTTTATATGAACGACGCATTTATCAGCTACAGCTCAAAGGAATATGATGAGGCAAAGCATCTGCGCGAAGTGCTTACAAAAAACGGGATCTCATGTTGGATGGCACCTGACAGCATAGAGCCCGGATCAAATTACGCAAAAGTCATACCGGGAGCTATTGATAACTGCAAGGTGTTCGTGCTTGTACTTTCACAGCTTTCGCAAAGCTCGATATGGGTATCACGAGAAGTAGACCTTGCAGTAAATAAAAATAAGATAATTATTCCGTTTATGCTTGATGAAAGTCTCAATGAGGAATTCAATTTTTATCTTATAGGTTCACAGCGTATTCTTGCGTATGAAAAAAAAGCCGAAGCATTCGAACAGCTTATAAAGCGTTGCAAGGCAATAATTGATGCCGACAGTACTCCGGATAAAACAAATACAGTGTCGGAAAAAGGAAAAACGGAAGCTTCGGTATCACAGGACGACGCTTTTACTGCCGAATGTGCCGCCGCACCGAAAGAAAAAGCACCGATATCGAAGCCGGATGCCTGCAACGGTGAGCAGGTTGACGGCACAGCCGCTCAGGGAGCTTGCTCAGGGCAGAATACCGATCGCGGTCAGAAGGAAAATTCCGTGCCGAACGGCTTTGTCGGAGAGAACCCTTATGTCGGAGCCGTCAAAAAATTTGTTGCATCGAATATAGACGTATTCAACAGCCGCAGTACATTGTTCAAGGCTTATATTGCGCGTGTGCAGAAAAACTTTCCGATACCGTCGCAATACGAAGTATTCCTGGCACACGACGATACATTGCTTGCAAGCGGCAAGAACGGCTTTGCATGGTGTTCGCAAGGAATATATGTAAAAGAACTGATGTCCAAGCCGACACTTGTGCCGTGGTCTGATTTTATCAATGCTTCCGAAGACGATATATGTTTATACCGCGCAAACGAAGATAATAAAAGTAAAATCAGCGATACCAACAGTTACATATCGTCAGGTATCTATCTTCATATCGGATCGGAATACAAATGTATAGCATATGTAACGAACAGAGAATACAATAAGCTTGCATTCAAAATATATAAAGAACTGTTGAAATATCTTAAAGCCAATACCGCATTGCAGTAAGAATTCCGAAAAAAGGAGAAAAGAATTATGTGGGAATCCATAAAAAGCTTCATTTATATTTATGCAAATTGCAGGAATATCTTTATCCCTACGGCGGTAATAATGCTGTTGCTTCTTATTGCATACATAGTTATCAGCTTTCTCGGGATACGCTCGCTTAAACAGATAGTATGTATTCTGCGGGCGGAAAGCGGAGAAGATATCATACGCGCGATAGAGGAGCTTCGTTTGTCAAAGCGTTATTCAAGGATGTGGGAGGATTACTACTCCGCGTACTGTAACGAGGATACAGTAAATCTGAGCAGTTATCTGTCAAAAGCGGATATGTTCCTTGATAAAAATATGTTCCGCACATTCTCCAGAGCGGTTGCCGTCATAGGCTTCTGTGCGGCGGCAACATCGGCAATGATAGTGCCGTATCTGTTCGATGTCGAACGCAACAGCCTTATATGCATGTTTTTTATTCTCATCGCGCTTGAAGCGTTTTTTGAGATCTTTTACAAGCTTTTCGATTACATAAGAACAAGACGTATATCGCTGTTACTTGAAGAATTTGAGATGCTTTCACTACGCAAGTTACCCGGCAAGGGCACGGATTTTTCATCAAGATATGTGCTTGATAAGCTTGATGAGCTTAACGGCAGCATCGCATCGGTCAAGAGCGGTATAAATCAGCTCAATGCCCGCATGGACAGACAGTACAAGCTTTTGAAAGAGGAAAACAAGACGGATGATACTTGCAATAACTAATCAAAAGGGCGGAGTGGGCAAAACCACTTCGGCTATAAACATTTCCGCGGGGCTTGCGCTTGCGGGCAAAAAAGTGCTTTTGCTCGACCTCGATCCGCAGGGCAACGCGACAAGCGGACTCGGTATTGAAAAAGATAATGCGGGGATATACGATGTACTTATAGATCATGAGGATATTTCGGGTATCATCATGGAAACGCAGGTGAAGGGGCTTTCGATAATACCGTCAAATACTTCACTTTCGGGCGCTACGATAGAAATGGTCGCGCTTGCCAACAGGGAACGTCTTTTGAGACTTGCGCTTGATAAAATCAAAAATGATTTTGATTACATAATCATCGACTGCCCGCCGTCGCTCGATCTGCTGACCGTAAATGCGTTCACCGCAAGTGACAGAGTGCTTGTTCCGATACAGTGTGAGTTTTACGCGCTCGAAGGCTTGGGACAGCTTGTCAACACAGTCAAGCTGATAAAACAGCGCCTCAATCCCACACTCGATATCGACGGTGTGGTATGCACGATGTACGATTCACGCACCAAGCTTTCGGAGCAGGTGGTAAATGAAGTCAAAAAATATTTTTCGCACAAGGTATATTCTTCGCTCATTCCGAGAAATGTGCGTCTTGCCGAAGCACCGAGCTACGGCATGCCTATACAGCTTTATGACGCATACTGTCCCGGAGCGTTGGCATATAAAGAGTTGTGCAAAGAGATCTTACGAAGAAACGAGGCTTAAACAATGAAAAAAACAGGCGGGTTGGGCAGAGGAATGAACGCTCTTATGGGCGATGGCTTTTCCGCGCTTGAAACCGAAACCGATATCTCAAGGGAATATGTAAGGCAGATCCCGATAGGAAAAATAGATGTAAACAAATCACAGCCGCGAAAGGATTTCAACAGCGAAAAAATAGCTTCGCTTGCCGAATCCATCAAGGCGAACGGCATGCTTCAACCGATAACCGTCCGTGCCGTAGGCGACAGATACGAAATAATCGCAGGCGAACGCCGCTATCGCGCATGCAGGCTTCTTAAAGCGGAAACAGTTCCCGCTATCGTAAAGGAGCTTGCACCGCAGCAGATATGTGAGCTTGCGCTTGTTGAAAATCTTCAGCGCGAAGACCTTAACCCGATAGAAGAAGCGTGTGCTATAGATTCGCTGATGACGGAGTTCAAGCTTACGCAACAGCAGGTTTCGGAACGAATAGGTGCGTCGCGTCCTGCGATAGCCAATGCCTTGCGCTTGCTTAAATTACCGAAAAAAGTTAAAGATATGCTCATAAGCGGTGCTGTTTCGGCAGGGCACGGGCGTGCGCTTGCCGCACTTGACGACAGTGATGTGATGTGCGGGCTTGCCGAAAAATGCGCAACAGAGGAATGGTCGGTACGCCGTCTTGAACAGGTGATAAAAGCTCTTGACAAGACTGCCCCCGCAAAGCCCAAAAAGACGTTCCCCGAGTTTGAACGCATAGAAGAAAATATGCGCATACATATGGGAACAAAAGTAAAAATAAACGGCACGGATAAAAAAGGAAAAATAGAAATAGAGTATTTTAACCGTGACGACCTTGAACGACTGATATCAATACTTGCACCGGGAGAAATGTAACACTTGTTTTGCGCGTGTATATGCACGCGCTTTTTTGATTTATTGCTTTGATCTGCAAACCGAGGTACTTGCTGCTTTTCTGTATTGCATAGGCGTCAAACGGTACAGCTTTTGAAATTCGCGGAAAAAGGAGTTTTTGTTTGAAAATCCTACTTCATAGCATATCATTTCGGCATTGCGGTCTGTTTTTTCAAGCATTTGTGCTGCCGCTTCAAGTCTTTTGCGTGTTATGACTTCATGGAGCGAAACTCCGTAACGTTTATTCACTATCCGTGAGAGCTGACGGACGCTTATATTCAGCTTTGAGGCGAGAATGTCTGCATTTATTCTGTGCATGAAGCATGAATCGATCATATATTCAAGTCTGTATACGGTATTCTCACTGTCCGCCAACGGTTTGCTTTCGGCGTTACCTGTTTTCAGCAGGATGCAGAGCAGTTCAAGGGCAGGCAAATAATATTTGCCGACATTTGTTATTAGTTGATAAGTATCGCGGCACAGCTCACTGCCGGTGTAAATGTGAGGGGCACCGTTTCCGGATATGTGCGCAATTATTTTGTAAATATCCTGTGCATTGCTTTGCGGAGCTTTGGTATAAAAAATACCGAATGCACACCATTTTGAACCGTTTTCGGCACGGTCGAGCCGATGACGGACGTTTGAAGGAACAACAAGAAGCTCGCCGCCTGATGCATGGTATATTTCGTTTTCGGTCACGATTTTCAGATTGCCTGAAACGCATGCGAATATTTCGGTATATGAATGCGTGTGCATTGTAAAATTTACAAGATCATCGTTTTCTCCGTCATTTTGCGGTATCAATAGCTTGAAACGAATGTTTTCTGCTGTAACGGTATACTCTTCGTTTTTCACATTCTCATCTCCACGGTATATTATAATACTGAAACCGATAAATGTCAATATCGGACAAGCTTTTGAATATTTGGCTTGTTTTGACATTGCTTTGAGCTGAATATGTGATATGCTTAAAGCGTTTGATTATATTGGTGAAACGGAGATAAATAATTTGGCAAAAATCAACATCAAAAAGAACCCGGTCATCATTTTTGCTTTTCTGACACTGATAGCGATAACGGTCACCGGAATTGTTTTCAAGCAGACGTTTATACGCATACTGCCGTTGTACATTTCTTTGTTTGTAGCGTATCTCAATTCTCAGCTCAATCGCTATGCACCGCTTGTGGGCGCGGTCAATTCGCTTTTGTACACAGTAGTGTATCTTTCTTATAAGCTCTATGCCACGGCACTGTATGCATTTTGCTGTTCGTTTGTACTTCAGCTCATCACATTCATACGCTGGAGCAAGCATCCTTACGGCAAATCAACGGTGTTTCACAGGATGACGGGCAAACAACGGATATTTGTTGTATTGTTATTTGCCGTTGTTTGGACAGGAATGTTCTTTATATTGCGTTTGAGCGGCGGTGCATATTCATTGCTTGACGATACGGTGTCACTTATCGGTATCCTTTCAACGGTGCTGATGTTGCTTTCGTTCATTGAATACACATGGTTGAATATCCCGAACAATGTGGTAACGCTGATACTTTACATCGTTATGCTCGGTGAGCATCCCGAGCAAATAACGTATGTAATATTTTCGCTGTATTCGCTCTTTTGCGCGGTGCTTGCGGTTTTCAAGGCTCGTGCTATGATAAAACAACAAAACCAATAGGAGGCTCTTATGTATTTTTCGTATGAAAAGGATTTCAAATCTCAGCGTGCCGACGGACGTCACACGCACACACTTGCCGCATATATGGACTTTATGCGTAATTTTAAGCCTACGCTGAGCTTTCCCGAAAATGCCGACAACGCCGAGTTCGCGCAATGGCAGAAAAAAGTAAAGGACAAGGCACGCGAGTTGCTTATTCTTCCGCCTTTTACGGAACAGCCCGCCCCGAAAATGCTTTCGTCGGTTCAGCGTGACGGTTACAGGGTCGAAAAGTGGGAGTTTTATCCCGACGATTATTCCGCCGTGCCGTTTTTGATGCTTATACCCGATAATGCAACTGACGAACATCCTTTGCCCGCGGTGCTGTGCCTGCCCGGTTCCGTCGGAAGCAAGGAATTGCTTGCGGATGAGCCGTTGCTTGAAGGCAAGGCGGGTTCGTTCAATAAATATCATGACCGAAACAAAATGGCTAAGCACATAGTTGACAACGGCATGATCGCTATTGCGTTCGATAATCCCGCGACTGCCGAATGCGCTATACCGATAGATGCCGAGGTCGATTACGGAGCGAATGCGCGTGTGCATCTCTGCCACGGACTTTCGCAGATGGGCTTCTGTTATGCGGGAATGTCGGTCTTTCAAAAGCTGTGTTTTCTTAAGTTCTTGAAAACGCTTTCGTTCGTAAATCAGGATAAGATCGGCGTTTCGGCACATTCACTCGGCACTGTCGATGCGATATTCTTAGGCTTGCTGTGTGATGAGATAAAAGCGATAATAGTAAATGATTTTGTAGGAGATGACCGCGAACGCTATGTGTCGGTTACGGAAGAGGACGAGCGTGAAATGACACAGAACTGCGGTAATTGGCATGAGATTTTCGGCATCTACCGTTGGTTTGCGCGTCCCGACCTTTGTGCCGCGCTCGCGCCCAAATACCTTGCGCTGAATGAAGGCGGAGCGGAGCATCATCTTGATAAGGTGCGTTCGGCATATGCGCTGAACGGATGCGAGGATCACTTGCTGATCTCATATTATCCCAAGTACAGCGACGAAAGCACACGCACGATGCACGGCACACCACCGCTGTATGGCTTGACGGACGATGGCTATTACGCATGGCACTATGTCGATGCGCCGGATCACTCGTTCAGGGCGGTGCCGTCGATAGCATTATTGAATAAAGCATTCGGAGAAGAAAAATGATAAATGTAAAAAGCATCCGCAACGGATTCGACGGTAAAAAATGTATAGTTCATGCACGCATGGCGGTACACGGCGATTTTTTCCTGATGACCGCACAGTATCTCGATGTTACGGGCTCCGATCTGTTCGATACTCTGCTCGTAAATTCAAGCTCCGACGGCGGAAAAACATGGACAGGATTTCATCCCGATCCCGTGTTTGCGCCGCAGAACAAAAAATATATAAACGTTTGCTGTGATATGACGCCGATGTATCATAAAGCAACATCGCGTTTTGTTGTGACGGGACACAACGGAAAATATGAATACGGCGGCAATGTATCTGTCGCATCTGCCGATGAGCGTACCGAAATACCGTACGCGGTGTTCGACGGTACTCATTTCGGCAATGTGAAGTATATCACGCTTCCCGAAAAATATTTCTATTGCGGAAGCGGTTGCAGTCAGTGCTTTGAGGATAAAGACGGCACGGTTTTGATGCCGATAGTATATCGGAGCGAACAGGACGGCAAGCTTGAAGACAAGTCGGCAGTCAGCGTACTTCGCCTTGCGTTTGACGGAGAAACATTCAGCATTATCGGGATCGGCAATGACATCCGATATGAAACCGAGGTGCGCGGGCTGGGTGAAGGCTCTGTGATACGCTTCAACGGCAGGCATCTGCTTACTCTGCGCGGCGACACACACGGCTATATCAGCGTGAGCGATGACGGACTTCATTATTCCGAGCCGAAAATATGGACTTGGAACAACGGCGAAACCGTTCCTACATATAATACGCAATCGCATTGGATGTCGTTCAATAACAGGTTATATCTTGTCTACACGCGGAAAAACGGAACGAATGACCATGTGTTCCGTCATCGCGCTCCGCTCTACATGGCAGAAGTCGATACAGATACGCTGACGCTTATTCCCGAAACCGAAAAAACCGTGATACCCGAGCGCGGTGCGCGTCTCGGAAATTTCGGTGTATGCTCGCTTTCGGACAGAGCGTATGTTTCTGCCGCAGAGTGGATGCAACCCGCAGGCTGTGAAAAATACGGCAGTGATAATTCCGTGTTTGTTGCGGAAATAGCGGAATGATTTTTTATAATGTTATTACGGCGCTTTAACGTACGGCACTTTAATGTGCCGTATCTTTTTTTGGTATTTTTCGCATGGCTTTGTAAATAATAGAAAACAAAGACAGCTGCGGAGGTAAATATGAAAATAAGATTATATGCACGCCGTATTTACGGAGAGCTTCAGCGGGGCTTTGAAAAATACCCGGATCACTGTGAATGGCTCAGTGACAACAAAAACCGTATTCTCAATATCTGTACATCCGCGATGCAGGATATGTATGCTCTCAAAGAGAAAAACTGCGAACGCGTCTTCGGGCTTGCACATGAGTTGACAGAGCAATCCGGCGGCATAGTGAACGAAGATACAGTGCGTCTTACAGAAAAGTTTTCATTGACAAGCCGTGAGTATGATCTGCTTCCGCTTGCATTCACGTTCAGTTTGTTGGAGCTTATTTCAAAAACGCTCAACGAGCCGGAAGAATGGGGAGAATACGCACCTAATGCGGTACGTTCGCTTATCGGCAGAATAGATTATGAAGCACTCAGGGAAGACTGCCTCGGACAGGAACGTATTTTGCTGAAAAGCAGAGATTTTGATATTTCGGATGCTGAAAGCAAAAAGGAATACCGCAGAATTATCAGTTCGCTTGCACGAAAAAGCGGGTTCAGCGAAAGCACGGTTGCCGCAAAAGCACTTGAGACAGGACTTACCGAAAGTCTTTTCGGAGATAAAAAAGAAGAATTGTGCAGTATGCTCGGCATAAAAAACAGAAATGCGAATATACGCTTGCGGCTTGCATCATATATTTCTTTTACGGCGGCGATATGCGTGCTTGGCGTACTGCTGTTGATGTCGCTCGGCATATCACCTGTTCTCAAGCCGGCGCTGTCGGTAGTTTCACTTGCGCCGTTTTCGGTTTTTGCGGTCAACATCATCAACAGGGCAATATTGCGTTCGACCTTACCGAAACGTTTGATGCGTTTGAAAAGCGAATACTGTGACACAAAAGAAAACAAATGTGCGGTAACGCTGACAGTATTGTTTTCGGATGAAAAGGCGGTACAAAGGTCGCTTAAGACAATAGAGGAATATTATTCCGGCAACAGAATGGACAACGGAGTATATCTGATACTTGCAGATTTGTTTGAAAGCGATAAAAAGCATGATGCTAACGACGGCACGCTGACAGAAGCCGCAGTGAACGGGATAAAAGCCTTGAATAAAAAACACGGCGATCATTTTGCACTTGCCGTGCGTGAACGTGAAATGCGTGACGGGCGTTTCTGCGGCAGAGAACGCAAGCGCGGCGCATTGGAGGAGCTTGCAGACTTTATTTCAGGGAATGCTTGCTCATTTGAAGCTGATGAGAATACGGAAGCACTGAAAAATGTCAGGTATATATGCACGCTTGATGCGGATACGGTCATGCCTCCCGAAAGCGTCATAAAGCTTATCGGCATTGCGGCGCATCCTGCGAACAGATATACTGTGAGCGGCAAAAGCGTACACGGCTACGGACTTATTCAGCCGAATATCGGCGCTTTGCCGGGCAAGCAGACTGTGTTCGCCGAAATAATGTCGCCTGTCGGAGGGATAGATTCTTACGGTGCGGTAATAGGCGAGGTCTATAACGATTTCTTGCATTCGGGAACATTCTGCGGCAAGGGATTGTTTTCCGTTGAAGCCTATAAGAGAGCTGTTTCGGGAAAAATCAGACCGAATACCGTACTTTCTCACGATCTGCTTGAAGGTGAACTGTTGGTTTCGCGCGGAGCGAACGATATAAGCTTTCTTGATGAGTTTCCCAAAAATCCGATATCGTACTATAAACGGCGCGAGCGCTGGATGCGCGGTGATTGGATGCTGATCCCGTGGCTTTTCGGCGATCTCGGAGCAGTATCAAAATGGAAGATATTTTTTAATGCGGTGCAGACGCTTTTTGCACCCGGTGTTTTTTTGCAGATACTGCTTGCGCCGTTTTGCGGTGTATGGGCATACAGCGTCTGGGCGATAGCCGCTATAGAGCTTTTTGTGCCGATCGCGTTCGCTTATGCTGATGCGCTCCGATTCGACAGAAAGCATTACGCTTTCAGGGACAAGCGCCCGATGCGCATAAATGCCGTAAAACGCACGGTGCTTTCGGTTTGTTTTTTGCCGTTTGAAGCATTCGACAGCATTCGCGCGATGATACGCGCACTTGTAAGAAGATTTGTGACTCATAAAAACGTTTTGCAGTGGAACACATATTCGTCATCGGCAGGCGGGGGCATGCGTGAGTATTTAATATTCTTTTTTCCGTCGTGCGTGCTTGCTGCTGTGTTTTATGCGGTATGCTTGCTTTGCATGCGAGGCTTTGTGATCGGCTTTTTGCCGTTTGCACTTTGGCTTGCCGTTCCGTATGCGGCAATGAAGCTCGGGCAATTCGAAAAACGAAGTGAGGAACGTTTACTTCCCGATGAAATACACTCGCTGAAGCTGTTGACGATGCGTACACAAAGATTCTTTTTTGAGGCTTTGCGTGATAATGATTATCTCATGCCGGATAATCTCCAGTTAAAGCCGTACCGTGGCTATGCAAAGCGTACATCGCCGACAAATATGGGATTTGCACTTCTTTCGGCGGTGTGCGGTCTCAAAACGGGTGCGTATTCTCCGTCACTGTGTATCGAAATGCTTCAGAAGCAGCTTGAGGCATTCGCAGGTCTCGAAATGCAAAACGGGCATTTTTTTAACTGGTACGATACCGAAACCAAAAAGCCGCTCAACAGATACATTTCTACCGTTGACAGCGGAAATCTCTGTGCTTCGCTCATAACCGTACTCGGGGGACTTGAAAGCATCCGTCGGAAGCCGATACTCGGCAAAAGCGAATGTGAAGGATTTGCCGACGCGGTAGCATCGTGCCTCGACGGTGCGGCTGATGATTTTCGCCAACGGATAGAGGAATACTCCGATGAAATATACGAAGCTTCGGGCAAATCGTGTAACGCGGTGCTGAAACGTTTTCTTTCAGACGGAATAGTGGCATCATCCAAAACTGCCTCATTTGCCGCCGAGCTTGCCGGATACTGGGTAAAGGACTTTGAAAAACTGAGTTTTTCGGATAAGCTCTTTAAGGAAATAGATGCGACGCATGAGTTTTCACTAAAACCGCTCAGAGAGTTTCTGCAGACTTATCCAAAGTCTATAGGTGAAATACTCGATACCGACGATTTTTCATCCGGAGTTGACGGCTTTATGTGGAACGCAGGCAGAGAAAAATACTCGTATCTGATCACTCATATACAAAATGAGTACAGGGGCATATATGCGTATGCGTATGCCCTGAACGAAAAGCTCAAAACTGCCGAGCGGTATATAAGCAAGCTTTTGGACGAAGTCGATTTTGCGTTTCTTTACGATAGCCGGGTAAAACAGCTTGTTATCGGGGCAGATCAAAACAGCAATAAAAATGCGGGACATTATGATATGCTTATGTCGGAATCGCGCCTCACGAGTTTTGTGGGTATTGCGCTCGGAAAGCTTCCCGCACAGCATTGGTTTGCGCTGTCGCGACCGTTCACGCGCTGTTACAACGATCCGATGTGCCTTTCGTGGAGCGGTACTATGTTCGAATATCTGATGCCGGATATTTTTATCAAGCCGACCGAAGGCTCTATGCTGAACATCTCGGCACAGTTGGCTGTGCGTGCGCAAAGTGAGAATCGAACGGGTGGAATATGGGGAATATCGGAGTCGGCATTCAACAGCCTTGACCGATCCGGCGAGTACAAATACAAGGCGTTCGGCGTGCAGAAATGTGCGGTTTCGACATTTAAGAGCGAACGTGTATTTTCACCATATTCAACATTGCTTGCACTTGAATATTCACCGCGTGCATGCATGGATAATGTCATTCGCTTTGTCGAAAACGGTATGGCGGGGATATACGGCTTCTATGAATCGCTTGATATGCAGAGCGGACGATACGGATGTGTATATTCGCACATGGCACATCATTCGGGCATGAGTCTGTGCGCACTTGTTAATTATCTTTATTCGGGCGCATTGCGAAAGTATTTTGGTTCAAACAGTTTTATCAGTGCGACCAAGGTGCTGCTTGAAGAAAAAATGCCGCTCGGAATTATTGCGAGAAAAGAGTTCAAGGAAAGTGAAAAAGTGAATTGCTGTGTCCGTGAGCTTAAACGCGAATATATGCGTCCCGAAAAGCAAAGCATAGAATCATTGATGCTTTCGGACGGTGTGACGGTACAGGCATCATCGAATGGCATTATTACGGCATACGACAACGGCATGCTTTTGGGTAATGTATACGTTTATATCGGCGATGAGAAAAACAGAAGCATATCATATCTTCCTTCACGGGATGAAAAGGCAACTCATTCTGCCGAATTTTACCCGGGACGTGCGGTATATCATTCAGAAGATAAACGCAACAAAATGACACAGACGGTAAGTGTTGAGGGAAATAATATAATTATAAGCTTAGAGATCGAAAACAAGACACGCGAACTGCAACAAAAAAAGATGATCACGGTACTTGACACGGCACTTGCCGGGCGCGAAGCATATGAAGCTCATCCTTGCTTCAACGGGCTTTCGGTAGAAATGAGCGCCGAAAAGAATGTGCTTGCCGTAAAAAACAGGAAAACGGGTATGTGCGCACGTATCACTGCCGTAGAAGAAGAGCCGCGCTTTGCCACGGATAAAATGAATATCGTGGGACGAGGTAACGGATTTGATTCGCCTAAGCTCGATTTTTCGGATACGCTGAAGACTTATCCGGTGACTCCGTGCGCGGCGGCGTGCGTCGAAGTGAGCTTGTCAGAACATGAAACGAAACGTGTTGATTTTCTGATTTTTACGGGTGAAGAACAAACGCTGACAAATAAAGCCGCTGTCAGTCTTGCACTCGAACGCGCACGCACATGTGCGAATGCGTTCATTGATGCGGAACGCATCACAGGTGATGAATGGCTCCTTTCGCTTAAGCTTGCGTATATGGCGACAGCCAATGTGCGTGCGGGGAATGCGGGCGGCGACCGTGAGAAGCTGTGGCAGTTTTCGCTTTCGGAACGAAAGCCCCTTTTGACTGTAGATATATGTGACGGTATCCGAAAAGCCGAAACGATACTGCATATAGCAAATTATCTTATTGCGCAGAAGCTCGATATGAATATACTTGTTTTGTGCGATACCGCGATCGATTACCTTGACGGTGAGTATCGGGCAGCAGGTGATTTTATCAATACTCTTTCACAAAAGGACAGTATTTGTCTTGTAAAAAAAGAAAATCTTACCGAAAGTGAAACAGAAAGAATAAAGGGAATGAGCTTTGCGTATATAGGAAGCTCATTCGATATTGCGGAACAGCTGGCTACAGAACAGCATTGCACCGAGGTTGAAGTGCAGATGTCGGAAAATCCATATCCGCCATCAAAAAACGAAAGATTGACAGGAAGCTTTGATTGCGGTTACGGATGCTTTGCCGCCAATGAATACTATATTTACGCAAAAACGCCGATGCCGTGGAGCAACGTTATTGCAAATGAACATTTCGGCACTCTTGTGTGCGAGAACGGAGGCGGCTACACATGGGCAGGTAATTCTGCACTGAACAAGCTTACACCGTGGCGCAATGATGCTGTTGAAAATCTGCCGGGCGAGGTACTGTATATACGGGATAACAAGTTGGGACGTTTCTGGAGCATTACACGCGATCCGGCGGGCGGGGTCGATGAGCATGACTGTATTTTCGGGCGGGGATATGCGGTGTACCGCTATAACGGCTTCGGAATGCGGCAGACACAGACGGTTTTTGTGCATGATACCGTAAAAGTCATATCTGTGGAGCTTGAAGGAATAGGCACACGCGATCTTTCGGTATTTTATTATCTTATTCCCGTTATGGGCGAAAATGAAAATGAATCGTATAAGTATCTTGAATTTGAAGAGCTTGACGGGATGCTGTGTGCGAAACGAAACGGACACTATATGTTCATTTATGCCGAAAATGCGGAGTATGCCGCAGGTTCGATGTCTTTTATCGGAAACGGAACGCTGAAAAAACCGCAGGCTGCTTTTGAGGGAAACTTCACGGGTGCTTCGGGAGGTGAAGCGGGACTTGCTCTGAAAATAAATGCGCACGAACGCTTTGATATTTTTATGGGCTATGCGGAAAGCGAGGCAGAGCTTAAAAGAATAAAAAAAGAAATAGCTTCCGCCGATACCGTTGATTGGCTTGAGGACACAAAGCGCGAATGGGAAGAAATATGCGGGCGGATAACGGTAAGTACGCCGGACGAAAAGCTCAATACCTTTTTTAACGGTTGGCTGATGTATCAGACACTTGCTTCACGCATGCTCGGACGTTGCGGCTTTTATCAGGCAGGCGGTGCATATGGCTTCCGGGATCAGCTTCAGGATTGCCTTTCGCTTCTCTATTCTCAGCCTGAACGTGTCAAAGCGCATATATTGCTTTGTGCCGCACATCAGTTCCGCGAAGGCGATGTACAGCATTGGTGGCATCCTCCGTATTCGGGCGTGCGCACGCGCGTGAGTGACGATATGCTGTTCTTGCCGTATCTTGCGTCGAAATATGCACTCGTAACGGGCGATAATGAAATATTTGATAAAAAAATACCGTTTCTTGAAGGACATTCGCTCGGCGATCGCGACGATCTGTATGAGGCGGCATGGGCGAGCGGCGAAAACGCGACGCTGTACGAACACTGCATGCGTGCTATCCGTCTTGTGATAAAGCGCAGCGGTAAGCATTCTCTGCCTTTGATGCTCGGCGGCGATTGGAATGACGGAATGAACGGTATAGGTAAAAAGGGCAAAGGGGAAAGTGTTTGGCTCGGATGGTTTTTGTATTTTGTTATCAGCCGTTTTATCGGTGTATGCCGTGACAGAAGTCCCGAAGATGCGGAATTTTTGAAGGATCATGCCAAAAAACTGTATTCATCGCTCAATACGGTGTGCTGGGACGGACAATGGTATATTCGCGCATTTGACGATTCCGGCAAGTGCGTAGGAAGCAATAAAAATGCTGAATGTAAAATAGATGCAATATCGCAGGCGTGGTCGGTGCTTTCGGGTGCAAGTAAGCCGAAAATGAGAGAACAGGCTTTGAAAAGCCTTGAAAAAATGCTTGCGGACGACGAAAACGGCATGATAAAATTGCTTGATCCGCCGTTTGACGAGGACTCGGGAGCAGGATATATTTGCAGTTATATTCCCGGAGTGCGTGAGAACGGGGGACAGTATACTCATGCGGCTATATGGGTGGCTTCTGCGTTTTCACAAAGCGGACAGAATGAACGGTGCGCCGAAATACTTGATATGCTCAATCCGATATCGCATACGGGAACCCGAAGTGCGACGCTCAGATATAAGACTGAACCGTATGTTATTGCAGCAGATGTTTATTCAAACCGAGAGAATGTGGGACGTGGAGGCTGGACATGGTATACGGCTTCGGCTTCCATGTATTTTTGCGCGGTGCTGAATGATCTGCTCGGCATTGATGAAGAAAACGGTAACGTGACTGTAGATCCGCACATACCTGCGTCTTGGAGGGAATACAGCGTGCATCTGGATAACGGCAGGGATGTTTTTGATATAAAGGTCATGAATCCCGACGGCAAAACAGAGGGTATACGCACACAGACAACGGTAGAAAAAAACGGTACAAAGGAAATAAGAGTAGTTATGTAAAATCAGGACAAAACAGCGTCGGGCGGATCAGAAAACCGCCCGACATAACCGCATGAACATATAAAATGTATATATGTTCATTTATACATAAATCGGTTTATCCCCGGAATATCATGCGACAACCGTATTTCAGTAAAGCTTTTGTGCGGCTATTTCCTTTACTGCGTCAACTGCCCCTGAGATATCTGCTTCGGTGTTGAAATAACTGAGGCTGAAGCGTACTGCACCTTGGTTTTCAGTGCCGAGATACTTATGCACCAACGGAGCGCAATGAAAACCGCCGCGGGCGCATATGGAATATTGCTTATCGAGTATTTCTGCTACAAGAGAGGAATCGGCATCGCCTATATTGAACGATACAACACCGCTTTTGAAGCTTTTCGGAGAGTACAGCCGAACGCGCTCCATGTGTGACAGCTCTTCCTTAAGCATATCGGCAAGCTTGATCTCATGTGCAAGTACACCGTGTGTCTGAACGAAATCAATTCCTTTTTCAAGGGCGGCTATATTCTGCACGGCGAGTGTGCCGCTTTCAAGGTATTCGGGCATGTCGGAGGGTTGGTCAAGCTCAAGAGACCTGCTTCCGGTGCCGCCGTGACGCAACGGAACGGGCAGAGGGGAATCCGGTGCAATGCATAAAACACCTATTCCCTGCGGACCGTACAATCCTTTATGACCTGCACAGCAGAGATAGCTGATATTCATTTTCTTCATGTCTGTTATTTGCGTTCCCGCGCTCTGCGCGCCGTCTACTATGAAGAGCAAGCCGCGTCTTTTACACAGCAAACCGACGGCTTCGATGTCCTGTACACTTCCCGTTACGTTCGAAACGTGATTCATTATTATCGCTTTTGTATTCGGTTTTATTTCTTTTTCAAGTGATTCCGTACTTATCTGTCCGTTTTTCGGGAAAGCGGTACTGTATTCGCAAGCCCGCGTCTTTTTCAAAAATTCAAGCGGACGCAGTACGGAATTATGCTCGTATGCTGTGGCTATTATATGATCTCCGCCTGAGAACAGCCCTTTTATCAGAATGTTCAGTGCGTCGGTACAGCCTGATGTGAAAATAATGTTTTCCGGCTTATCACAGCCGAAATATGCGGCAAGGCGTTCGCGGCAGGAATATATTATTTCGGCGGCATCTATCGAGGGCTTGTGACCGCCGCGACCTGCGTTTGCACCGAAAAGCCTGAAAACTTCATTACTGCGTATATACACTTCATCAGGTTTATAAAGTGTAGTGGCAGCATTATCAAGATAAATCATTACTTAAAACTGTTCCTTTCGTCACTTAGATCTGCTGCACATAATATATTATATTATGAAGGAGGATAGGAGGTCACAGTTATGGAAGAATATACAGTTGCGGCGTTCAGATCACGCACACAGGTTTTCAAATATGAAAAGCTATTGAAAAACGCGGGTATCGTCGGTGAAGTTATAAATACTCCGCGGGAAATCGCCGTCGGTTGCGGACTTTCACTGAAAATAAGTAATGAAAATTACTCCGAGGCTAAAAAAATATACGATATCTACCGTCCTACGGGGTTGGTGGGATTCTATACGGTAAGAAAAGATGTATCGGGAAGCAGGATAATATCTGCGAGAGTAAGTTGGACAGATTGACATTTATACGATCGTGTGATAATATTATATTGTTTTAATTGCCTGACAGATATTTGATTTTTCGGAGAAATACTATGATATATGCTGATTATGCGGCAACGACACCGCTTGATGAAGAAGTCTTTGAAAAAATGAAACCCTTCTTTTTTGAAGGCTTCGGAAATACTTCAAGTGTTCATTCTTTCGGCAGGGAAGCGGCTAAGGCTGTTGAACAGGCACGAAGCGACATCGCGTCGGTCATCAATGGGGATAAAAACGAAATATATTTTACTTCCGGCGGCACGGAAAGTGATAATTGGGTGCTTTCCGGAATAGGCGGCAGTAGAATAATTACATCCGCAATAGAACATCATGCGGTACTTAATACATGCGAGAGACTTAAAAAGAACGGTACGGAGATAGAATATATTCCGGTAGACTGCCGTGGCATCGTCAATATCGAAAAGCTTGAAGAAGAAGCGAAAAAGGGAGCATCACTTATATCTGTAATGACAGCCAATAATGAAACGGGAACGCTTCAGCCGATAGATGAGATCGGAAGGATCGCAGAGAAATACGGCATACCGTTTCACACTGATGCTGTTCAGGCGGTGGGAAAAACCGATATCGACGTAAAAAAACAAAATATTTCTTTCCTTTCGATGTCCGCACATAAATTCTACGGTCCGAAAGGAACAGGCGTTTTATACATAAGAAAAGATGCAAATATAAAGAATCTTATGCTCGGAGGAGCGCAGGAGCGCGACCGACGTCCGGGAACACTCAATACTCCGGCGATAGTAGGCATGGCGGAAGCACTTAAAAAGCAATATCGCAACAGAGAAAAACATAATGCACAAGCGGCGGCGTGCGCGGAAATAATAAAGACCGCGGTAATGAACGGGCTTGACGGAGTGATACTTAACGGCGATGAAAATAAACGTATTGCCGGAAATCTGAACTTCAGCTTTGAAGGCATCAAAAGTGAGGGCTTGCTGTTTTTGCTTGATATGAACGGCATTGCATGTTCATCGGGCGCGGCATGCTCAGCCGGAGCGGTAAAAATGTCGCATGTGATAAAAGCGATACGGGCAAACGAAACAAATTCGCTCCGTATATCGGTAAGCCATTTAACATCGTTTGACGAAGCCGAAACGATAGGCACGGCAATAGTCGATGCCGTAAAAAATCTGAGAAAATGAAAGATGGGATGCGGTTTTGCATCCCATTGACTTTATAATTGATATGTACTTTTGCGAACATCAGCAAAAGCACAGACACGGCATGAACCTTCCGCCGCAGAGCATACATATAAGTATTGAAGCGAGATTGTAGCATATACGTCCCGACGGGAACCCGTATGATGCAGTTCGCTGTGAATATGCATTGCCGGATGCCTTTATCTTGTCAAGCAGATCAATATAAGCGGTGTTGCCGGGCTCATGCTGTACAGCCATTGAAGCGTAGCTCAGTGCTGCCGCCTTATTACCTATATTGTAATTCGCTATGGCGTTGAGATAATACCATTCACCGTCGCGCGTACTGATAGAATCGAGAATGCGGATCGCTTCATTATATTTGTGATTTTTTATTTTTTCACGCACCTCATTGTAGCATGTGTTGCCCGAAGAATAGAAGCTTGAGGTGTCAAATGAATCACCGTAGGCTTCGTAATCAGTGCTTCCGCCGAATCCGCCGAAGCCACCGAATCCGCCGAACCCGCCGAAACCGCCATAGTTTCCGTATCCGCCGGTGCTGCTGCCGTATGAGCCATATGAGCCCGAAGAAGCGCCGCCATAGGAAGACGATGTATCCTTACCTGAACGCAAAATGTTGTATGCGTTGTTTATTTCACGCATTTTGGCTTCTGCCGCGGCATCACCCGGGTGCAGATCGGGATGATACTTTTTTGCAAGCTTTTTGTATGCTTTTGAAATTTCTTCCTGTGTAGCACCGGGCGAAACGCCGAGTACCTTATACGGGTCGTTCACTTATTCATCTCCTTGAATCGTGTCCAGATACCTGAATAGAGAATGTTTTCTATAATATCTTTATTCCTGTTTATATTCATTTTATCATATATACCGGTGCAATCGCTTAACAGTATTGTTAAAATTTGCTGAAAGTTTGCCGAAGAAGTTTCCACCAACGGGTTATATCGACATTTTTTCAGATCACTTTTGAAATCCACACATGCATCGAGTATATATATTGCTTTTCCGAGTGCAAAGCCGAATTGCGCAAGCATCCCGTCATTATTATATATATCGAATAATTCCGCCATTATGCCGCCGAAAACCGATGCCGGGATATCGGGGTTATGCTCATCACGCTTTTCAATATCGGAAAGCTCGGCAAGGAGCTTTTTGATCGCAAGATTTTTTGTGTGATACTGTTCGTCAGCCTTTTTGTATGCTTCACGCAGGACATTTCTTAAAACTATTGCACCGGCGCTGTTATCGTCCGTTATATCATCGGACAGCTTGTGGAACATGAGCAGAACGTTCATTGACGAAGCGTAGTGGGTAAATTCATTTGTTATTTCGCGGTGCTTTGAAAACGGGTGAAGCGCACAGCTTCTGCCTTCCACTGCTTCGTCTGCGTTGAAATAACTGCTTAAAAACATTGAAAGAAACGCCATGTCAAAATTAAGCGTCAGCCTTGCGCGGATGCCGTATTCATCACCGAGTGTCCGGCACAGCCCACAGTAATATCCACGGTAGCGCGTTTTTGCGTCATTGTCAAGCTCGGTGATATTGGCGTTTACGAATCCGAACATATGTGATTCTCCGTTTTTACTGAAGCGTTACCGAAACCTGAGACGGAGAAACGAGCTGAGCTGTCACGGTCGATGCGTATGAAGGACTGATGGCGATAATGGGTGTAAGCTCATACGATCCGGCTTCTTTGCCTGATACAGAGAGCTTGACGATTATGTCGGAGCTGTTCATTGAAGAAAGCACTGTCTCCGGACCTGAAAGCGTCACAGATGCTTTGATGGCAGTAGCACAATCGGATGTGTATTTTTTTGTGACTGTGCCGCTTGTGAGCGTTACCGAATGACCTTCGGGAATACCCGATATAAGTACGGGACATGTGAAGGTAGTGTTGCCGTTGCGCTCAGAAATATTCACTGTTGCCGTCGGTGTTTCCTGACCGGGAACAAGCGAAATACCTTCGGGCAAAACAAGCTCAAGCGGCGTTGATGTAAACGATGCATCCTTGCCGGTCAAGTCTATCTGAGCGGCATTGACCTCTGTGAGCTTATCTATTGCGAGCGTATGACCGCATACAAGTATTTTTCCTGCGGTTATACCGTTGAATGCATAGCCGGAAGCGATTTTTTCCGTGTTGGCGGCAGAACCGGCGGCATTTATCTGCACTTCTTTTACGGTTTGTATGTCCATATCGACGGTTACACGCTCACCGGGGAATTTGATCGGATTATTTTTTTCATCGGTGAATTCGCATATTGTCGAAAGCACTTCGCCGTCACGCAGTGTTGAAAGGTCTACGCCGACAACTGCCTTTGTTATACGTTCAACATAATACTTCGCGCCGGATACGGTGATCATCGGCGGAACGGCGGGCGCGAGCGAGATCAGCCCGCTTTGAAGTTCACCGGAAAGCGAAACGCTTACGGGTACTTCCTTTGAAGCTATGCTGTCTATGATGACGGCGGCATTTGCCGGTGACACCGAAGCAAGACTTACATCGGCTATGTTACCGAATGAAACTATTATCGGAAGCGATGAAGAACCTTCCTTTGATATCTTGGAAAGATCTATGCTTGCGGAAATAAAGTTCTTGTCGATGAATTTGTAGTCCGAGTGCGAAACGTTTATCTTAACATCGACCGTTATCGGGTTTTCGGAAAGATCGTCGCGCACTGTGAGACCTTTGGATTCGAGTTCGTTCAAGCCTTCGATGACCACCGGGATATCGGTTATCTGCTTTGTGCGTTCCTGATTTGTTTCGGTTATCACGAAGCTCCAGAGTATTATGGCAAAAAGGATGGAAAGAAGCTTGAGAACTATATTGTTCGTGAAATATGATTTGAAAGTTCTGCGATTACTTTTTGTCATTGCCGTTCTCCTTTCCGAAAAGCTTTAAGAACAGTGCGGTAGATTTATGCGTTTCACCGTATATGGCGTATGCGTCATTGAGCAATGCACGCAGGGCATCGAGGTCGAGGTACCTCTGGAGATTGCCGTTGTGTGTCGATGATATAACACCTGTCTCTTCACTTATTACTATTATTATCGCATCGGAACGCTCACTCATACCGAGGGCGGCACGGTGACGCGTGCCGAGCGTCTTTTCAATGCTGTTGTTTTCGGAAAGCGGAAGAAAGCATCCTGCCGATACTATTTCGGAACCCTTTATTACCATAGCACCGTCGTGAAGCGGGGTGTTCGGTTCAAACACATTTTCGATAAGTGCGGCTGAAACCTTTGCGTTCAGAAATGTACCTGTTGAAACTATGTCGTCGAGATTCGATTTTTGTTCAAATACCATCAGCGCACCGACATGACGCTTGGAAAGACGGTCAGCTACATTAACTATCTCATTTATTGTAGCTTCAAGGTCGTGCGAATTGTCGGTACTGCCGAATTTGCCGCGTCCGAGCGTCTCAAAAACACGTCGCAGTTCAGGCTGGAACAATACGACGATAACAACTATCCCCGATGTAAATACGGAGCTTAACAGCCATGTCGTGGTCGGCAATCCCATCCATGAGGCTATTGCAAGTGCGACGATGAGTATCGCAATGCCTTTAAGTACATGCATAGCCTTTGTGTTTTTGAAAAATTTCAGTATCTGATATATCACAAAGGTGATGATAATTATATCGAGGATGTCTATCACACTTATCGACGAGATAAGCCCGTTCGAAAGCGCTCCGTGGATGGTTGAAAAAAACTCACTCATGCCCGTTTCTCCCGTTAACTAATATTCAATGTATATGATAACATAAAATGTGAAAAAATGAAAGTGCTAAATATCAATTTATATCAATTATTTTGTTCTGCAAAACATTTTTACTTGACACATGGACAAAATTATGTATAATTATTATGAAATTGAGAATCATTTTCATATTGTAAAAGGACAGATTGATATGCCGCGCAGTTATAATACAAAACAAAAAGATGAGATAAAAAGCGTTATTACTGAGCTGAATGGCAAGCATTTTACGGCTGAGGAAATTTGCGAAAAAATAAAAAACGCGGGTACTGCTGTCGGAATATCGACGGTGTATCGCCAGCTCGATAAGATGGTCAAGGACGGATTTTTGCGCAAATTCGTATCTTCGGCAGGGGAAAGCGCATGTTATCAGGAAATATGTGACTGCGGGGAACATTTCCACTTGAAGTGCATCGTCTGCGGTAAGCTTGAGCATCTTTCGTGTACACATCTTGACGGTATAAACGCTCATGTTCTGGAAGAACACGGTTTCAAAATAGACCCTTCGCGTACGGTGTTTTACGGGATTTGCGGGGAGTGTGATAAAAAGTGAAGCGAATAACGGCAATCACATTATGCGCCGTTATTGCATTGGCGGCTGTCCTTTCGGGCTGTGGCGGTGCTGATAACGGAAATAAAAACGGGAAGCTGCAAATAACAGCTACACTGTTTCCGCAATATGATTTTTGCAGACAGATAGCAGGAGGCAGGGCAGAAATCACGCTTTTACTTCCGGCGGGGATGGAAAGCCATAATTACGAGCCGTCGGTAGCGGATGCACTTAAAATATCTTCTTCGGATATTTTTATCTACACCGGAGCGGATATGGAAGCATGGGCGCAGACGCTTATTGAAGGACTTGACCCGAATGTGCGCGTGGTAGATACTTCGGAGAATATCGAGCTTAGCGAGCATGAACACGAGCATGAACATGAGCATGAACACGAGCATGAGCATGAACATGAGCATGAGCATGAGCATGATCCTCATATATGGACCGATCCGATGAACGCTGTGATAATGGTTGAAAATATCCTTGCGGCGTTGAATGAAAAGGACCCGGATAACGCAAACGAATACAACGCAAATGCTGAAAAATACATAGCTGAGCTTAAAAAGCTTGATACGGAGTTTGCGGAAATATCGCAAAATGCAACAACGCATACTGTGTGTCACGGCGGCAGATTTTCGATGACTTATTTTGCGCGGCGATACGGCTTTGTGTTCGTACCGGCGTTTGATTCATGCTCATCGCAGGCGGAGCCGTCGGCTGCACGCGTGAATGAGCTGATAAAAGGAGTCAAAGAAAGCAAGCTCGGCGCGGTGTTTTATGAGGAGCTTACCGAGCCGCGCATAGCAAAGGTGATAAGCGAGGAAACGGGAGCGGAAATGCTTCTGTTGCATAGCTGTCACAATGTTTCGCGTTCGGAGCTTGAAAGCGGCGCAACATATGTTTCTTTGATGAAGCAAAATGCAGAAAACTTACGAAAGGCACTGTTATGATACTTGAAATCAAAAACCTGTCCGTTGCGCTTTCGGGCAGTGTGATACTTGAAAATATTTCGTTTTCGGTCAACAGGGGAGATTATATCTGTATAGTCGGCGAAAACGGGAGCGGCAAAAGCACGCTGATAAAAGCAGTGCTTGGGCAGATACCGTTGAAGTGCGGGACAGTGACATTTGCCGAAAATATCGGCAGAATTGGCTATTTGCCTCAACAAAGCACTTTGCGCGGAGATTTTCCGGCTTCGTGCGGCGAGGTCGTGCTTTCGGGATGCCTTAACGGTCTGGGACTCAGACCGTTCTACGGCAAAAGGGAAAAAGAAACAGCAAGAGAAAACATGCGCAGGCTCGGTATAGCAGAACTCAGGGATAAGCCGTTTTCAACGCTGTCGGGAGGGCAGAAACAGCGTGTACTGCTTGCACGCGCACTGTGCGCAAGCGAAAATCTGATATTGCTTGATGAGCCGGTGACAGGGCTTGATCCGATCGTTACCGAGGATATGTACGGACTTATCCGCGATATGAACGAGCATGACGGCATAACGGTGCTTATGGTTTCTCACGATATCCCCGCCGCGGCAAAATACGCTTCCGAGATACTGCATATCGGCAAAACGGTGCGCTTTTTCGGCAAGACTGCTGATTATATGAACAGCGAACTCGGCATACATTTCACGGGGAGGTGCTGTGAGCATGTTTGAGCTTTTGAGAGAAATGCTTTCGTATGCATTCATCCTGCGTGCGCTTGCCGTCGGCATAATGGTCTCACTTTGCGCGTCGTTGCTCGGTGTGACGCTTGTACTGAAAAAGTATTCGATGATAGGTGACGGACTGTCACATGTAGGCTTCGGAGCGATGACTGCAGCACTTGCACTGAATACTGCACCGCTCTATATAGCTGTTCCGATAATGTTCGTTGCGGCATATCTGCTTCTGCGTCTGCGAGAAAATGCACGGATAAATTCCGATGCCGCAATAGCGATGATATCAAGTACATCAATTGCCGTAGGAATAACCGCCGCGTCGCTTTCGGGCGGTATGAATACCGATGTATACGGCTATATGTTCGGCAGTATTTTAGCGGTAAGCAAGAGCGATGTAATAATTTCGGCACTTCTTTGCGGAGCGATAATACTTGTATTCGTGCTGTGCTATAACAGAATATTTTCGGTTACGTTCGATGAGGGCTTTGCTTCGGCTTCGGGAATGAAAACACGACCGTTCAACATAATGTTCGCACTGCTTACCGCCGCAACGGTGATAGTCGGTATGCGCGTTATGGGAACGATGCTCATTTCGGGACTTATCATTTTCCCCGCCATAACGAGTATGCGTTTATTTGATTCGTTCAAAAAAGTAACCGCATGTGCTGCTGTGATAGCGATCGCGTCGTTCTGTATCGGTATGTTTTTGAGCTTTGCATTCTCGTATATTCCCACCGGCGCAGGAATAGTGCTTACAGATCTTGCGTTTTATATTATTGCATGCATTGTGAAAAGAAGGTAAAAAACGAAAAAAAACGAGAGCCCCCGACATTCATTCTGCCGGGGGCTTTGAGTTTATACTGCTTTACTTCAGGCAAGCCTTTTTGAATGTGGCATAAGCCTCATCCCACTTGGCGGCATCGCCTGCCGGAACATATTCGCATGTGTCGGCGGAAGCCTTTATCACCTTGCGGATGCCTTCAAGGTCATCTATTTCGCCGAGCGCCATAAGCTGAACGGCGATGTTGCCCATTGCGGTAGCTTCTACGGGACCGGCAACTACTTTTCTGCCTGTTGCGTCTGCGGTCATCTGGCAAAGGAACTTATCCTTTATACCGCCGCCTACCATATGTATGGTGTCGATCTTTTTACCCATCATTTCTTCCATTGATTCGGTAACATAACGGTATTTGAGTGCAAGGCTCTGATAGATACAAAGCACTACATCACCCATGGTTTCGGGAACGGCAAGACCGGCGTTTTTATTGAACTCTTTGATACGCGAGGGCATGTCTCCCGGAGGTGTGAAGCCCTCAAAATCGGGATTGATGAATGATTTGAACGGAACTGATGCTTTTGCGGCATTCTCCATGTCATTGAACGAATAATCAAGGTTTTCACGCTTCCATTGACGGCGGCTTTCCTGAATGAGCCAAAGTCCCATGATGTTGCTTAAGAAACGTGTGGTACGGTTCACACCGCCCTCATTGGTGAAATTGAACTTGAATGAAGTGTCATTGATAAGAGGTTTTTTAAGCTCCGTACCCATAAGCGACCATGTGCCGCAGCTTATATAAAGGCTGTGTTCGGGGTCATCAAACGGAACGGATGCTACGGCAGAGCCTGTATCGTGCGAGGCCACGCAGATAACGGGCACTTCCGGCATTTGAAGCTCTTTTGCCAGCTCGGGCTTAAGTGTGCCGAGAACTGTTCCGGAATCTACGATGTCCTTAAGTATCTTTCTGTCGATGCCGAGCGCATCGGTGAGAGAATATTCCCATTCACATGTGTTGGGATTCATCATTGATGTAGTGGAAACATTAGAATACTCAGCCGCTGTTTTGCCGGTGAGCAAATAGTTGAAGAAATCGGGCATAAGCAGAAGATGCTCGGCACGGTCAAGCAGCTCGGGTTTGTTTTCTTCAAGGTAGTTGAGCTGGAAGAGAGTGTTGAATGCGGCAAATTGGATACCTGTCTTTTTGTAGATGTTTTCCTTGCCGAGTTTTTTGAAGGTAGCTTCCATATTCTCAACCGAGTAATCGCGGTAATGATACGGATTCGTTACTATTTCGCCGTCCTTGTCGATAAGAACAAAGTCAACACCCCATGTGTCGATACCGCTGGCGGCAATATCTTTGTGTCCCGCGGCGGCACATTTGAGAATGCCTTGCTTTATCTCGTGGAACAGGCGAAGAACATCCCAATAGAAGTGACCGTTTACTTCAACGGGATCGTTTGAAAAGCGATGAAGCTCTTCAAGCTCGATCTTGCCGTTGTCAAACGTACCCAAGATAGCACGTCCGCTCGACGCGCCGAAATCGAATGCAAGAACTTTTTTCATAAAAACCTCCGAAAAAATATTATATATTCATTTTATATATGATACCATTAAACATATATAAAAGTCAATTGTTTATTATTATGAGTGATGAGATACGTGTAAAAACACATAAAGCTGAATACTTCTATGTTCTGAACTTTTCCTTGTATTCCGCCGGTGACATACCGCATTTTTTGCTGAATAGCTTCGAAAAATATGAAACGTCGGAAAAATCAAGCTTTTGCGAGACTTCGCTGACGGTAAGACCGTCAAAAACAAGATATTGCTTTGCTTTTTCGATCTTGCCGTTTATTCGGTATTCGGTCGGCGAATACGATGAATATTCCCTGAACAGCTTGCGGAAGTAGCTTTCGCTCACATTGCACATTTTTGCAACTTCGGTTATCGAAAGCTTCTGCTCGGGATCCTCTTCCATGTACATGATGCCCTTTGCGATCATATCAAATTTGGAATTTGCTCGTTTGAGCCGTGATGAACAGAATTGCGAAAAAATCTCATACATTGCGGATTTAAGCTTGGCGTAGCACACAACATTCGCTTCACTTGTTCTGCTCATCTTGAGAAAAAGCGGATAGTATTGTCCGCGATCGTCGGCATTGAGCTTTATCGGCTTATCCGACAGCACAAATTGCTCACCGCATTCATCAAAGGCAAAGAAATTCACACCTACCGTACAGCCTGTCGGTTCTTCAGGCTCAAACGAATCAATGATATATTCGCTTCCCATCGGCGCATATACGGTATCGCCGTCGGATGCCGTGAACGTGCTTCCGTCCTTGAGCGTATAACGCGCAGTGATTTTGTGAAAATACACGAGTATGTTTTTCTCCTTCGGCATACCGATACACGAAAACGATTTGCGTGCCTGCCATAAAAGCTGTAATGCATTGATAACATTCAGAGAAAAGTTTCTGTCATACAGCTTCTCTATCGGAATAATGTCCATAGATTTTCCTCAGCTTTAAGAATCACGGCATCAAAGTCCGAGCGGTTCGCCGCAAAGCACGATCTTTATTCTGCCCGCCGGGCGGCAAAGACGTGTTATCACCGTCTGCGCACATATCGAATCCGGTGAAAGACAGTTCGCGCATGTGCCTGTTTTTTTGCACGGCGTTTCGATATCGAATCGCTGTGCGTTCAGCGGTGCCGCTTCATACTTCGCACGCTTCAGCGCAGTGTCGAGATCGGGCGTTATTTTATTGATGCCCGCAACGACTATTACCTGTTTCGGCCCGTAGCACATAGCCGCAACGCGGTTGCCGTTACCGTCGATATTTACCAGCTCACCCGTAAGGCTTATCGCGTTTGCACTCATTAAATATGTGTCGGCAAAGAAGGCACGGCGCATCGCATCATCTTTATCAATTCCTTTGAACATTGCGCGGTCGATCAATGTGTAGTTTCCCTGCTTTAATTTGTCGGGGATACCGCAATCAAAGATCGACATCGAGCCGCCCCATGTGACCGTGCTTTCTTCGGCTATAAGCGAAAGTACCTTTGCGCATGTTTCTTCTTTGCTTTGACAGAAATATGCTTCAAACCTCTTGTTTTTAAGTGCTTTTACCGCGGTTTCGCCTAAAAGCTCATTACGCTTTGCTATGATATCCATTATTGCACCTCCGTAACTGTTTCGTTATTCAATTTTTTCATAAGCTTTTTCCATACGATGATAAATGCAACCGACTCTGCCGCAAACGTGAGCATCCATGATATCGGATAAGAAAGGAAAAGGCATGTCAGCGTTCTGAAAGTGCTGAATACGGTATATATCCATATTACCCTGAAAACGCATACGCCGATAACCGAGATCAGCATCGGCACGGTGGAAAGCCCGAGTCCGCGCAGACTGCCCGTCATCACATCCATTATCCCGCATAAGAAATACGGCAGACAAACGCACAGCAGACGTTCAAGCCCGTAAATTATTGCGTCGGGAGAATCGGTTATATATATCCCGAGCAGCTTTTCCCCGAAAAGATATGTTACCGCGCCGAGTACAAGACCCATGACAGCCACGCAAGTGAGCGATGCGAGTACACTTTGCCTTGCGCGCGGATAATTTTTTGCGCCCATGTTTTGTCCGACAAAGTTCATCGAAGTCTGACTGAACGAGTTCATGGCAGTATACACGAATCCCTCAAGATTTGCCGCCGCCGCAGAGCCTGATACCGCTATCGTCCCGAACGAATTTATCGACGACTGTATCAAAACGTTCGATATCGAAAACATAGCACTTTGTATTCCCGCGGGCAGACCTATCGTAATTATTTTCTTCATCGGTTCAAATGAAAAATGCATTTCTTTGAAAGAAAATTTACATGCATCGGTACGCTTGATTATCGCTATAACGGCAAGCGTTGCCGAAAGCGTTTGAGAAATTATCGTAGCAAGCGCAACGCCCGCAACGTCCATCTTGAATACGATAACAAACAGCAGATTCAATAAAACATTCAGTATGCCCGCGATCGTCAGATATATGAGAGGTCCTTGCGTATCTCCCGCCGCACGCAGTATCGCCGCCGCAAAATTATATATCAAAAGCGGTATCGCTCCGCAGAAGTATATCTGCATATAGAGTGTCGAAAGCCCGATAACATCTTCGGGTGTTCCCATCATTTTAAGGAAGCTGTGCGAAAACAGTACGCCTACCGCTGTCATCAGTGCGCCGCAGACCAAGCCGAGCGGGATCGCGGTATGCACCGAACGTTGCACTCCGGCATTGTCCTGCGCACCAAGCCCGTATGCAACGGTAACGCATACTCCCACCGAAAGTCCGATAAAAAAATTCACGACAAGGTGTGTGACCGAGACGGTCGCGCCTACCGCGCCTACCGATATACTGCCGTTATCCGAGAATCTGCCGACAACTATAAGGTCGGCGGCGTTGAACAGGAGCTGTAAAATGCCCGACAGTATTATCGGTACTGTATAAATGACCGTGTTTTTGATTATTGAGCCTGAATAAAAATCAACATTAGTACGCCGCATGTCTGCCTCCCGAGCATTATGTATATTTTTATTATACTCCTTGTTTCCGAAAAATGCAACGGATAAAACCCACATTTTATTGACTTTTTGAGCTTTTTATGATAAGATTAAAACGAAAATCAAATATCGGAGGTGCGATAATGAGAGAAACGATATTGTTTGATAAGGGCTGGCTCTTCCATAAGGGAGACATCGTATGTAAAGAACCCGAAATCAAAGGACCGATATATACATCCGCCAAGACGGAACGCATGAAGTGGGGACCTGCCTGCATCTATTACAACGATTCCGCTCGCGGAAGCTATGAACACAATCTGGAATTTAACGGCGACAAGTGGACATATGTAGATCTGCCGCACGATTATATCGTTGCAGGCGAGGTCTCACAATCGAATAATGAAGCGCTCGGTTTCTTCAAATACGAAAACGCATGGTATCGCAAGCATTTCGAGATCCCCGCAAGCGATGACGGCAAACGGATAACGCTCTTGTTTGAGGGCGTTGCCACCCGAACGACGGTCTACCTCAACGGCTGTGAGCTTAAGCACAATTTTTGCGGTTACACGTCATTTGAAGTCGATATCACCGATTACATCCGCTACGGCTCCGATAATGTGCTTGCCGTGTATGTAGAATACCACAAAAACGAGGGCTGGTGGTATCAGGGCGGCGGCATATACCGCCATGTTTGGCTCACAAAAACCGAAGATGTGTCTGTTGATCTGTGGGGCGTGTTCGTGCATGCACAGAAAAACGGTGATGAATGGAAAACATTTATCGAAACCGAAGTACGAAACGATTCATATGAGGAGAAGAGCATCCGCGTAGTCAACAGAATGCTCGACAAAGATAAAAACGAGGTATTATGCACAAATGGGAATTTATGCATAAGTCCGAGAGATAAAAACATCTGCAAGTGTTCGGGCGCGGTCTTATCGCCGCATCTGTGGGATATTGACGATCCGTATATCTATGATGTCGTGACCGAGCTTTATGACGGCGAAGTACTTATTGATACGGTGCATGACCGTTTCGGCTACAGAGATTTCGCATTTACCGCGGACGGATTTTTCTTAAACGGCAAAAAGACGTTCATATACGGCATGTGCGGTCACGGCGATTTCGGCTTAACGGGTAAGGCCGTACCCGACAATATTTTAAGATACAAAGTCAAGCTTCTTAAAGAGATGGGGGCTAACGGCTACCGCACGAGCCACTATCCGCAGGCGGCGGCTTTCATGGACGCGCTTGACGAGAACGGCTTTATCGTGATGGATGAAACACGGTGGTTCGATTCAACTCCCGACGGCATAGAGCAACTGACGATGCTGATAAAGCGTGACAGAAACCGTCCGTGCGTGTTCATGTGGTCGCTCGGCAATGAAGAGCCACACCATCTTACGGAAACGGGAAGAAAAATCAATAAGGCACTTATTGCGCATGCGAAAAAGCTCGATCCTACACGCCCGACGACATCTGCCGTATCAAATTCTCCCGATAAGGCAACGGTATATGACGATATGGAGCTTGTCGGAATAAACTACAATCACTTGCTCTATGATGTAGTCCGCGCAAAATATCCCGATAAGCCGATATACGCTTCCGAGTGCTGTGCGTCGGGTACAACGCGCTCATGGTATGCCGATGACGAGCCTGCACGCGCATATGTCAGTGCGTTCGACCATGATATCACATCATGGTTTATCGGACGCGAAAAATTCATGAAGGTAGTTTCCGAGCATCCGTGGCTGTGCGGAATGTTCCAGTGGATAGCATTCGAGCATCGCGGCGAAGCCGTATGGCCGCGCCTTTGCTCTGTTTCGGGCGCGATAGACCTGTTTTTGCAAAAGAAGGATGCATTCTATCAGAACCAGTCGATCTTCATGACAGCACCGATGATACACCTGCTTCCGCATTGGAATATTTTGCGTGACGAGGGCGAAAACGTAAAGGTCAATGTTTATACCACCTGTGAAGAAGCCGAGCTGTTCTTAAACGGCGTATCGCTCGGCAGAAAAAAAGCAGAAAGATATGTCCATCTTGAATGGGATGTTCCGTATCACAAGGGAAAGCTTGAGGTAATAGGCTATGTCGGCGGAAAAGAAGCCGCGCGTGACATGACCGAAACGACAAAGAAAGCAAAGGCGCTTATGCTTCGGTGTGAAAATCCCGACGATATATGTGCGAACGGTGAGGATATCGCACTGTTCACTTGCTACTGCATTGATGAGGACGGCAAGGAAGTCCCGGATGCATCGCCGTTCGTGTCGTTTCATTCAAATTCAGTCGGCACTATCGTCGGCACAGGCTCGGATAATACCGACCATGTAAGTGTCACCTGCTCCGACAGAAAAATGTACGCAGGTAAAATCACCGTTGCCGTAAAGCTTAAAGAAAATGCGGGTGAACTGTGCGTTTGGGCTGAAAGCGAACAGCTTGAGCCTGCGAGAATAAAGCTTTGGGTAAACGCCTAAGATCGTTGTAATGATATAAAGATATAAAAAAGCAGAGCCGTTAGATTTTTGCGGCTCTGTTTTTTTGGAATTTATTTTGAATGTCAAAAATGTGACTGAAAGTAATGCCGATGCGCGTTATTCTGTTCTGAGCGCTTCAACGGGATCCTTTTTAGCCGCTATTCTTGACGGGAACAATCCTGCGATGAACGTAAGGAACATGCTTATTATCAGCAATGCGATACCGCCGTAAAGCGGCAGGTATGCCGTAAGTGACTGTATGCCCGAAAGCGAACGCACTATTGCGTTTATCGGGAAGCACAGCAGTATCGTTGCAATTATTCCTATTGCACCCGAAATAAATCCGACGATGAGCGTTTCGGCATTGAACACACGCGAAACATCTCGCTTGGATGCACCTATTGCACGAAGAATGCCTATTTCCTTGGTGCGTTCAAGCACGGATATATAAGTTATGATACCTATCATTATCGAGGACACCACAAGTGATATCGAAACGAATGCAATGAGTACATAGCTGATGACGTCGATTATAGTGGTTACCGATGACATGATTATCGCAACATAATCGGTGTAGCTGATAACATCCTCTTCCTTTGCATTTTCGTTGTATTCCTTGATGATATCGGCTATCGAATCCTTGTCGGCAAAGGTCGAAGCGTAGATGTTTATTCCCGACGGTGCTTTTTTATCCGCAACACCGAGCCGTTCAAGATTATCCTTGAGCGTGGAATCGGAACTTTTAGGCGGCATGCACTCGTCGTAGGTTTCGGCAAGTCTGTCATCGGAAAGCGTTGCGACATATTCGTCAAAAGCCTTGGCGGTCTTTTGTATTGCGGCGGAAGCATCGGCAGTGCCGTACTGCGCGAACATCTCCGTGGCAGTCTTGGCGGCAAGCTCATCGGCTATGCCGTCTATTTCCGCATCGCTCAGTCCCATGAGATATGTCATAACGGTCTGTTGCGGCATGGCGGTCGTCTTGGTGTATTCCGAAACGATATACATCATTTTTGCGTTCTTATCGGGAAGCTTTTGAAGTATCTGCGACTTGAACACGTTAAGCTCATCCGCGGTGGGCTGTGAAGCGATGGCGGCAACAGTGGCTTCAGCCTGCTTTTCAGTCTGCGTGCGTATCATTTCGCGTATCTGGTCTTCAACAAGCTTGCGCAGGTCATCGTCGGAATACTTTTCGATGAATGAACGTATCGCATCCTCATCAAGTCCCGCCGCACCGGAATACTGCTCATATATCATCTTTTCAAGCGATTCTCTGTCGGGATACTGCGACATATACTGTGAAACCGTTTCCTCGGTCTGCGCCTTGTCGGGGACAGAGAGTATCTTTTTGTACATTTCGGCTTTCTTCTGCTCGTTAAGTGTCGCAAAATACTCTTTTTCTTCGTTGGCAAGCTCGGCGTTCGTTTTTTCGGTTTCTTCGTCGGCTATGAACGGAAGCCCTGTGAAAATATCGGTATTGCTGTTTTCGTCTGCCTGCTGTGCCTTTACTATATCGGCTGAATTTGTCAGCTCTATCATGTAATCGGTGAGCGCATGCGTGTAATACAGAGTTGCGTTCGATGAGCCGTTGGCATCCTCGTTGGGACGGATTATACCGCATATCTTAAGGTCAAGACCGTTGGAAATGCGTACATCCATGGAAGACTCGTTATCGGATATATTTTCCCATATACCGTCGGAATCGGTGTCGGAATAGTATTCGGTTGAAGGAATTATCTTGAATGTTCTTCCGAGTATTTCGTCATAAGTATAGCTTTCGGTCTTTTGCTCCACTGTTTCACCGTTACGCGCGGCGATAACGTCGGAAAGTATATCGTCGGTGGATTTCAATCCGAGTGCGTGAAGCGTGATATCGGTTATCTCATTGTTTTTGTCCATCACGAGCAGAATATCGTTCTTGCTTTCGGGCCATGCGCCGGCAATGAGGTCATACTGAGATGTTATTACTTCGGAAACACCGGTGCCATCCATGTTCGGCAGTATTTCAGCCCATGTACTGTAGGATGAAAAGCTGCTTGACATGTTCATTATACCCGACGATTCGCTCATGCCTTCGCTCATTGATGAAAATATTTCCATAATGTCGGCTTTTTGATATTTGCCGTCGGCGGTTTTTGCATAAATGTTAAGCGGGATATCGTAAACATACTGTATCGCACGGGCGTATTTTGATATGCCGGAGTCCTCTTTTTCAAAATAATTTTTGAGTGCTTCAAGGTTGTTTTGCTTCATCTCGGCATTGTTCATCGTGTTGGTAAGCTCATACATGACGGCACTTGCATAGACCTTGTCATGATCGTGCTGAGTGCTTTTTTCACCTGCGCCCATAAGCCCGGTGATAAGACTGCCCATATCGACATGCTCGGCCTGTATCTGTATCGGGTAAGAGGAAAGCGCATCCTCCTGTACCTGATTTATATATGCCTTTATGCCGCTTGAAAGCGAAAGAATAAGTGCTATGCCGATAATACCTATCGAGCCGGCAAAGCTCGTCAAAAATGTACGCGCCTTTTTCGTCATAAGGTTATTAAGCGAAAGCGAAAGCGCCGTGAACAGCGACATGGATGTCTTTTTGTTTTTGGAAATGTCCTTGTTTTCCTCAACGCCGTCGAAGGGGTTCGTGTCGTCTACCACCTTGCCGTCACGCACGCGGACTATACGGTTTGAATATTCCTCGGCAAGCTCGGGATTGTGCGTTACCATGATAACAAGTCTGTCCTCGGAAACCTCCTTGAGCAAATCCATTATCTGTTTGCTCGTAGCGGTATCAAGCGCACCTGTGGGTTCGTCGGCAAGCAGGATATCCGGGTTGTTGACAAGCGCACGCGCGATGGCTACCCTCTGCATCTGACCGCCCGACATCTGATTCGGACGTTTGTTTTTCTGGTCACCGAGCCCGACACGCTCAAGCGCTTCAGCCGCACGCTTTCTTCTTTCCTTGCGTGAAACGCCGGAAAGCGTCAAAGCAAGCTCGACGTTCGCAAGCACGCTCTGGTGCGGGATCAGATTGTAGCTTTGAAATACAAAGCCTATCGAATGATTTCTGTATGAATCCCAATCGGCATCCTTGAATTTTTTAGTGGACTTGCCGTTTATTATAAGGTCACCCGAGGTATATTGGTCGAGACCGCCGATAATGTTCAAAAGCGTTGTCTTACCGCTTCCGCTCGGTCCGAGTATCGAAACAAATTCATTTTTTCTGAACGCAAGTGAAACATCGTCAAGCGCGTTAAGAGAAAATCCCGTACTGCTGTAATTCTTTTTTATGTTTTTCAATACAAGCATGGCAATTTTACTCCTTTACATGGATTTTATATTATAGAATTATACCACTTAATCTGCCTGAATTATGAATATTAGTTAAAAATTACAAGAAATGTTGTTCTAAAAACGCAAAAATGCTTTGAAAGAATCAAGTATTATGATACAATATAGGCTGAAATAATGTCATCGGGGCGAAAACATGGCAGAGGAAAATATCCGCACGGTAGGGCTTATAGGCGAACAAGCGTTTGAAAAGCTCAAAAAAAGCAAAGTGATAATATTCGGCATAGGCGGCGTCGGTTCGTATGCGGCAGAGGCGGTTGCACGCGCCGGTGTAGGCAATATCACGCTTGTGGATAACGATACCGTGAGCCTCAGCAATATCAACCGTCAGCTTATCGCGCTCCATTCGACGCTCGGCAGACCCAAGGTCGATGTCATGCGTGAGCGCATACTTGATATCGCGCCGAATGCAAACATTGAAGCGATGCCGCTTTTCTTTGATGAAAATACAGCGGAACGGTTTGATTTTTCCGCTTACGATTATGTGCTTGACTGCATAGATTCGGTGCCGTCAAAGGTGCTTTTGGTAAAATGCGCGACGGAAGCGAACACAAAAATAATCTCGGCTATGGGCACGGGAAACAAGCTTCATCCCGAAATGTTCGAGCTTGCTGATATAGCGGAAACATCGTATTGCCCGCTTGCCCGCACCGTGCGTCAAAGACTGAAAAAAGAGGGGATCGAGCATCTTGATGTCGTGTATTCAAAGGAATCGCCCGTCTGCCGTGACGCCGTGCCTGCAAGCATATCGTTCGTTCCGTCAGCGGCGGGACTTTTGATGGCATCAAAGGTGATAAGGGAGCTTATATGAAAACAGTGCTGATAACGGGTGCATCGGGTGATATAGGAAGCGCGTGCGCGGAAGCTTTTGCCGCAAACGGTTTTATCACGGTGCTTCAGTATAATAAAAACGTTCCGCAAAACAGCTTCGGGGGAATGTGTATTCAGGCAGATGTGCGTAACGCCGACAGCGTAAAGAATATGTTCGATGCGGTGTGCAAAAAATACGGGAAGGTCGATGTCCTGATAAACAATGCGGGTGTACAGCTTATCAAAATGCTGTGTGATACGACGCAAGAGGAATGGCAGAATGTTCTTGATACCAACTTGACGGGGGCTTATAACTGTACGAAATGCGCGCTTGATTCCATGATGTGGCACGGGGGAAAAATAATAAACATTTCATCTGTGTGGGGACAGTGCGGCGGCGCGTGCGAGGCGGCATATTCTGCGTCAAAGGCAGGGCTGATAGGGCTTACAAAGGCGCTTGCGAAGGAATATTCCTCAATAAATGTAAACTGTATTTGCCCGGGCGTGATAAACTCAAAAATGAACGAGCATCTTTCGGCAAGCGAAAAAGCAGAGCTTATGGAGCAGATACCGCTTAAGCGCTTCGGAGAACCGAAGGATGTGGCTGAGCTTGCACTGTTTCTGGCTTCCGATAAGGCCGATTACATAACGGGACAGATAATTGCCGTCAACGGCGGAATGTACATGTAGGTGAAACTATGGATTGGATAAGATTTACGGTAAAAACAACGACTGAGGGTTCGGATGTGGTGTCCGAAATACTTTCCGAAATATCGGCAGGCGGCGTGATAATCGAAGATGCATCGGACATAATGACGTATAACCGCCCGAAGGAAGAATGGGATTATATCGACGAGCATCTTGCGGATTCATACGACGCAGAGGTTTGCGTGCGCGGATTCGTAAGCGATGATGACAGCGCCGCAGATGCCGAAAAGCTGATAAAAGAGCGTCTTGAAGAAATAAAGGCGAATGCTCCCGATTTCCCGTGGGGAACACTTTCGCTGATAAGAGAAAAAATAAAGGACGAGAATTGGAGCGAGAATTGGAAAAAGTATTATAAGCCGTTCAAGCCCGGTAAAAATATCGTCATCAAGCCGTCGTGGGAAGAGTATGACCCGCAAACAGGCGATATCGTGCTTGAGCTTGATCCGGGCGCGGCGTTCGGCACGGGTTCGCATGAGACTACTAAAATGTGTATCTGCTTTCTTGAAGATTTCGTCGAAAGCGGAAAGACCGTTATGGACGTCGGATGCGGCACGGGCATCCTTGCCATGTGCGCTTATCTGCTGGGGGCAAAGAGCGTAAAGGCGATCGACATAGATGCCGAGGCTGTAAAGGTCGCACAGGCGAATATGACACGCGCCGGCTTTGATATTTCCGTTGAATGCGGAAATCTGCTCGATGGCACATTTGAGCATGTGGATATAATAGTAGCGAATATCATCGCCGATGCGGTCATGAAGCTCGCTCCCGCGGCGTTTGAACAATTAAACGAAAACGGAATATATATCACCTCGGGCATAATAAATGAGCGTGCCGATGAGGTCGAAGCAAAAATACTTTCCTGCGGATTTGCAAAGCTTGCCCGTCACTCTCTCGGTGAATGGACAGCCTTTGCATGGAGAAAATAAATGTACGATCTTTTTTCAATGACACAGAGCGCGAACAGCACTGCACCGCTTGCCGAACGCATGCGTCCGAGAAATTTCGATGAGTTTTTCGGGCAGGAGCATATAGTAGGCAAGGGCAGACTTTTGCGGCGGGCGATAGAGGCGAACAGACTTTCGTCATGCATTTTTTACGGTCCGCCCGGATGCGGTAAAACAAGTCTTGCATCGGTAGTCGCAAATGTATGTTCGGCTCATTTTGAAAAGCTCAATGCCGTTACCGCCGGGGTAGGCGAAGTGCGCGATATCATAAACGCGGCAGAGGAACGGCAAAGGCTTTACGGTAAAGCCACGTTCCTGTTGCTTGACGAGTGCCATCGCTGGAGCAAGGCACAGTCGGATGCACTGCTTCCCGCACTTGAAAGCGGAACTATACGGCTTATCGGCTCAACTACTGAGAATCCGTATATCAGCCTCACGCGCGCACTTGTTTCCCGGTGCAGGATTTTTGAATTCAAGCCGCTTTCGGAACAGGATATCGCCAATGCACTCAATATGGCGATAAATGACCGTGAACGCGGCTTCGGCAATACCGACATAGTTTTTGACGAAAATGCCATGAAGCATATCGTTTCGGTGGCGGCAGGCGATGTCAGAAGCGCACTGAATGCACTTGAGCTGGCTGTGCTGACAACTCAGCCCGATAGCAACGGTAAAGTACATATAACACTTGAGATAGCCGAGGAATCAATACAAAAGCGCGTTATCGCAATGAGCGAGGACCTTTTTTACGATATGCTGAGTGCATTCTGCAAATCGCTTCGCGGTAGCGATCCCGATGCGGCGGTTTTCTGGGCGATGAAAATGATAGAAGGCGGCGCGGATCCCAGAATAATCGCGCGCCGGATGATAGCACATTCATCCGAGGATGTGGGACTTGCCGATCCTATGGCACTCGTGCAGGCGACATGTGCAATGCAGTCTGTCGAAAAGCTCGGTTACCCCGAATGCAGACTTGCGCTTACGCAGGCAATAATCTATATTTGTACAGCTCCGAAGAGCAACAGTGTCGTTATGGCGCTTGATACAGCCGCCGCCGATGCTTCGATACCGGTCACCGTTCCGCCGTACCTTTGCGATGCACATTATTCGGGACATGAACAGCTCGGGCGCGGAGTGGGGTATAAATATCCGCACGATTTTGAAGGACATTATGTCGAACAGCAGTATATGCCCGACGAATTAAAGGACAAAAAATATTATGTTCCCTCCGACCGGGGACAGGAGAAAAGGATAAAGGATAAGTTTGACACAGCAAAACATTATTGAAGTCAAAAACGTGTCGTTTTCATACGATGCCGATTCACGCGAAATATTGCACGATATAAGCCTTGACATCAAAAAAGGCGAGTTTTTGTGCATACTCGGTCATAACGGATGCGGAAAAAGTACATTCGCAAAGCTCTTGAATGCGCTTCTTATCCCGACGAAGGGAAGCGTGACAGTGAACGGCATGGATACTTCCGACGATGCAAATACGCTGAAAATACGTTCGTGTGCAGGTATGGTATTCCAAAACCCCGATAACCAAATGGTTGCCGCGATAATAGAGGAAGATGTTGCTTTCGGGCCTGAAAACCTCGGCGTACCGCAGGAGGAGCTGAGAGGGCGCGTTGACGAAGCACTTAAAAGCGTCAATATGCTTGAGTTTGCCCAAAACTCTCCGAGTAAGCTTTCAGGAGGACAAAAACAGCGTATTGCCATAGCGGGAATAATCGCAATGCAGCCCGAGATACTCATAATGGACGAATCCACCGCGATGCTTGACCCGAAGGGCAGGGCAGAGGTGCTTGAAACGGTGACAAGGCTCAACCGCGAAAAAGGTATAACCGTGATATTCATAACGCACTTTATGGAGGAAGCGGTCAACGCCGACCGCATAATCGTTATGGGCGACGGCAGTATAAAGCTTGCGGGAACGCCGAAAGAGGTGTTTGCGCATGAAGAAGAGCTGGACACACTTTCGCTTGAGATTCCGCAGATAACAAAAATCGCACGTGCGTTGAACGAAGGCGGAATGGATATCGACAGAAGTATTCTTACACTTGAGGAGTTTATAAAAGAAATATGTCAGTTTGTATAAAACAACTGAGCCATGTATATGACGAAAGCTCTCCGTTCGCCATAGCCGCGATAGAGAATATAGATATAGATATCGCCGACGGCGAATATGTCTGCATAATCGGTCATACGGGCAGCGGCAAAAGCACGCTCGTTCAGCATTTTAACGGCATACTTAAGCCGACACATGCCGTTACAATGAATATTGAGGGTATCGACCTTACGGAAAAAAAGCCGGATTACCGTGAATTGCGCAAAAGAGTGGGAATGGTTTTCCAATATCCCGAATACCAGCTTTTTGAACAGACGGTTTTCGCCGACATCGCATACGGACCGAAGAATATGGGAATGAGCGAAGATGAAATAAGCGGTGCCGTAAACGAAAGCATGAAGCTTGTCGGACTTGATGAAAGTGTTAAGGAAATGTCACCGTTCGAGCTTTCGGGCGGACAGAAGCGCAGAGCCGCTATAGCCGGCGTGCTTGCGATGCGTCCGCGGCTGCTTATACTTGATGAACCTATCGCGGGACTTGACCCAAAGGGCAAAAATGAAATACTTTCCGTAATAAATGATTATAAGGAAAAATTCAACGCCACAGTCATAATGATATCGCACAATATGGACGATATCGTCAATATCGCCGATCGCGTTATAGTTATGCATAAGGGCACTAAGGCACTTGACGGTACGCCGAATGAAGTGTTTTCAAATCATGAGCGGATATTGCAGCTTGGACTCGGATTGCCTACCGTAAGCAATATTATTTATGAGCTTAATAAGCTCGGCAGAAATATTCCGACAGATATCTGCCGTGCGCGCGAGCTTGAGAAGTATTTTCGGGAGGCGGCGCAATGAAGGATATCACACTCGGGCAGTATTATCCCGTCAAAAGCTTCATACATTCGCTTGATCCGCGCACTAAGATACTTTCAACTGTATTACTGATCATACTTACGTTTATTTGCAGTACGTTTGCAGGATTGCTCATGTGTGCATTATTCATTGTTTTTATGACGGTTACGGCACATATACCGTTCGGCAAAATGCTCGGCGGATTAAAGGCGATATACTTTATATTGCTGTTTACTTTCATACTGAATATGTTTTTTTATTCCGAGGGAACGGTGATATTTGAAGCATGGATATTCAAGCTGACTACCGGCGGCATCAGGCGCGCCGCATTTATGGCGGCAAGGCTCATAATGCTTGTGACGGGTGCGGGACTGATGACATTCACCACATCACCGATCGAATTGACTGACGGACTTGAATCGCTTATGTCACCGCTTAAAAAGCTTAAATTTCCTGCACACGAAATCGCGATGATGATGAGTATAGCTTTGCGCTTCATACCGATACTTTCGGAAGAAACCGACAAAATAATGAAGGCACAATCGTCACGCGGAGCAGTGTTCGACAGCGGCAGTGTATTCAAACGGGCAAGGGCCATAGTAGCACTCCTGATACCGCTGCTCGTAAGCGCATTCAGACGCGCAGAGGAGCTTGCCATGGCAATGGAAGCACGGTGCTATCACGGCGGTGATGGCAGAACACGTCTCAAAGTACTTAAAATGAACAAAAACGATGCTGTTGCGGCAACAGTGATGATAGTATTCGCACTGTTGATAACAGCCGACAAAGTAATTTTGGTAAAAATATTACCGTTTCTTGCGGGATAAGGAGCATTGAGAGCATGCGTGTGGCAATGACAGTTGAATACGACGGCACTGCTTACGCGGGCTGGCAGATACAAAAGAACGGTGTCACCGTTCAGGAAAAGCTTGAAGATGCGCTTCTTGAGCTTGACAAAGGGCATATAACCGTTTACGGCGCGGGACGTACCGACAGCGGTGTACACGCACGCGGTCAGTGCGCACATTTTGATATCGAATCGAATATCCCTGCCGAAAAATTTGCATTCATACTTAATTCCAAGCTTCCGCGGGACATCCGCGTCAAACGCTCGTGGCAGGCAGATGAGAGCTTTCATTGCCGCTTTTCAGCAAAGGGAAAACGCTATATATACCGCATAGTAAATGCACCTCATGCTTCCGCACTGCTTGAACGTTTCACTTTGCATGTGCCTGAAAAGCTTGATATCGCGCTTATGCGTGAGGCTGCCGAATACATCAAGGGCACACACGATTTTGCATCGTTTTGTGCGGCAGGCGGCAGCGCCAAGACCACCGTGCGCACGGTCACACGGCTTGATATAACGAAAAACGGAGAGCTTATCGAAATAACCGTAGAAGGTAACGGCTTTTTGTATAATATGGTACGCATAATTGCCGGTACACTTATCGAAGTAGGTAAGCGGAAAAAGACACCCGCCCGGGTAAAAGAAATAATCGAAGGCTGTGTGCGCAAGGAAGCCGGCATGACAGCCGATGCTAAGGGACTTACGATGGATGAGGTGTTTTATTAATCTCTGCCGAATAACCGCCGACACGCACCTCGGCAGTTCAAGGGGCTGTTAAAAAAGTCCCGAAAACAGCGCAGAGACGAAAGCTGAAAAAGCAATCGTCTCTGTTTGTTATTTATAGATCACCACGCATCCTGCGGTTTGCAACGACATGATATATTAAGATATAAAACATACTGCAATTTCCTGCGATCTGCTTCGCGCAAGCAGACAAACTTTATGTCATATGCCGTAGGGTGCGGCATCCTTGACGCACCGCTTGCGATGTTTATTGCAGGAATA
>JAZRZN010000016.1:0-27289 GCA_045601365.1 Clostridia bacterium | reverse complement strand
GTCTTTTTGCTTGCTGCCAATGAACAGTTTATCGGCTGTGTCACAGCCAAATCCGTTACGGATATTTATTACCTGACACACAAGCTTACACACAGTGATAAGGAAACCCGGCTCATTCTTAACAAATTATTTTCCTTATTTGAGCTGGTCGATACTGCCGGTGTGGATTGTCTTCATGCGTTGCCGTCGCCCATTTCTGATTTTGAAGATGCCGTGATGATAGAGACAGCAAAAAGGATTGAAGCGGATTGTATCATCACCCGAAACGCAGATGATTACAAAGCGTCAAGCGTAAAGATATTTTCGCCCAAGGAGTTTATTGAAGAATTGCAGGAAGAAATATAAAACTGATATAATCCCCATAGAGTAGACACTTGAAATAACAAAAGATTTCAAGACTACACTATGGGGGTTGTTTTATGTCCAAACACAAATTAACGGCAGAAAGAAGAATAGAATTAGCAAAGGAATACTTGAGAGGAGAAACAAGTTATGAAAGGATAGTCTACAGCCATTCCCACAACAGATGCATGTATATTTTCTTCTCCGAGTTCAATGCCATCATTAAATGATTGCTCTTTGAATTGAGAAGGCTTAATATATCCACCTCTTGGCTGTTTAATCTCATTGATACGTCCAGTTACAGAACTCATTATGTCCGCCTCCGATGCTTATGTTTATTATTGAATCAAGGTATACATAGATATTATAGCATAAAATGTACTTACTGTTTGTTTCTTTTATGAATGTTTGAACTGTTAATTACGCTCTTTGATGACAGATTCTATGACTTTGATTTCTTCTTCGGTGAGTCCGTATTTCTTGTAGGGTTCCTCGTCAGTAAATATGTGATCGAAAGGTCCGGGGTCTGGGGCATACTTCCAGTTATTATTGTTCAAAGAATACATAGAAAATCAATTACAACGGGATAAAGAAGCAGACCAACTTTGTATGTTTGACAAGCGAGACCCATTTATGGGTAGCAAGTAACAGCATGCATGACCGGCAGGTCGTCACATACGCATTTATGCGTAGCCTGCAAGAAAGGGCTAACAGCCCGAAACGGAAAAACCACCCGATAGACGGGTGGTTTATTATCCATGGTGGGTCATCGGGGGCTCGAACCCCGGACACCCTGATTAAGAGTCAGGTGCTCTACCAGCTGAGCTAATAACCCGTATGGAGCGATAGACGAGATTCGAACTCGCGACATCCACCTTGGCAAGGTGGCACTCTACCAGCTGAGTTACTACCGCAAATTTCCCATTTCTCTTGGGAACGCTGTTATAATATCACACTTCCTTTTTTTTGTAAAGCACTTTTTTGCAAAAAATAAAAATATTTTTCGGTAATTTCCCGGCATGTGAATAATCGGAAGTGTTAATGTTAAATATAGTAGTGTAATTCTTTTTCAAGGAGGAAAACAACATGCAGAGAAACGAAGCTATCTCATGCACTATTCAAAACTGCAAACACCATTGCAAAAATGCGGATTATTGCAGCTTGGCTCACATCAATATAGGTACGCACGAGACTAACCCGACAGTGATCGAATGTACCGATTGCCAGTCATTCGAATATTGCTGTAAGTGAGTGTTTCCGTATCGTATTTCATGCGGTACGGATACATATTTTCCGGCGTGCCTGAAGGTACGCTTGATTTTTTTCAAAAAATAAAAAAATAATTATTGACAAACGATAATTTATTTGCTATCATAATAAACGAAAGGAGCGAATAAAATGTGGACGAGTAAAAAATCTACAGAATTATCTCTTATTGTGTGCGCGGTAATGGCACTGTTTATTCTTGCGTTTTCCTGTGTCGCACCGTGGCTGTTCAAACGGTATTTTTTTGAATACCGAAATTTCGGTACAGGGATCTATATAACGGTGCTTCTGTGCTACTATCCGTCGGCATTGCTCGGGGAATGCGCACTGTTCACACTTGTCAAAATGCTTTTTGCGATACGGCGCGGCGATCCGTTTTGCCGCGAAAATGTACGGCGCTTGCGGCTTATTTCGGCATTCTGCTTCTGCGTGGCGATCATAACCTTTGCGGGCGGCTTCATGTACATACCTTTTTTCTACATTTGCGCGGCTACGGGCTTTGTAGGGCTGATACTCCGTGTGGTCAAAAACGTAATGCAAAGTGCGGTTGAGATGCGTGAAGAAAGCGATCTTACGGTGTGAGGTGCGCGGAATGATAATTGTAAACCTTGATATGATGCTTGCAAAACGCAAGATGAATTCGCTTCAGCTTTGCGAAAAAATAGGACTTACGCCCGCGAATGTTTCAATACTCAAAACAGGGAAGGCGAAAGCGATACGTTTTTCAACGCTTGAAAGTATATGCCGTGAGCTGAACTGTCAGCCCGGCGATATTCTTGAATATGTAGATGAAGGAGTTGATATCAATGAATGGCGAAACAACAGATAACATGAGCGGAATTTTCAGCGAAAATACTGAAAATCAGACAGAAAGGCAGACTCAGGATACCCGATGCGAAGGGCAGAACGGTACACAGCAGACGGGCGAAACACAGTACGGAGCCGATAAAGCGTCAACTAACGGAACGCAAGCAAATACCGGCAGTCAAACAGGCTTTGCGGGCGGTCAGAGCTTTGACAGAACATATTATAACAGCTATCAGCCGCGGACAAAAACATATTATGAGCTGAACAAAAGCGACTATATATGCGTCGGCGCACTTATACTGCTGAGCATTTTGGGAGTGTCAACATCACTGTGGGGCGGCTTCAATGTGGGTTATACCGTCATATATCTTCTGACGTTCGGAGTGCTTTCGTTCTATTTCAAGAGCGATGAAAGCAAGATCACCGGCTTCAGCGCTGTATGCGGATTTTTAGGTGTGATATCGTCAAGCGTATTCGCGTATACGAACGATACAACGGTAAATTTCTTTTTGCTGGTCGTAAGCTTCTGCCTGTCGGCGGTGTGGTTCGCTTCGCTTTGCGGTAAACACGACAAACAAACCGATATGGGACTTATTACGCATATATGCTCAACTACGTTCGGGCTTTCGTTCGGCAGGCTCGATAAAGCCGTCCGCTCGGTATTTTCATCCAAAAACAAGAAGATAACCGGGGCAGGCAAGGCATTGATAGGTGTGGCGGCATCATTGCCAATAGCGGCGATAGCCATTGCACTGCTTGCATCAGCCGATGCCGCATTCGACGGACTGTTGCAATATATCGGCGATGACCTCTTTGAGATCATATTCAAAACGATACTCGGTCTGATAGTGGCGCCGTTCATTATTTCCTATGCGCTCGGACTTAAGAAGAAAGAAGAGCAGAAAAGCACGGAACTGCATGTTGCCGGTATCGACAGCACATATGTCATAGCCTTTCTCGGCGTGCTTAGCGTTATTTATCTCGTATATCTGTTCTCACAACTTGCGTATTTTTCCAATGCCTTCGGCGGCATACTCCCGAAAGGCTACACTCCTGCGGAATACGCGCGCCGCGGCTTCTTTGAAATATGCGTGATATCCGGCATAAACTTTGCGGTGATATTCATCGTGCTGTTTGCTTCAAAAAAGCGTGAAGACGGCGTGCCTTCGCGTGCGGTTGCCGCGGAATGTACATTCATAAGCGTCTTTACTATCGCGCTCATCTCAACGGCGATAGCAAAGATGGTGCTTTATATATCCAGATTCGGCATGACGGTTTTGAGGATATCGACAAGCGCGTTCATGATCTTCCTTGCGCTGACCTTCATAGTGCTTATAGCGCGTTGTTTTACAAAAAAGGCGCGTGTGCTTCGCACTGCACTGATAGTTGCAACTTGCATATTACTCGTACTCGGCTTGGGCGATATGGATAAATTCATTGCCGATTACAACGTGAACGCATATCTCAACGGCTCGCTCAAAACGGTAGATACCGACAACCTTGAGGATATCGGGCTTGCCGCAGTACCGTCACTTTACAGGCTGACGAAATGTAAGGACAGAGATGTGCGCCGCACTGCGCTTACCGTATTGGATGATATCTATTATAGGAATTATGAGTATAAAAGTAGTAATATCGGCTCATGGAACTATTCCGATTACCGCGCATACGATATCTTCAAAAACAAAATGAACAAAGGGTGAGTTTATGAAAACGTGGCTCAAGGTCGCAGGGGCAACTGTTGCTTTCATCGCGCTGAGGTCTCTGCTGTCTTTCGCCGTGTCGTTCCTGTTCATAGGCGCTGCATGGAGCGGCACACTCAATTTCCTTGCACCGTCGGAGATAGCCGAGTATAAAAGTCCCGACAGGCAATATACTCTCGTATTTTATCAGCTCGGCTCTCCCGATTGGCCTTTCGGTGAAACCGATGTAAGACTGAAGCTGAAGGATGCACGCGGGCGCAAGCTCGGCTCGGTAGATACAACGATACAGGATGACGGCGCGAATGCGTCGGAATATAATGTAAAAAAAGTCGTATGGCTTGAAGACCGTGTCGAAGTGACGTTACAGGCATCGGAAATGGAAGATAAAAAAATCGTGATCGGTATCAGTCCGATCACTTTTTTTGCCCGGAGCCGAAATCATCCGTATAAACATTTTTCAGCGAAAATATCAGGCTTTTTCATTTAAAATGATCCAATTCAGGCATTTACCCCAAAAAATAAGCATAATACTTGATTTTTCTTGCTTTTTCCTCTTTACAAACCAAATATAAGGTGTTATAATCTAAGAAATACATGATGTAGTGGTTTGCCCGTCAGAGAACCAGTAAGGTTTGTATGATCTTCAAAATACTATATCAATATATGAAAGGATGGTTTTTATGAGGGAAAAACGTTTTCTCAAGCTCGCGGCGTTCATTGTCGCATGCTGCATAGCGGTAACTACTCTTTCTGTCGGATTAGTTACGTTTTCATTTACCAATGAAGAACCTGCGGCATTCATTCGCGGCGCGCTGAAGAAAGAAACAGAAAATCTGCGTGTCAGTGAATTGTTGGAGGTAGTGACTACAGGCTTTGCCGCAAATGCCAAGCTGAGCTACACCTACACTATTACTACCACGTCCAAATCAAATAAATCGGGAATTACGATCTATAACACGTCCGATCTTGCCAATACCGATAAGGACGGTGTAGGAAAGATCTCGACAGGCGGTTCAAATTCTAAGACGCCGGATGATTCGAAAGCAAAATATTTTGCGGTAGCCGAAAAAAGCAGCAGTACGGTCTACGGCGACCAGCATCTGTGTACCGTTACCGTAAAGGTCACCGATATAAATAACCCCGGTGATACGGCAACATGCTCATATACGAATTTCAAGCCGTCGGATCTCAGAGCAGATGTTGACGGTATGGTAGTTATTCTGTTCAAGGGACAGAATGAGACATTGACGGATCTGTACGGTCTTAACGGTGTTACGCACATTACATGCTCCTTTTCACACACCAAGGACGGAAGCATCAAAGATACGAACGTAGCGACATACGACAGCGGAAAGATCAAAGCGAAGAATGTCGGTGTTACCGAGCTGACCGTTACGGTTTATAAGGATTCAAGCTGTGCATTCCACCGCGGTCAAAATGCAGAAGCGGTAAAGAACACCATTTATGTTGTTAATAATCCCGTTGCAAATGCCGACGGTTCGATCACTATCCCGGATGTTCCGGTGGGTGTCAATATTACCGTAAACGGCGTAACGAAAATATCGACCCCGGATCTTGATGATCTGACATTTACCGATTTGACTCCCGGCACGGAGTATAAGGTAGAAGCAAGTATAACGGATGAGAATACCAAGAACTCGTCAAAGACGGAAACGAAAATAAAGACACCTACGCTCTATAACATTACCGTAAATGCTACGCCGAGCGGCTTCGGTACTGCTTCGGCAAATTACACTGCCTGCACATCCGGCACAAAGGTCGTGATATCCGCAGAGCCCACGAACAGCGATTATGCGCTTGACAGCATTTCCTATAAAAAAGGAACAAGCACCACTTCGACTAATGTCGGCAAGGATTCGGACGGCGCATATTCGTTTACGATGCCGTCAAACAATGTCACCGTTACGGTAAAATTCAAGCAGGTGGTATTCCATCCCACATCTGTTGAGGTAACGCCTGAAAGTTCGACCAAATATATCGGCGAGACTCTTGACCTTACGGCAACTGTAAAGCCCGATAATACCACTAACAAAAACGTGATATGGAGCAGTTCTGATTCTACGGTCGCTTCCGTCGATCAAAGCGGCAAGGTCACGATGATCAGCGCAGGCACGGCAACCATCACAGCTACTTCGGCAGATGATGAAACAAAATACGATTCTGCGGAGATCACCGTTCTTAAAAAAGTAAACGGCTTTGATGTTCAGCCATCCATAGATAATTGGGTATACGGCGACGAACCAAGCACTCCTTCATGCACCGTAAAGGGCGGAACACCTGCCTATAAATACGAAGGAAGAAACGGAACCGAATACGGACCGAGTACCGAGCCGCCTACAAAGGTCGGAAATTATAATTTGGTAGTTGATGTTCCCGAAAGCGACAACTATCAGAAAATCAACACCGTAAGAGTACCGTTCAGCATTACAAAGCGCGCGATAATCGTATCAGGCATAACCGCAGAAAATAAGGTTTATGACGGAACTACCGATGCTGTTATAGATTGCACGACCGCCACGCTGACGGGCAAGCTCGTTAACGATGACCTTGCGGTAAGCACCACCGGCGCATTCGCTAATGCAAATGCCGGCGACAATAAAACAGTAAACCTCGGAACTTTGACCTTGAGCGGCGATGATGTTGCAAACTATGTGCTTGCCGACGCCGCAAAACAGCAAAAGACCGCAAAGGCGAACATCATACCGAAGGCACACAACGACGGTCACGACAACACCAAGCCCGCGGGAGACACCAACCCCGGTGACTTCAAGGCAAGCGCTGATGATATCACCGATAAGACTTTCACGGGTACTGCGATAACACCCGATAATGAAATCGTAGTAAGAGACGAAAAAGGCAATGTTATCCCGAACAGCCAGTACGATGTTACGTATCAGAATAATACAAATGTAGGTACTGCCACCGTAAAGACCAAATTCAAGAATAACTATGACGGCGTACTGAATACCACATTCGATATCATACCTAAGAAGCACGACGACGGTCACGATAACACCAAGCCCGCAGGGGACAGCAACCCCGGTGACTTCAAGGCAAGTGCTGATGATATCACCGATAAGACTTTCACGGGTACTGCGATAACACCCGATAATGAAATCGTAGTAAGAGACGAAAAAGGCAATGTTATCCCGAACAGCCAGTACGATGTAACGTACCAGAACAATACAAATGTAGGTACTGCCACCGTAAAGATCAAATTCAAGAACAACTATGACGGCGTACTGAATACCACATTCGATATCATACCTAAGAAGCACAATGACGGTCACGATAACACCAAGCCCGCGGGAGACAGCAACCCCGGTGATTTCAAGGCGGAAATCGAAGATATACCAACTCAGTATTACACCGGCACGCCTTTAACTCCCAAGCCCACGGTCAAGGACGGCAATAAGATTCTTGTTGAAGGTGTTGATTATAAGATCGTAGGTTATGAGGATAACGACAAAGAGGGAACAGCTAAGCTCTATATCGAATTTATGGGTAATTACAGCGGCAAGGCTACTGCGACATTCAATATCATAGACGCTACGCCTAAGCCAACAGGCGACAGCAATAGTGCAATACTTTGGCTTACACTCATGTTCGGCGGTGCGTTACTCGGTATCACACTGTATCGCAAAAGAAGAATAACCGAATAACAGAATAATCCAACGGGGCTGTTAAAAGTCCCAACAAAAGCGCAGAGACGATATCGGCAATCGTCTCTGCTTTATTATTCAAAAGTGGAATTGTGATACCGTAGTACCTTGCAACTATTTCTTCCGAAAAAATAACGGAGTTACTCAGGATCATGTACTGCCGGACATTATTTTGTCACCGTTCTGCGCAGGATATCGTCCTGTATACGTTCGTCAAGATTGACATACGTTGCCGAAAATCCCGATACGCGGACTTTTAGCGAACCGTACTCCTGCGGTGTGGCGCGTGCCGCCAACAGCTCTTCCTTTGAAACATAATTGAGCTGTACCTGTATTCCGCCGGAGCGAAAATATGTTTCGACCATATGGCAGAACTTTTCAAACTGCTCGTCGTTGCGTATAACGGTTTCTTCAATACGCATGTTGCAGACGACGGGTCCGCTGAAAATATGTGTCGGGTCGGATTGCGCTACCGAATGCATCAACGCCGCAAGTCCGTTTCGGTCCTTACCGTTGGCTTGCCCCGTGCCTACCATGAACGCATCGCCGTCAAAGCGTCCGTCGGGCGTGGCGGGTGTCAGCTTGCCGAAGCTCGCATAATGCGGATTATATCCGGCAAGCGTACCGATAATGATCCGTTCTCCGTGAGCATAACGGCGAACAGAAAGGATATCGTACAGCTTTTCCGATATTTTTCGGGCTATTGTATCGGATATTTCTTCTGCGTTGCCGAAGAATTTTGCATGCTTGATTATCTCCGAGCGCAGATCGCCGTAGCCGTTCCAGTTGTTTTCGAGTGCCGTGATAAGCGTTTCCATCGAAATTTTCTTTTCGTCGAACACAAATTGCTTTATTACCGTAAGCGAATCAATAAGGCATGTAAGTCCCATTGCATTAAAGCCGCCGAGCTTGATTTTGCATCCGCCCTGCGTTGCCGAAAGGCCGCTCTCTATACAGCCGTCAAGCAGGAAGCACGAAAGCACATTGATGTCTTTTTCGCGGATCGCGTTGAACTTCTTTTCGTATTCAAGTATAAGCTCTATATCGTTCAGCAGCTCTTCGTCAAATATCTTTTCGAAAGCTTCATACGTCTCTGCCGCGCAGACCTCGGCTTTTCTGTTTTTAAGTGTATTGGTCAGTGAGCGCACTATATTGCATGTCATTCCGCCTTTCCAAAGCGTGCCGGGAAGAGACGGCTCGTTACAGCCGACCATTGTGTATTTTATGGCTTCACTGTGCGGAATGCCGATGATGTTTTCGAGTGCCTTGATACGCGGTTCATCATTGGCGAACGCTATGCGCTTGTTTTTGTCGTTGCGCTCGGCATCAAGCATGAAACGCAGGACTTCGAACGGTGTCTTATTTGTCCGGCGCAGTGAGATAGACGGGCGGCGTGTGTCAAGCTCCATAAGCGCTTCGACAATGAGCCTTGAAAGGTCAGTGAAGCCGTCCTCGCCGTTTTCGTTGTAGCCGCCGATGGCAAAATGACACTCGGCTGAAAAATCTGTACGCGCGACTGCCTGCGGTGGGGTATGGTTGCTTATATATATGAATATTTCCTGCAAAAGACTCTTTGCTTCGTCGCGGGTGATGATGCCGCTGTCGAGATCGTGACGGTACAGATCATACATGTATCGGTCAAGAGTACCGATGCTGTCGGGCAGGAAGTTGAAGCAGAATATGACCGTCTGCAAGCCTTCGTAAAAGCTTGTTGCGGGCTCGTAAGGAACTTTACTTGCGGCATTCGCAAGCTTTTCAAGCTCTGCCTTACGCGCGGGATCGGTGCATTTTTCGGCGGCGTCGAAATGCTGTTGAGCGCATTTGTTGCTCCATTCCACAGCGCCGCGGCAAACTATCTCCATAGCTTCCTCAAAAGCATACTTATCTTTATCGTACTTGTACAGCTCTTTGGCACATTCGATATCGTTCAGGCATTTTTTGATGCCGAATTTGAGAATGCGTTCGTAATTGGCTGCCGAATGCTGCCATTCAAAGGTCACAAGATTTTCCGGGTAACGGCAATATAAATGCGATGCCGCTTCGTTGAAGTGCGCATGATCTGCACGCGAGAAAATATCGCCGGGAACTCCCATACCGCGCAGACGAAGCAAGCCCGTAAAGCGGTTCGTGTCGGTCAGAAACACGGGTTGGGCGAGAATATATTCCGTTATACGCTTGGCATTCAGGACAGCTTCGGGCAGTGCAAGGTCAAAAGGATCGTATTCTACCGTATTGCTTGTTTCTGTCAAGTCTTCTTTTTTTGCTTTCTCAACTAAATCAGATATGCGTTTATCCATTTCTTTCACCTCGGGAAAAATGATATCACAGGAAAATAAAAAATAAAATATACAAAAAGACTTTTTTGCACATTCGGACACTTTTTTTGCTTGAAAAATTATAATATTCGCGGTATAATCGTATTTATGAAGCATAAAGGAGCGTCAAATGGATAATTCATTCAATATAACATATATAAATAAGATCATCTTTATAAGTGAAAATGAGTACCGTGAGCATGTTCTTGATTTTTCGGGCAACGAAAACTCCAATGAGCTGATAATCCATTTATCGGGCGATTCGACGGTACTGTATAACGGAGAACGGCTGAAATGCAAACGCGGTACGGTGCGATTTCTTCCGTGGGGGAAGGCACACGTTCACAAGGTGATACGCAACTTTGTGCCTGATGAAGACGGCGATGTCAACCGCGGATGCATAGATATTTATTTTCAGTCCGACAAGCCTGTTTCGCAAAAGGCGTTTGCGATCGATTTTTCCGAAAGCAAGAACATTACAGCCATGTTCAAGCGTGCGTTTTCACTGTGGACGGCTAAGAATGAAGGATATTATCATGAATGTCTTTCAATAGTCTACGCTGTTTTTGCGGAAATAGAAAAGGATAAAAAATATGTTTCGGGCGATAAGTATGCGCATATCGAAAAGGCGGTGGAATATATAAACGAAAATTTCAGCACAGAGCGCATAACCTCGGAAAAGCTGGTGTCGATTTGCGGAGTGAGCTATTCTTATATAAAAAAGCTGTTCAGGGAAAAATTCGGTGTTTCGCCGGAGCATTATATTTTACAGCTAAAGCTTGATTATTCGTGCGAGCTTCTGCACAACGGACACACCGTTTCGGATACCTCAGAGCTTGCGGGCTTTTCGGACATCAGCTATTTCAGCCGCATTTTTAAGAAAAAGTTCGGAATAACTCCGAACGAACACCGCAAGAAATACGTTTCCTCAAAATAATAATGTCACACACGGTGGCTCCGCCCCCGTGACCCCTGCCCGCTTTTTGAAAAAAGCGGGGCAAAAACTTTTATTGCGCTTCGCGCCGCTTTGATCGTAGGGTGCGGCGTCCCCGACGCACCGCACGCGATGTTTATTGCAGGAATACACATTTTATCATGTCGCGTATTCCCTTGTGTCATTGCGAGGAGCAACGCGACGTGGCAATCCATATGTGCAAAAGTTACTTTAACGCCAAGCATGGATTGCCACGCATCCTGCGGATGCTCGCAATGACACGATATATAAAGATATAAAATATATCGTATTTTCCTGCGATCTTTTTTATGCAAGCGCAAGCGTCGGGGACGGCGTTCCCTACGGGAAAACAACACTAAAAATTCGCTCGGCAACGTTCACGCCGAGCGAATTTGTTAAGTAATGAAATAAAAGTTTTTTGCCGAGCTTTTTTTCAAAAAAGCTCGCAGGGTGCGGGGCAGCGCCCCGCGAAAAAGGGGAGTGGGGACAGCGTCACGGCTTTATTCTCGCGATAAGCTCTGCCGGGTATTCCGGTACTGCTTCGAGCTGTGTAACGACATAATCGGAAAGCGCGGTAGCGCGCTCAACACACTTTTCGATGCTTGCACCGCTCAAATAATTATATACAAAGCACGCCGAGAACGAATCGCCTGCGCCTACTGTAGAAACGACCTTTGATTGCGGCTTGGGCGAGTATATAACACGCTGAGCCTTGCAATCGTAAACAAGTGAGCCGTCCTTATCAAGCGTAACGATAATAAGCTTGAGATTCGGGTATTTTTCAGCCAATATCTTACATTTTTCCTCGTTCGTGCCGCCTAAATGCAAAACATCTATTTCTTCGCGCGATATCTTGAACACCGTTGTGTGCTTAAGCGATTCGTCGATCATTTCATCGGAATAATAGTTCTGGCGGATATTTATGTCGAAAAATACTTCGCCGAAATTGCCCTTCTCCAAAAGCGCACGGAGCGTATCAAAAGAAGCTTTGCTTCTTTGCGCGAGCGTGCCGAAATAGAATGCGTTGGATTCATAAACGCCGTCAGATGGCAGGGGAATGTTGTCCATGGCGGTATCGCGGACGATATCATACGACGGTGTGCCGTTGCTGTCAAGAGTTACGATACAGCGCCCGGTAGGCTTTTCGACGGTGGCGATATACGCGGTATCGACGCCGACGGCCTCGGTGTTCTTGATGACCTCTTTGCCCAAATCATCGTTGCCGACAGCCGAAACGAGCTTTACACTTCCGCCGAGCTTTGAGACATGTGCCGCAAAGTTGAACGGTGCGCCGCCCATCTTTTTATCGTCACCGAAAATATCCCACAAAATTTCACCGAATACGGTAATCAGCATTTGTTTGCCTCCTTATTTTGCCTTCGGATACTCGTTGCAGAGCAGATACAACGGTTTTTCGTCTTCTTCAATGGTGGGGAATCTGCCCATCTTTTCATAGAAACGGTTGTCTGTATTGTCGTCGTTTACCATGGAAACTTCACCTATAAGCACCTTGCCGAAGCCCTTTTCAGCCCAGAACGCATGATACTGATAAGGCGGCAGTGTGATGCTTTCGCCGGGCTTTAAGCAGAGCTTTGTGCCGGCGGGAACGGTGAATACGCGTCCGTCGCAGGTGACGGTAACGGGAGTATCCGCAAGAGATTCATCGGGAGCGCAGTTGTAGACTTCAACTATAAGATGTCCGCCGCCGCGGTTGATGATATCCTCCATTTTGTGCCAATGGAAGTGCATCGGCGAATACTGATCCTCATCGGAAATAAGAAGCTTTTCGGCATATGTTTTCTTGCAGTCGGGTTCGGAAAGCGAGCCGTTGCGGAGCGTGAACAGGAACAGTCCCGTTTTATTAAAATCGCCGTGACCGTAGTCGGTGATATCCCAGCCGAGCATGTGATTTCTTATTTCGTCATACTCGTGTCCTTTCTCTTTCCACTCCTCGGGGGTAAAATAGGCAAACGGCGGAAGATTGAAGCCGAGACTTCTTATAAATTCGTCGTTTTCCTTCATGATTTTGTTGAGTTCAGATCTTTTCATTGTAAACCTCCTATTATTTTAACGGTGACGGTTTCACCTTTTTTTAACATAAAGCAGTTGTCCGAAAGCATGTACGGCACATCGAGCATCGCATACGGCGTAAATTCGTCGGCTGTAACGGTAAGCTCGGTATCTGTTTGTTTTACGATGCGTACCTTGCCGTAGGTGATATCAAGATCGCTGTAACGCTTGGGGATCAGGAACGAACGGTCGTTGTCCGTATCGCAGATCAGAACGACGGATGAGCCGAAATACTTTTCAAACTTGTCCGCATTTGTCCGATAAACGCTTGCGGAAGAATTTTCCGCGACCGTGTATGTGAATGCTTCTTCGTGAAGGACTTCGTTTTTGATGAAATCATATGCGTACACCTTGCCCGAACCGCTGTGCTTTTCAAGCGAATCGTTTGAGACATAAACATCCAGCTTGCCGTTTTCAAAGAGAAGCGATGACATAACGGGCTTGGCGCAACGCTTGAAGGTGTAATACGCGGGCTTTGGATTTGTGTAATAATCAAGGAACGACCATCCGTTCGCCGCAGGCCAGCAATCGTTGAACATCCAATATACGATGCCCGAAGAATACCACTTGTTTCTGCGGTAAAGCTCAAGGCTCAGGCGCGTCCATTCACAGTGGAGCATCTGCATCTTGCGCACTCTGTCTTCGCCCGAAGTAAATTTTCCGAAAATCTTTTCCGTCAGCATCGTAACATAACCGTACAGCGTTATTTTGCCTAAGCCCGGATTGTTCTTCGTGTGGAACTCGCTCATGTAAGTATCGTCGCCGAAAATGTCATCATCGGTCATGAATTTTTTAAGCGACGAAACGAACGGCATGCCGATCGCGGGCTGTTCAACGTTCATGCGTGAAAGATATGAATTGAAATAATCGCGGTAGTCGGCAAAATCCGAATCGCGTACATATGTGAATATCGGTCCGAGATAATATGTGACATGCGTCGTGCCGCGCGTGGCGGAGGAATAAACGTCGCCGCCGTACGGGGAAGAGGGCAGGAAACGCCTCTGCGGATCAAGCACCGATAAAACGGGCTCTATACCGAACGTCGCGCTGAGGTAGCCTGCGAAATCGGTTTTGTTCTCGTTGCCTCGCACGGCGTTTTCGTTATCGCCGCTCCACCATGCAAGGCATGTGTGATTGCGTAATCTCAGCGCCGCCGCCTTTGCTTCTTCGTTGAGCGCCTTAACGAACCATTCTTCTTTTTCGGGGTAAGTACCGCACGCCATAAGGAAATCCTGTGTTACAAGTATGCCGAGACGGTCACATTCCGAATAAAATTCATCGCGCTCGAATATGCCGCCGCCCCAGACACGCAACATATTTACGCCCGCCGCGCGACCTTCTTCAAGCAAACGGGTTATCTTTTGCGGAGTTTCTTCCGACGGGAACGGCTCGCACGGTACCCAGTTGCCGCCCTTGCACATTATTTTTATGTCGTTTACAAGTACCGTAAAGCAGGCGCCTCTTTCGTTGAAGTCAGCGTGCTTGGCGAAGTCACGTTCTCTTATGGCTTTCGACATCGCTTCGTCTTCTGAGCCGGGAGCATCTTCTTTTTGCAGTATGACCAGCTTGCGTATGCCGAATTTTATCTCCTTTTTGTTCGCACCCGTCAGCCTGAGCGTGTAGAGCGGCTGTTTTCCGTAACCGTTCGGATACCACATTTCGGGCGAATGGATGTCGATAAATTCGTTTATGTCACGGCGGATGAGCTTGCGTTCCTTTGAAAAGACAAGCTCGTTTTCGGGAGAATATATCTCTATTTTAAGTATGTCATCGCTTTCGGCGAAATCGCGGATATTTATTTTCAGCGCTATTTGTGCCGAGTACGGATTGATGTCGTTGGTGTAGACATATACATCATCTATTTCGTTGCGCTTTCTGAATACAAGACGCACGTCCCGGTAGATGCCCATGGTAACGAAGCGGTCTACCCAATCCCAGCTGTATGTGCATTGTATCCTTCTTGTGTGCATGCGCTCACGCGTGAATGCGCCGGGCAACAGCTCAAGCCCTTCGACAGCCTTTACGGGAGAGAAAAATCTTACCTCAAGCACGTTTTCGCCGGTCTTTACGATGCCGTCAACGCAAAATCCATAGGAAATGTGCATGTTTTCACAATGCGCGATTTTCTGCGAATTGAGGTAAATATCGCAGTAGGTGTCAAGCCCGTCAAATTCAAGATACGCATTCGGCTCGATGGAATCAAGCGTGAATGTCTTTGTATAGGTATAATCGTTGTTTTCTATCCACTGCACCGATTTTGAATTGTCACGGTAAAACATGTCGCCGATGATGCCGTGCTTTTGTAAATCGGTGTGTACGCATCCGGGAACACAGGCATCAAGCATAAGCGGCTTGCCGTTTTCGTCCTTGCCGCTCAATATCCATTTTCCGTTAAGCTCCAAATTTTTTCACTTCCTTTGCATCAGTCACATCTTATTATAGATATTTCAAACGTCAAAGTCAATGCAAAAAACACTATATACACACAACTTTTCACTTTATTTGCGGGTAGAACGTAAAAAACTGCTCGGAGATACTCCCGTTATGCTTTTGAATGTTTTGCTGAAATGATATATGTCGGCAAAATGCAGCTCGGCGGCGATCTCGTTCACCGACAGCATATCGGAGAGCAAAAGCTGTTTTGCACGTTCGATGCGATGCTTTTGCCTGAATTCCATCGGCGAATATCCGCTGTATTCCCTAAAAAGTCTGCGGAAATAACATTCGCTTACACCGCAGGCACGGGCAATGTCGGAAATGCTCATATCCGAATCGGCTTCAAGCAGTTCAATGCCGTTTTTGATGCATGCGTATCTGTTTGTAGCCGTAGCTTTTCTTCTTTTTTTACAAACGGTCGCAAGTATCTTATATATAACGGCGTTGGTTTCGGGGATACATACGATGTTTTTCTTGAACTCCTCGCAAAGCTCCTCAAGTGCCAGCCCCGTCGAGACATCCACATTTTTGATGCAAAGCTCCGGCAAGAGCGTGGGCGCGATGTCGTCGCCGTTTATATCGGTCATCTGAAAGTGCAGTACGATGGAATCCACCTGCCTCGGCGCGGTATCGAAAAATTCGACGGTGTATTCCGTGCCTTTGGCGGTATAAACGAGCTGATTACGGCTTATTTCGATGATATTGCCGCCGGTATCTGTTATCCTGCCGCGCGAATTTTTGAACCACAGCAGAGTGTGAGATGGCTTACTGCGCCCGATACATGAATAAATATTTTCGCGCGAATACCAATTCTGAAACTTCGCAAACGGTTCGCTGATAAAAAAATCGGTGTGGTACAGCTCTTCAAACGGGATTATTCTCATTGGCATTCATCCTTTCGTTCATTAAAGATATTTTATCACATTTTTTTGATTTTGTATCGTTTTTTACAAAAAATAAATTGTTTTTAACATTGCGGAAATCAAAATATATATTTATAATGTTGTTGAAATCAAACAGGGAGGGATTTTTATGATCGACCATAATATCAAAATAGGTCTTGTGCCGCTCAGACGCAACACGAACAACCGTCCCGCCAAGACCTTCCTTACATGGGTTTCGGCTGAGGAACGCAAGGAAAGATTCGTTTCGTACATCGAAAAGAATTTTGCGAACGAAAATGTTTCGTTTGTCGATACGAAGGGGCTCGGCTGTAATGACCTGATTTTCGATGACGATTCCGCCGCCGCGTGTGCGGAACGCTTCAAAAACGAAAATGTTGACGCGATAATGATAATCAACTGCAACTTCGGCAACGAGGAAGCCGCCGCAGACCTTGCGAAGGCAGTCGGCAAGCCCACTCTGCTTTGGGCGCCGCTCGACGACGAATACTATGTTGACGGTGTGCGCCCCACGGACTCGCAGTGCGGTCTGTTTGGGCTTTCGCGTCAGTTCCAGAGATACGGCATCCCGTTCTCGCACATCATTTCGTGTGAGGTCGGATCCGATGAGTTCAGGAACGGATTTGATAAATTCGTGCGCGTTGCGTGCATGGTGAAAAACTTCACATCACTGCGCATCGGTCAGCTCGGCACACGCCCCGCGCCGTTCTTCTCGGTAATATGGAACGAGGGCGAGCTGATGAATCGCTTCGGATTAAGAATAGTTCCCATCAACCTTGCTGTTTTGCAGGATCGTTACAATAAAAACAAGGAAACCAAAACCGAAGATATAGCAAAATTTGTTGATTTTCTTAAGAAAAACTACAAAATGGACGAGCTTACGCCCAAATACCTTGAAGCTATGGCTTGCCTTGCGGTAACGTATATCGGGCTGTTTGAGGAATTCAAGCTCGATGTCATGTCTGCCGAGTGCTGGACGGCGACACCGCTTATGTTCGACGGACTTGCACCCTGCGCGATGTACGGCATTCTGAACGACATGGGATATATGATAAGCTGTGAAAGCGATATCCACTGCGCGATGACGATGGTTCTGCTCGAATCGGCATCGCTGGGCAAGCAAAGACCGTTCATGGGCGAATTTACGGTTCGCCATCCCGAAAACAAAAATGCGGAGCTGCTCTGGCATTGCGGACAGTTCCCGTTCTCGGTCAAGGACGAAAACTGTCAGGCCCGTCTTGTAAATCAGCGCGCATGGTTCAAGGGCAAGGAGGGTACATACACGCTTGCAAGGATAGACCAGGATAACGGCACATATTACATGCTTTCCGGCAAGGTCGATACCGTGCCCGGACCGCAGACGCACGGTTCATACATCTGGGCTGAGTTCGATAACCTCAAAAAGTGGGAGGACAGACTGCTTGACGGTCCGTACATCCACCATTTTGTTGAGATAGCGGGTGATTATACCGAGGAAATGCGTGAATTTACAAAGTATTTCCCCAACCTGAATATTGATAAAACATTAGATTAAGGAGAATGAAAAATGCAGACTAATGACTTTTTGCAGGCAATGATCCTTACCGAGCTTGAGGATGCGGTAGGCAAGGAAAACTGTTCGACAAGAGAGATCGACAAGATCACTCACAGCGTGGATTACTATTGGCTTTCGCGCATGTGGGCTGACCGCGGCAGACTTATGCCGCAGGCTGACTTCGTCGTTGCACCCAAGGACGCGCAGGAGACGAGCAAGGTGCTTAAGATAGCCAACTATTACAAGATACCCGTTACCACATGGGGCGGCGGCGGCGGAACGCAGGGCGGCGCGATACCCGTTTGCGGCGGCATCGTGCTTGATACCAAGCGCATGAACAAAATATATGAGGTCAACACCGACGCAATGTATATAGAGTGCGGCACGGGCGCTGTATACAAGCACATCGAATGGGCTGCCAACGAGGTCGGCAAGGCGACGATGCACTATCCGTCATCGCTTACATGCTCAACTGTCGGCGGCTTCCTTGCACACCGCGGTATCGGCGTCGTTTCGACAAAGTACGGCAAGATAGACGACATGGTGCTTCAGATGGAGGTCGTGCTTCCCAACGGCGATATAATCAATACTTCATCCGCGCCCAAGCACGCGGCAGGTCCCGACCTCAACCAGATATTCATCGGCTCGGAGGGAACGCTCGGTGTTATCACAAAGGCGCAGATACGCATTTTCGATCAGCCTGAGGTACGCCGCTTCAGAGGCTTCCTTTTCAAGGATATGAGCGGTGCGTTCAAGGCTTCGCGTGAGCTTTTGCAGAAGTTCAAGCCGTCGGTAATGCGTCTGTACGATCCCGCCGAAACCGCTTCGCTCATCAAGAAGATAGTAGGCGTTGAGCGTGAGGGCGCATTCATGAACGTAGCCTATGAGGGCGTTAAGGAAATGGTTGACGTCGAGGAAAAGATACTGCTTGAGACCTTCGGCAAGTACGGCGCGGAGGATATGGGCAGTGAGTACGGCGAAAAGTGGTGGAACGAGAAGATAACGTTCTTCTATCCCGGACACATGATGGACTTGCCCCAGATGTTCGGCACGATGGACACTATCGCTCCCTACGGCAAGATAGAGGAAATATATTGGGCTATGAAAGAAGCCGTTGAAACCAACTTCCCGCAGGCGAAGTTCATCGCGCACTTCTCACATTGGTACGAGTGGGGCGCAATGGTTTACGACCGCTTCATAGTTGACGGCAAGGACGTTCCGCAAGACCCGGTCGAGGCGCTCCGTCTGCATCAGGCTATATGGACCTGCGGTGTGCGTACCGCTATCGCGCACGGCGGCGTAGTGAACGATCACCACGGCGTAGGCATAAAGCTCGGCAGACTTATGAAAGAGCAGTACGGTCCGGCAATGCAGGTGTTCGAGGGCATCAAGCGCGAGCTTGACCCCAACGGAATAATGAATCCCTTCAAGCTCGGATTATAATGAATTAGGAGTGTGGATATAATGAACGAAAAAAGTAAACAGCATGTTGATTCCTGCCGCTTTTGCTGGATGTGCCGTCATATCTGCCCGATAGGCAATGCCACGGGACTTGAAAGAAATACCGCCCGCGCCCGTGCGCTCGGTCTTTCACTTGTAAACAGAAACACCTTTGACTTATCGGAGGTCATAGATAACGTATACGAATGCGCCTGCTGCGCCGCCTGCACAAAGGAATGCGTGACCGGCTGGGACCCTGTTATGTTCATAAAGGATGCCCGCCGCGATGCCGCGCTCAACGATAAGCTTCCCGAATATATCGGCGCTCTTGTTGATAACTGCCTTGAAACCGGCAACGCTTACGGTAAGACGGAGATCGCAGATGAGCTTAAGGCGGAAATAAGCAAGCATTCCGCGCTTACCGATACGCTTTTGTTCCTCGGCGTTGACGCGCGTTACATTGCGCCCGCTCAGGCTGTAAAGGCGATAAAGGCATTCGATAAAGCCGGAATAAAGTTCACCGTGCTTGAAAACGAACCCGCTTCGGCTCAACAGCTTGAGTATCTCATTGCGGATGTTGAGGAAACAAAGGAGCAGATGACCGCCTGCGCGGAAGCACTTGAAAACTTCAAGACGGTCATTGCCTTCGATCCGCAGGATGCGTCGGTGTTCAAGCGTGCGTATAAGGAATACGGCGTTGAGCTTAAGCCGCAGGTAAAGACGTTCACGTCATTCGTAAGCGAGAAGCTCAATGCTTTTGCACCAAAAAAATCGGATAAGCATGCCGTATATCAGGACCCGTTCCGGCTTGCGCGTGACCTTTCGGAAACGGAGGAAGCAAGAAAGATAATTTCCGCGTATTTTGAGCTTGACGAAATGCTGATGCACGGCAAGGACACCATGTGGGCAGGCAATATCCTTATGGCGCAGTGGATGCCCGATGTGATGCTCAAGGTCGCCGAGGACAGAATAAACAATGCAAAAGGCGTAAAAGCCGACCGCATCGTTACCGCATCTGTTTCGGAGTATGTTGCGCTTAAGAATGTCGAACAGAGCGATGTTGAGATCGTTTCGCTTGAAGAGCTTCTGCTCGGTTAAGGAGGAAAAGACATGTTAGTTACACTTGAGGAAATAATTTCACTTGCGGATAAAAAAGGCTTTTGCATTCCCGCGTTCAACGTGTATAATATGGAGACGGTGATGGGTGTCATCTCTGCCGCCGAGGAAGCCAAAGCACCTGTAATAATTCAGGTTTACCCGCGTCTTATAAATGAGCAGTGCGGCTACTATCTTGCGCCGATAATCCTTGCGGCGGCAAAGAAAGCGTCGGTGCCCGTGTGCTTCCACCTTGACCACGGCCCGAGCGAAAAGGAAGTAATAAAGACATTGCGTCTCGGCGCAACGGGCATCATGATAGACGGCTCGGTGCATCCGTTCGACGAAAACGTTCAGCTTACCAAGCGCGTTATCGAAATGTGTGCGCAGGTCGGCGTGAGCGTTGAGGGCGAAATAGGACATATCGGCAGTGTTAACGACGATGTTATGGGCGAATTTACCACTCCCGAGGAGGCGGCTGAATTTACAAGGCTTACCGGCGTTACATGCCTTGCGGTGCTTGTAGGCAACGCGCACGGTCACTATAAGAAGCCCCCGAAGCTCGACATCGACAGAGTCGGCGCGATATATGAGGCTACAAAGAGAACACCGCTCGTGCTTCACGGCGGCTCGGGCATCCCCGACGATCAGGTAAAGGCGGCTATCAAGGCAGGCGTGAGAAAAATGAACATCGGTACGGACGTATGCTGTGCGTTCGCCGACGGTGCGCTTGAAGCCATAAGCGATCCCGCAAGAAGCGTCGCGGTCGATATTTTCATGAAGAAGCCCATCGAAACCGTAAAACAGCTTGCACTTTCAAAGATAGAGCTTACGGGAGCGGCGGGGCAGGCGTTATGAGCGCAACGATAACGGGAATAGGCGCATGCGTAATGGATACGCTCGTTACCGTGCCGTCCTACCCGAAAGAGGACACGAAAATAAGAGCGTTGAACACAAAGACGGCAGGAGGCGGTCCTGCCGCAACCGGACTTGTCGCCGCATCAAAGCTCGGCACGTCCGTTTCGTTCATCGGAGTGCTTTCCGATGACAACGGCGGTAAATTCCTGCTTGAGGATTTCAAAAAATATAATGTCGCAACGGATAATATAACGGTGGAACACGGCTACCGCTCATTTACATCTACCATTTGGCTTGCCGAAAACACCGCCACGCGCACATGTGTGTTCGATAAAGGCGATCTGCCGCCGCTTGAACTCAGCGAAAAACAGGCGGATGAGGTGAAGCGGGCGGATATACTGATGATAGACGGCAATGAGATTGACGGTGCCGAGACTGCCGCACGCATCGCAAGGGAAAACGGTACAAAGGTGCTTTACGATTGCGGCGGACTGTATGACGGGATAGAGCGTCTGCTTGTGCTTGCCGACATAATGATACCGTCGGAGGAATTTGCCCAAAAACACACGGGCGAAAACAACGTCCGCGATGCCGCGGAAAAGCTCATGCAGATGTATCACCCCGAGGTGGTAGTCATCACCTGCGGCAAAAACGGCGGACTGTATTATGACGGTAAAGAATTTTGGGAATATCCCGCATTCAGGGTCAATGCCGTCGATACCAACGGCTCTGGCGATGTGTTCCACGGCGCATTCGCGTGCGGGATCGCAAGAGGCTTCGATTACAAAAAGTGCTGTCTGTTTTCAAGTGCCGTGTCGGCAATAAAGTGTACGGGCATCGGTGCGCGTGAGAGCGTGCCGGATTATGATACTGTAATTAAATTTTTGAAGGAGAACGGTCATGAATTATAAAAAGCATTGGACTAAACAAAACGGAGTTACCGAGATCTATAAGAACGGAGAAGCAGGCTGTAAAGTACTTGAAGTAAGCATGCTTCATCTTGAAAAGGGAATGAAAGAAAGCTTTAAGGCAGATGACAAGCGCGAATACGCCTGCACGATCCTCGGCGGTCAGTGCAATGTTTCTGGCGGCGCTGACTGGAAGAACATCGGCAAGCGCAAAAACGTTTTCGACGGCAAGGCATATGCGTTCTATATTCCCGTGAACACCGCGTTTGAAGTGGAGTGCGTAAGCGATACGCTTGATATCGCCATAGCGATGTGTCCCGCCGACAGGCAATATGCACCTCAGCTCATCACTCCCGACGATGTCATCGTTAAATTTTTGGGCAAGCCCGGCTTTGAACGTGAAGCGCATTTCCTTATCGACGAGCGCATCGAAGCGGGCAGAGTTTATGTCGGCGAAAACTTCATCGTCGGCGGTCAGTGGTCTTCGTACCCCGGACATAAGCACGATACCGAAAATATGCCTGCCGAGGGCTTTGCGGAAGAAATATACTATTACGAATACGACCGTCCCACGGGCATGGGCATACAAAAGGTATATACGCAGGATAAGTCTATCGACGAAACATACACCACATACAACAATGATTTTGTCGAAATACCCGTCGGGTTCCATCCGTGTGCCGTTGCGCCCGGCTACAAGGGATATCTTCTGTGGATGATGAGCTGTGACCACAGAGGCTTCTTTATGTCAACAGACCCCGACCACGCATGGCTTACAAAGTAATATGAAATACTTACTCGGAATAGATTTCGGCGGCGGCTCAAGCAAGGCTTCAATGATAAACACGCTCGGCGAGACCGTTGCCGAAAGCTCATCGGAATATCCGACGCTCTATCCGCAGATCGGCTTCTGCGAGCAAAAGCCCGAAGATTGGTGTAAGGCACTTTGCGCAAATATCCGTGAGCTTTTGGAAAAAAGCGGAGCTGACAGCGACGATATCCTTGCGGTGGCGATAGATTCGGCAACGCATACATGGGTGGCGACGGATGAAAGGTTTACGCCGCTTTTCCCGGCAGTGCATTGGACGGACAGCCGTTCGAAAAAGCAATCGGCTTATTTGCGTGAAAATTTCCAAGACGAGATTTTCGCAAAGACCTTTCACAAGCCCGATACGATATGGACTATGCCGCAAATGCTGTGGTACAAGGAAAACGACCGCGACGCATTTGACAAAATACGCCACATTTTCTTTGAAAAGGATTATATCCGCTATTTTCTGACGGGCGTTTACTGCACCGATATCATCGACGCGCAGGGCTCGATGCTGCTTGACTGCACAAAAAACGAGTGGTCGAAGGAGCTGTGCGACATGATAGGGCTTGATATGTCATGCCTGCCCGAGATCAGAAAACCGTTTGATAATGCCGGCTTCGTTACGCGCGAGGCAGCGCGGGCGACAGGGCTCAAGGAAGGTACTCCCGTTATTTGCGGAAGCACCGATACCGTTATGGAGGTATTTGCTTCCGGCGCGGTAAAAAAGGGCGATACGACTGTCAAGCTTGCTACCGCGGGCAGAATATGCGTGATGACCGACAAACCGTATCCCGACCGCGACCTTGTAAACTATTCGCACATAGTTGACGGGCTGTGGTATCCCGGCGCGGCGACAAAGGCGGCGGCATCTTCCATGCGCTGGTACCGTGACACCTTCGGAAGCAATTATAACGATCTGCATGCGGATGCGCAAAACATCCCCGTCGGCAGTGAAGGTCTTGTTTATCATCCGTATATAAACGGTGAGCTTACGCCGTATGCCGACCCCGACCTGTGCGGAAGCTTTGTCGGCATCCGCGCAACGCACACACGCGCGCATTTCACACGCGCGGTGCTTGAGGGAGTGGCATATTCGCTTATACATTCCAAAATGAAGCTTGCCGAACTCGGCATACCGTGCGCGCGTCACGCAACGCTTATCGGCGGCGGCTCAAAAAGCGTTTTGTGGCGTCAGATAACCGCGGATTGCCTTGATATGGAGCTTGATGTCACATACAGCAGTGATTCGTCGCTCGGCTCGGCGATGCTCGCGGGTATCGCCATGGGCGTGTTCACATCGCCCGAGGAAGCGGTAAAAAAAGTTATCCGCGTCAAAACGACTGTTCAGCCGATCCCCGAGAACACCGCAAAATATGCTGAACTGTTCAAAGAATATGTTCGCATACATGACGCGCTCGCGCCGATATACGCGGAGAGAAACAAATGAAAACCGTAGTTTGCATAAAGCAGAGCGTAAGCGGAGAGCTGAATCCGTTTGACGCATGCGCATATGAAACGGCTTTGCGCATCCCGGATAATGAGATCACACTCATCTCCATGGCTCCCGAAAAATGCGGAGAGTTTTTAAGCGAGCTGACGCGGCTCGGCGCAAAGGAAGCGTGGCTGTTATGCGACCGCGCCTTTGCGGGGGCTGATACGCTTGCGACATCGTATACGCTTTCGCTTGCGATAAAGATGCTGTCTCCCGATCTTGTGATATGCGGCAGGCAGACACTTGACGGCGATACGGCGCAGGTCGGCCCCGGACTTGCCCAACAGCTCGGATATTCGCTTATTACGAATGTTATGAGCGTCGAAAATGTTGCTCAGAACAGCATTTCCTGCGTGCGCAGAGGGCAGGCATCAGATACGGTAAGCTTTCCGGCGCTCATAACGGTAGAGCGCATCAACGAACTGCGTCTGCCGCGCATGCGCTCAAAAGTCGGCACTTTGCGCATTTTGAACGCGAATGATATTTTGGCTGATGCTTTTCGTTGCGGGCTTGCCGGTTCGCCGACACAGGTCGTAAAAACGTTTGAAAACGATACCGAAAAGCGCAAATGCACATTCGTAAAAGCCGAAGATATAAAGAATATCATTGCCGAAGCCAAGCTCAAAAAAGCCGAAGAGCAGAAGCCGCAAAAAAGTGAAAGCAAGCTTGCAAATGTGTGGATCATCGGCGAAAAGCCGAGAAAATTTGCAGAGACTGTCACCGAAAACATCACCGTTATCGAAATGACAAATGCCGAGGATATCACAGAAAAAATCAAGGCAGGCGATCCCGACGCGGTGCTGTGGGCGGCGGACGCGCAAAGCAAGGAGGTTTCCGCGCGTGTCGCGGTGATGCTTGAAACAGGACTTTGCGCCGATTGCACAAGGCTTGAAACAGACGGCAAAACACTTTACATGTACCGCCCGGCGTTTTCGGGCAATGTGATCGCGTGCATCAGATGCAAAACACGTCCCGCGATGGCGACAGTTCGCACGGAGGAAGAAAGCGAAAGCATGATTTTTGCCGTCGGTGTCGGCGCCGCTGATAATGCGCAGAGAATAGCCGCATGCGCCCAAGATATCGGTGCAGGGCTCGCGGCATCGCGCGGTGCGGTAGATAAGGATATTATGCCGTATTCTTATCAGGTGGGGCTGACGGGCAAGACGGTAAACCCCGATATCTATATCGCGTTCGGCATTTCGGGGCAGGTGCATCATATAGTCGGCATGAAAAATTCAAAAACCGTGATAGCGGTCAACACGGACAGGAAAGCCCCGATATTCGATTTTGCGGATTTCGGGATAATCGATACCGCCGAAAATGTTATTAAGGAGCTTGAAAAATGAAGATTTACAGAGTTACAGATAAGGAATTTGCTCAGTTCGGAAGAGTAATAGACATCGACGCAAGCGAAATAATCGCGCTCGGAAGCAAGCAGGTGATGCCTGCGGAAGGCTCGGTATATGAGCCGTCCCGCGAGGAATTTGAAAAGCTTGCGATAAGAGATACACTTGAAAGCGAGATATTCGGACAGCTTCCGATGCAGCTCGGCTATTGCTACGGTCACAACGATACGCTCAACGCCCTTGAGTGGCACAAATGCTCCGAGGTCAATATCGCCGTTACCGATTTGATCCTTTTGCTTGGCGATGTGCGTGACCTTGACACAAACAGCGAATACGATTCAGCAAAAGTCAAGGCGTTCAAGGTGCTTAAGGGAGAGGCGATAGAGGTCTATTCAACAACGCTCCACTTCTGCCCGATAGAAACGCAAAAAGAGGGCTTCGGCTGTGTTGTGGGACTTCAGCAAGGCACGAACACCTCGCTTGATTTCAAGCCGCAGGATAAACTGCTGTTCAAAAAGAACAAGTGGCTGATCGCACATAAGGACAATAAGGCGCTTATAGACAAAGGCGTGTTCGGCGGTATATACGGCGAAAACTATAAGCTGTAAACGAAGATATGCGGGGACTCCGTCCCCCTCTTTTGGGGCGCTGCCCCAAACCTCTTTTTCGGGACGCTGTCCCGCATCCCTTTTTCGCGGGACGCTGTCCCGCACCCTGCGAGCTTTTTTGAAAAAAAGCTCGGCAAAAAACTTTTATTTCATTACATAACAAATTCGCCCGGCGTGAACGTTGCCGAGCGAATTTTTAGTATGACGGGCATATCAATGCTCTGTGGTGAAAGTCCACCGAGGCGTAGTTACCGACGAACTCGAAAGCGACTCCCAAGGTTTGTATCGTGAGGTGCAGGCGAGAAGAAGGGATAGCAAAATCGTAGCCTGACGAACAGAAACTTGATACGAAGGCGTAATAGGCGGATAAGTTGGCTAAAAGCAACGAAGTCCAAAAGGTAACCGTAACCCTATTGCGTAAATCAAGCAGGTAGACGAGGAAAGAGTATTGGTTTATCCCGTGAGGTCTTGCAGACGGTCACATTTGCCGTAGTAACAACGAACTGCAAGAAGTCAGCAGAAGCCATAGTACCGTGAAAACGGGAAGGGCTGAACAATTCAAAGCGTCAATTTGAAATGTATGTTTCAAACAGTAATTCTGACAAGGTGTGAAATCGAAGCGTAATTGAGAGGAAGCACCGCAAACATACGGAAATCTGTTTGGAAGCGGAAAGGAGAAGAGACGGAATATGTCGGAAATGCTTGAAAAGATACT
>JAZRZN010000015.1:0-4678 GCA_045601365.1 Clostridia bacterium | reverse complement strand
CATATGTGTGCAAAAGTTACTTTAACGCCAAGCATGGATTGCCACGCATCCTGCGGATGCTCGCAATGACACGATATATAAAGATATAAAGCACACTGTACTTTCCTGCCACCCGCTTCGCACTTGCGGAACGGTCAAGACCGTTCACTACGGTGTCACGCAGTATAAAATGGGACTTTTTTAACAACCCCATTTTTCTGGTGTGCCTGACAGGAGTTTTTCTCGCCTGCGGGCTCGGTCTCTCCGCGGTTTCCGGGGACCCCATGAAGCTGTGGCTTCATGGGGAAAAGGCGAGGCAACGGAAGCGAGCAACCAAATGCGCTTTTACGCGCATTTGCGGCGAGCGGCGTTTGCCTCGACGCTTACACTGGGCTGTTGCTCTGTACCGCTCCGTTTCAACTCCTGTTACACTTTTACGATATCAAACAAGCACCGTAATCGGTGCTTGTTTGATATGGTGTGCCTGACAGGAGTTGAACCTGCGACACCCGGAGTCGGAGTCCGGCGCTCTATCCACTGAGCTACAGACACATTTTTATATATTATAGCTGAAAAGAGATATTTTAGCAAGCGAAAAATCAATCGTTTCATTTTTTATTTCAGTGAAAAAACAACGTTTTGTGCAGGATCACGCATACGAACAAATCATCGTATCCCGTACGGTGCGTCACGGACGCAAAATCAACAAAAACAGCGTTCTTGTATATACATATTATATGTATTCTGCTATAGTTGTACATACAGATTCAAGCATTATTTGAATACAATATGAACAATCAATAAATTTTGAAGTTTTCTTTCAAATATTCTATTGCAAAAAACAATGAGTTGTATTATAATCTAAAATGTAACTAAAACATTTCGCCGCAAAATAGCAGGCGTAAAATCAAGGAGAAGAAATCATGTACAAGTTTCCTATAGGCGTTATGCTGGAATCCTTCAAGCTTCCTTTTGACGAAGCGATAAGTGCCGCATCACAAATGGGTGCTGACGGCATTCAGATGTATTGCACCAACGGCGAGCATGCCCCGGAAAATCTTTCGGCAAGTGCAAGAAAAGAGATCCTCAAAAAGCTCAAGGATAACGGACTGAAGTTTTCGGCTCTCTGCGGTGATCTCGGAATGGGCTTCGGCAATGCCGAGCTGAATCCCGGATTGGTCGAAAAATCAAAGCGCATAGTTGACCTTGCTTTGGAGCTTGAAACAAACGTTGTCACGACGCATATCGGTGTCGTTCCCGGAGACAAGAACCATCCGCGCTACAAGATAATGCAGGATGCATGCCGTGAGCTGAGTGAATATGCCGTAAATAACGGTGCATATTTTGCGGTTGAAACGGGTCCCGAACGTGCGACCGTACTTAAGGAATTTCTCGATTCGCTTGTCTCGGGCGGCGTAAGAGTAAACCTTGATCCCGCCAACTTCGTCATGGTCACGGGCGACGATCCCGTTAAGGCGGTCAGGACGCTCGGCTCATATATAGTTCACACGCACGCCAAGGACGGCATCAAGCTTCTTGACGGCGATCCCGAATACATTTATCAGGTCGTTCACCCGATCCCCACCGAGTACGAGGGCAAGGAATTTTTCCGCGAAGTTCCGCTCGGCACGGGCAATGTAGATTTCAAAGCATATCTTGCGGCACTTGATGAAATCGGCTACAAGGGCTTCCTTACCATTGAACGTGAGGTCGGCGATAACCCGTACGAAGATATAAAAACTGCTTATGCGTTCCTGCGCGAGCTTGAGAAATAATTTTTTTCGGAGATAACAAATGAAATTAGCCGTATCGTCTTACAGCTTTTCACAGTTGATACGGGCAGGCGAAGAGAATCAGCTTTCCGTCATAAAGCTTGCCGCCGATATGGGCTTTGACGGCATTGAATTTACCGATCTTTGTCCCGAAAACGGCATGTCACAAATCGAATATGCCGCCGTCTTAAAAGAAGAAGCGAAAAAACAGAATATAGAAATAACGAATTACGCGATCAGCGCGAATCTTATCGCCGATGACATCGAAACCGAAATAACCCGCCTTAAGGGACAGGTCGATGTCGCGCACGCGCTCGGCGCAAAATTCATGCGTCACGATGCGTTTTACGCCTATCCCGATGGCATGCCGCAGGAATTTGATTTTTATCTTGACAAGGTCGTTTCCGCTTGCCGCAAAGTCACCGATTACGCGCAGACGCTCGGTGTAAAGACCATGACCGAAAATCACGGTTTCATCAGTCAGGATGCCGACAGAGTGGAAAAGATAATCAAGGGCGTGAACAGTGAAAACTTCGGTTGGCTTGTGGATATCGGCAATTTCCTCTGCGTTGACCAATCCCCCGTCGAAGCCGTGTCCATAGCGGTAAAATACGCTTTTTACGTTCACGCAAAGGATTTTTACCGTTTTGACAAAAACGATGATTGCATCGTTACACGCGGCGGTAATTTCATACGCGGCGCATCTGTCGGTGACGGTATCGTACCCGTTGAAGAATGCCTTGAAATCCTTGCTTCGGCAGGCTACGACGGCTATTTATCAATCGAATACGAAGGCAAAGAGCCTTGTATAAAATCAATCATGAAAGGACTTGAATTTTTACATGAACATCTTAAAGGTTAAAACAAAACACGAAATGAGCTGTCTGGCGGCTGACATAATGGCTGCGCAGATCATCAAAAAGCCCGACAGCGTACTCGGACTTGCCACCGGCGAAACACCCATCGAAATGTACGATAACGTTGCAAAGAGAAACATTGATTTCTCGCGCGTGCGCACGGTCAACCTCGACGAATATGTCGGACTTGACGGCGCAAACGAAAACAGCTACCGTTATTTCATGGATACGAATTTCTTCTCCAAGCTCAACATCAAAAAGGAGAACACCAATCTCCCCTGCGGTACCGCAACCGACCTTGACGCCGAATGTGCCCGCTACAACGCTTTGCTTGAAAGCATCGGTCCGCGTGACATACAGCTTCTCGGCATCGGTCTCAACGGTCATGTAGGCTTCTGCGAGCCGAACACCGAGTTCGTTCCGAACACAAGCGTAGTTTCACTCACAGAATCGACCATCAAGGCAAATTCACGTTTTTATGACGATATTTCGCTCGTTCCCAAGCAGGCGTTGACAATGGGTATCAGGCAGATCATGGATGCCAAGCACATCCTGCTTATCGCCAACGGTCCCGCCAAGGTGGAAATAGTTGAAAAGGCTTTCTACGGCAAGATCACACCCGCCGTTCCCGCAAGCGTACTTCAGCTTCATCCGAACGTTACAGTTATCGTTGCGGAGAACTGATCCGATAATCGCAAGCATCGGTCGGAGTAGTTTATTCCGACCGATTTTTTATACAAAACCCGTTTTATTTCCGATTCAGGTAAGATCACAATAATGAGGTGAGATATTGTCATTCAAGGATAGAATACTGAAAATCGTATTCATTGTCGTCGGGGTTGCGATGGTCGCATTCGCAATAGGTGTATTTTACACGCCGAACAAAATCGTAAGCGGAGGCGTTTCGGGCATTGCAACTATTCTATACCACACATTCAATATAGATCAGGGACTTTCCTATTTTGTTATAAACGGCGCTTTGTTACTTATATCAATACCGTTTTTAGGTAAGGGCTTTGTTATAAATACGGTCTGGGTAGCGGCGTTGCTTTCCGGCTTGGTCTCACTTGTTTCAAATTATATACCGCCGCTTACCGACAATGTTTTGCTTGCCGCGATATTCGGCTCGATCCTGTATGGGATAGGCATCGGTCTTACGCTGATAAACGGCGCATCTACAGGCGGAACGGACATTATGGCAAGGCTTGTTCAAAAAGCTTTTCCGCATATCAAGATCGGCAATCTGCTGTTAGCCGTCGATCTTTGCGTTATTTTGCTATCACTGATAGTTTTTCGGAACATTGATCTATGCCTCTACGGCATCATTGCATTGGTCGTCTCATCATTTTCAATAAACATACTGATCCAAAAGCTGAACGTCTCCAAATTGGCTTTTGTTGTGACCGATAAAGGCTACGAGATCGCAAAATACCTTGTTTCGAAATCACCGCGCGGAATTACGGTACTTGATTCCAAGGGCGCTTATACAATGAACGATAATAATATGATCGTTTGCGCTTTGAAAGAAAAAGAAACGGTCGCTTTCCAAAAAAGAGTTTTAAAAATCGACCCGAATGCTTTTATTATTTTTTCCGAATCCTCACAAATCGTCGGCAACGGCTTCAGAGTGTATAAATAATTATCCCGTAGGGAACGCCGTCCCCGGCGTTCCGCTTATGTGAAAAAGATTGCAGGAAATTACGGTATGTTTCATATCTTTATATATCGTGTCATTGCGAGCATCCGAAAGGATGCGTGACAATCCATGTTCGACATAAAGTAACTTTTGTATTGTATCCGGATTGCCACGTCGCTTCGCTCCTCGCAATGACACAAGAGAGTGTGTAAAAGGATAAAAAACATGTTCCTGCAATAAACATTGCAAGCGGTGCGTCGGGGACGCCGCACCCTACGCGCATAAATCAAGTATTCGGAATCGAGTAGGAGGGATTTTATTCCCTCCTCTCACACCACCGTGCGTGCCGTTCGGCACACGGCGGTTCAATTCAAAATTAAATATGTACCTTTTGGTAATAATCGAAAATGCTGACTAAGCCTCGCTTGGTCAGT
>JAZRZN010000014.1:0-1057 GCA_045601365.1 Clostridia bacterium | reverse complement strand
TATTCGGTTATCAACCTAAATTGTCAAAAGGAATTAGTTCGGTTTCGTCATCTCTACCACCGCTTGTGGTGATGATATCCGTTTCGGTCAGGTGAATGATTTGGAGCATGGGGGCTTCAAATTTCTTTACGGTTTTTTCGTTTTCCATTCTCATTATCCTCCGTTTCTATTAACCTTGTGTATTGTTGGCATATTCGCAAGCCGCTTCATAGTATTCATAGAACGCCGCCATAGCGTTTACGGCAAAGATGTCTTTTTCGGTTGCGCCGTCAAAGCTGTGCGCTTCTACAACGGAATTGCAATATGCGAATACAGAGCCGGTAATGGTGATTTCGCCGTTTATCGTAACCGTGATTTCATCGGCAAGCTCGGTAGCGGTGATATCCTTGACCGATACGATATAGATGTTGTCCTTGTAAGGCTTGATTTCCACATTTTTGCTCTTGCCCGTTACGGTGTTTTGAGCAGTTGCCGACGGCTTTACGCCGTTCTTTACAGTCACATAGTAGTTAAGAGCCGTTGCACTGTCAAAGTAAACCGTAGAGCCGTAGAGTGAGAGATTTTCCGAAGTGCCGGTAACCTTAACGGAGTAATTTGCAAGGGCTTTTATTGCCGCTTGTGTATCAATATCAAAGCTCTCGAATTTATCCATTCTGTCGTAGCCGTCGCCGGAATCTACGATATGAACATTCGTATGAATACTTTCAAGATAAATCTGTGCGTAGTGACCGTAGTTGGCAATCTTCTTTGCAAGTGCCGCTGCTTCTTTGCCGTACTTTTCGGGATTTCCGACTATTTTATCAATATAATCCGCAACGGAATATTCCTGAACATATTCGATGCCGTTATAAGTGAATGTTGCCTTTACGGTCTCGTTCATTTCAAGAGCAGTCAGCGGAGTTGAGAAATAATAGCCGTTTTCATTTTTTCGAGCTTTTATACCCGTAACGATCCTTCCGCCGATGTCAAAGGTCATCGTACCGTTCTGCCTTGCTTCTTCGGTAAGATTCATATAGAAGTTGACAGCTATATCACTGCCGGGGGTCAGCGAAATGCC
>JAZRZN010000013.1:0-9846 GCA_045601365.1 Clostridia bacterium | reverse complement strand
ATCTGTTTTATGTTTGCGGAACGCCGGGGACGGCGTTCCCTACGAATAAGACAAACTGTGTGTCATATGCCGTAAACGCGGCATCCTTGACGCACCGCTTGCGATGTTTATTGCAGGAATACACATTTTATCATGTCGCGTATTCCCTTGTGTCATTGCAAGGAGCGAAGAGGCGTGGCGATCCATGTGTAGCTTAATTTATCTTTTTGAATAATGAAACAGAGACGATCGCCGATTTGGCTTTCGTCTCTGCTATTTTCTCGGAGCTTTTTTGACCGCTCCTTTTATAATATTTGCCGCAAACTCAGTTGCACTCGGGTGTAAGCGGACCTGCAAGCTCCTTGAGGTAGAACAGCTTGCCGGGCAATGTCGGCATAAATGTCGATGTGATGTGCATATCGGGACCGTAATGCAGGGTTGTCAAAAAGCTCATGCCCTGCCAGCCCATGCCTCTGCCGAGAACGCCGTCAGCACCGCCGATAGCGTAATCCGCCTGCAAAAACAGACCGGGACCGATCGTGTTGGCAGTGCAGGGAACAAGCGTCGTGCGGCTCTTGAAGCTGGTAAGCGCGTTCTGCTCTATCGTCAGCGGATGAAGCTTTGCGCCGAGCCTGTACTTCGCCTGCTTCCATTCGGATTCGTCTGCGTAATCGGTCGCAAATGTCGGCTCCCAGAATGCTATGTGGCACATTCTGCCGATGCCGTACACAAGCACGAGCTTTGCACCGTCTTTTTTGAGCTGTGCTATTTTGTCGGGATATGTCGGAAGATTGTTTTTTGTGGCAAAATTGCGCTGTGCTTCGGGAACGGTCTTGTTTATTTTGCCGAAAAACGCTTCTTTCATCGAATATTCGAACGATGCGGGATTCGAGCTGTCGAGCGTGTTGCCCTCGCCGTCAGCCCATTCGTCCATGTTGAACGTGGTGACATGGTCGCAGTTTACGTCCCATTCGTTCAAAAAATATGCCGCCCAACGGTACATTCCCATAGGACCTACGGGGAGGATCATCGCAAGCTTTCTGCCTTCATCGCGCGTAAGCTTTATCTGCATTGCGATCTCGTGACCCATAAAGGTATCAAAATCGTGGATATCACTGCACTCTACGGGAGTGAAGTCTTTATTCCAGAAATCTTCTCTTGATGCGCCCTTTTCACAGCAATCATCTATTTTTTGCATATCCCAGCCGACGGGATAAAAGTTTTCGAGCATCGAGCCCTTTTGTGTAGACATGAAATCCATAATATAACAACTCCTTTATATTTTTACGGCAAAAGACGCTTTGCCGTGCCTTTTAAGTATGCTTTACACATTTTGAAGCCCTCGGCGTAATCCACGCCGCACTGATAGCCGCGGTACTTTGAGCAGGTTTTTACCATGTCGGCAAAGTCGATCCCGTCATGCTCGCGCATCCAAACAAGCTGGCTTTCGTGACATTCAAGCATTTGAAGCTTCAGGTCAATAAAATCGGTTATGTCAACAAACTCGTCGGGCACGAAATTCACTCCCGCAAGCGTGTCCATATAATAGATGGGAACAAGCTTTGCAGGCTCGCCGTCCTGCGCACTGTAGCGGTGCGGATAGCTTGTGTAGTTGGGCAGGGTAGAGGCGAAGCTCGCATCGAACACAAGGCGCGATACGGCTGTGTGATCCGGCATATAATCGTCGGGATTGTGAGTGATTATGAAATCGGGATCGGCGTAGCGGATAACGTCGATTATTTTTTCGCGGGCTTCTTTGTTGTTGTCGTAAATATCGAGATCGTTGAAGCCTGCCGAAATGACCTCTATTCCCGCAAGACTTCCCGCTTTTTTGGCTTCGTTGGCGCGAATGACCGTCAGCTCGTCCGGCGGAATGATGACGTGACCGAGATTGCCGGTCGATACATGGCATACGGTGACCTTGTCGCCCCTTTTTATGCATTTTGCGAGCGTACCGCTGCAGGCGATCTCAACGTCGTCGGGATGACAACCGATGGCAAGAACGTTCATAAAATTCAACTCCTTTCAAAATTACAGTTCAATTATAAAATATTTTCGGTGAATTTGCTATTGACAATCGGGCTGAAAATTTATAAAATAAGCTCATAAATGTTTAAGTGCGGTTTTTAAGATTATTTCGAGGTAAACAGTCATGAATGAGATAGGGACGGAGCTTTTGGCAAAAATTCAGGTGACGCATCTTGTCAGTGCGTTTGAATACGCATTTCCCGAAAACTTTGAATATGAGGGCGAAAAGCATGAGGGCTGGGAATTTGTGTACGTCAACAGCGGCAGGGCGTGCATCACGGCTGACAAAATAACATACATACTCAAAGAAGGCGAAATGGTGTGTCACAAGCCTATGGAATTTCACTCAATAAAGCCTTACCGGGAAAACACATCGGTGACGGTGTTTTGCTTTCAGTGCCGAAATGCCGAAATGAGCTATTTCAATAATAAAATAATACTGCTTTCGCCGCGTCAAAAGCAGTATATACGCGATATTGCCGAAAAATCGGGTGATGTTTTTTTGCCTAAAGCACCGCTTGAAATCGTCAGAGACGGCAAGATGGACAAACGCGCGGATTCAAGCAGGGCGAGTGAGCAATTCATAAAAAACACTGTGGAGCTGTTGATACTTTCGCTCATGGATTCCGCAAGCTCCGATAAAAATAAGCGCGGTGAGTTTTACGAGCTGATAACTCAGCGCAGGACGCTGACTAACGATATAATCATGTATCTGCACGAAAATATCGCCGAGGAAATCAAGCTTGATGATATTTCAAGACGGTTTTCGTATTCGCTTTCAAGCATCAAGCGCATTTTTAAGGAGGAGACCGGCTACGGCATAATCGAATACCGTAATGCCCTGCGCATAGAACGCGCAAAAGTGTTGCTTGCCGAGCCAAACAATTCGGTCGAAGCCGTATCGGATATGCTCGGTTTTTCAAATGTGTGTTATTTTTCAAACTGCTTCAAACACGGAACAGGCATCACACCGTCGGCATACAGAAAACAATATATAAAAAATATGAAATAAAACAAAAGACGTGTGGCAAACAATAAAACGCTTGACAAGTCCTTCCCCTGCGTATTATACTGTATATGATTTCGCAAAACTTGTGTTTTGCGAATAGTTGTTACGGAAAGGTAGGCACTTCCGCTCCCCGTAAAAAATATAAAAAAGAGGTTTTGCCGGATGGATTCATATTTTGCATCAAGAACTATGTCAACAATGAAAAAGCTTGAAGGTGTGCTTGACGAGCTTCCTGATTTTTGCCGTACATTCTTTATCGGTATCCAGAACAGCACGGGTCCGCTTACTCGTTTGAATTATGCGTATGACCTGCGTTTGTTTTTTCAGTATTTTGCCGAAAAATATCAAAAGCCGTTAAAAGACTTTTCTGTTGATGACCTTAAAAATATCGGTGTTCACGACATCGAAGCATTCGTGAATCACATTAGCATGTATGAAAATTCCGAAAGTAAGATCGTTGAAAACGGTGAGACGGGCAAAGCTCGGAAAATAGCCGCAATACGGACTATGTTCAAATATTTTTACAAAAGCGGTGATCTTGATTCCAATGTTGCATCTCTTGTCGATCTCCCCCGCATGCATGAAAAAGCGATCATTCGCCTTGATGTTGATGAGATCGTCAAGCTGCTTGACGAGGTCGAAAGCGGCGAAGGACTTTCGGCACGGCAAAAAGATTATCACAAGCACACAAAACATCGTGATCTTGCACTGATAACACTGCTTCTCGGAACGGGCATCCGTGTAAGTGAATGCGTAGGCTTGAACTGTGACGATATCGACTTCCGCAACATGAGCATCCGCATAACGCGCAAGGGCGGAAATCAGGCTGTTTTATATCTCAGCGATGAGGTCGGCGAAGCGCTTGACGCATATGCCAATTCCCGTGAGACGATGGCGGGCGCTGACTCCCCTGCTTTCTTTCTGTCGCTTAAGGGGGAGCGTATGTCGGTGCGCACCGTGCAGAATACCGTAAAAAAATATTCGAAAATAATTACTCCGCTTAAAAACATAACGCCGCACAAGCTTCGTTCCACATACGGCACTGCGCTTTACCGCGAGACCGGAGATATATATCTTGTTGCCGATGTTTTGGGACATAAGGACGTAAATACCACGCGAAAGCATTATGCCGAACAGGCTGATGAAAACAGGCGCATCGCCGCGCAGAAAATCAAGCTACGCGATAATTGAAGGTTGGTGTTTCTATTGATGTTACCGAAAAATTCGTCAACGAAATATGCTTCAACGTCGGACACGCCAAGCTTCACAAGCTTTCTGCCAACGGGCACGAGCCGCAGCTTTACGGAAAATGTGTTGATGCTCCAAGCGGCATATCCGTTTATAACGGAGAAAAGCTTTGCATTACCGAAGCGATCGAAGGAGTATTCCGAATTATGAAGGATCGCAGATAATTTATTATTTGATCAGGCAAAATGCTTCGGTTTCTTCTGCCATTTTTTTGACCGAAACCTTATTGTAACCGCAGATGGTCGTTTCCAAAGTATCGTTAATAACGCCTGTCCATTCGGTCGGTATTTTATCATATCCCAGCATAACACCCAAGACCGAACCGACTGTTGCACCGTTGCAATCGGTATCAAAGCCCTGTTCGACCGCAAGGCAAACGGATCTTCCGTAATCACCTCCGCCATAAAGCAGTGCCGCTGTGACGATTTCCGCATTTGAAATAGTATGACACCAATCATACCCGTTCTTTTCGTTCCAACGCTTTGCAATGTTATTAAAGCAAACAGCCTTTTCTATTCCCGTTTCATAATCAGAGCAAATCAGCTCAACTGCATTATACAAGCGGCTTTTTGACGGTATTTGCGCAAGACCGCCTCTGATAATTTCAAGTATATCATCGGTTCCGTAGGCAACGGCGATCATGGCGGCGACCCACATTTCGCCGTATATGCCGTTCTTGATATGCGAAATACGGGCATCTCTCCATGCCATTTCCGCTGCCTTTTCGGGTTCGCACGGATTTATATAGCCGAAAACATCACCGCGGATCTGCGCGCCTATCCATTCGCGGTAAGCATTTTTGTAGCACGCGGAATCCGGCGGTAAAAATCCGTTCAGCAGATTTTTATACGCAACTCTTTCGGCGGTACAATACGCAGTTTTAGGCTGAGAATCAAGCCATATCTCTGCAACGTTTTCCGAAGAAAAATCTCTGCCGAACTTTTTCAAAAGCTTCAGCGCCATGACCATATAATTGGTGTCGTCATCGCTCGGCATATGATCCAAATCATTCGGATATGCCCTTGCGCTGATAGGAAATTGGATTTTCTCCTGAATGTTTTCGGGCAAGTCATTTTTGGTGATATATCTGTGCAACGGGTAATTTCCGCTTTCCTCGCACAGTATTTTAAGCTCATTTGAGCGAATGCCTTCGATCGGCTTTCCGAGCAGACATCCGCAAATACGTCCGTACCATCCGCCGAGCATCTTATTATTCAGGTCAAATTCTTTTAAGGATGTTTCATGCTCCTTACGTTCCGCTTTGATCGTTTCGATATCATTCGGCTCAAAATACGGGTAGCCTTCAATATCGGGAAGCTTTGAAATAAGAGAAAACAGTGCATCGCATATTTTTTCCTTTTCGGCGGTCGCGGGCAGATGCTTTATCGCTTCGAATAATTCTTTATAATTTTCAACATCCTTGCCTTCGTCCAAGCATTGCCGATATTCGATCGGCAGTGCCTTTGACCAAAGCTCCCATTCATGGATGCCGCCGTAATTCGGCAATAATTCCTCACCTATCCTGCCGGAAAAATCAGTATCGTATTTCAGGTCTTTGCAAAGATAATCAAGAGTAACATGAAACGATTCGGACAGCTTTATCAGCTTATCAAGTGTCGGCAGTGCCGCATCGGTTTCCCACTTCTGCACGGTTTGCCTTGAAACGTTCAGCTTATCCGCAATATTTTCCTGTGTCATGTGATTTGACATGCGCAAATCATATAGCTTTTTCCCAAGCATAAAAAGCACTCCTTTGTTTTTTCTTCATTTTACACCGTCACAAAATAAAAATCAACCAACTGCAAAGTGCTTTTTTGACAACTGTAAGTGAAGATCGGCGGTCAAATAAAATGCGGCAGTACCGTTATACCGTTACTGCCGTATCATTTCATTTATTATGCATTTTTTCTCTTTTTGCCGATACCGCAGGAAACAAGTCCTATAAACGCGACGCTAACGAGCATAGCCCAAATAACCGTATTGCTGTCTCCCGTCGGCTCAGAGGTCGGTTTGCTATCAAGCTTCGGCAGATAGCCGTTGCCGCCCTCCGCTTTCCATTTTTCAATGTCGGTGATCTCTTTATTGCAGTTAGCGTCCTCAAAGAATTTACCGCAATCGCACTTATAGTACTCTTTGAAGCCTGCCGACGATTCGGTTGCCGGTTTGCCGTCGATCCTGACAGCCTTGTGAGAGTGCATAACGGATGCGGACTTTGCGATCTCATCTCCGACATAGGCGATTTCAAAAAATTCATCCGCCATATCTGTTCTTTTTTCACTTTTATAGTTTATGGCTTCCATAGCGGTGAACGTATCATAAGCGGTGTTGCCCTTAAAAGAAGCATTCGGCAAAGTGCCGTTAAACGGATTTGTTGCTGACGATTTTTCAAGCTTGATCGCCGCCTCGCCGCCGGTAAATTTAACGGTGCTTCCCGAAACGCTGATCGCGGACTCATCGCCGTTAATATACGCTCCGCAGCCTTTTCCGTCAATGTCTCCGGCGGAATAAATATTTGTTTTGCCGCCGATAACGGTAAGACTGTTGCAGTCGATACCGTTCCGTTTTGCATAAATGTTTGCTGTGCTGTCCTTGACGGTGATATTACCGGATCCGTCACCATCTTCACTAAAGTCGGCGCGAATACCGCTTCCGTCATGGGCGGTCACGTCTACCCTGCTGTTGTCGATAAGAATGTCATTACCGCAAATTCCCGTGAGTTCATTGCAATCGATCACTACATCGGGACAGTTTATTATGCTGACTTTTCTGCCGGAATAGAGACCGTCCTCGGTGCTGTTGATCTCGACCTTGTCGCATCCTATGAGTGAAATATCTCTGCCGTTTATACCCTCGCAAACGGTCGAGGTGACTTTAAGGTTTGAATTTTCAATGAGAATATCACAGTCATAAGTGCTTATTGCCGTATCGCCGACTACCGTAATATCGGAGTCTTTGATCGTGATGTTGCCGTATTCGGAGCGGATCGCGTCATAGTCGGCAACGGAAGTGAATTTTGCGTTTTTTATTATGACATTTCCGTCTGCCGCAACACCGTTGCTCTCAAAGCTTTCGATGTCAAATGTTCCGCCGAGTATGCTGACCGTACCGTCGCTGATATAATCAAATGTCTGTTCATCACGGACACAGAAGGCATTGATCGCACAGGGCGGCTGTGGCTCGGGACCGCCGCAGTCACGCACCGTCAGTTTTCCGCAAAAATCTTCACCGAATGTCACGTTTTTCGCCCTGATGCCTGCTCCGTAATCGTAAACCGTCAGTGAACTGTTATCATCGCCGATAAAAGCAATGTCTCCCGAACAGGCAAATCCGATATCTATGCTATAATCTTCGAGCAAAGATTCTGAATCGACTTCTTTTCCTATCTGACTTTTTCCGATAAGCTTCACCGTCAATTTATCAAGCTCGCTTTTGACGGCACATACACATTGCATTCCGTAATTGAAGCCCGATGCCGAGCCTTCGTTTGAAAATGTCGCATTATTCAAGGTCAATATTCCTTTTTCGGGATCAAAAGTAACGCTTGAATTACCGAACACGCTCGACTTGTTGCTTTCAGTGACCTGAATGCCGCTTACCCAAAGAGGATATAGCGCATCTTCACCTGCAAACGCCGTCAACGGCACAAGCGACAGCAACATGACGATCGCCAAAAACAAGCCGATAATTCTTTTCTTCATAGCAAATCTTCCCTTCAAAAATCTTTCGATATATGATATGGATATTGTATCACATTTTTGCTGTTTTTGCAACATGTTAAATTCAAACGTTTTTTTCTTAAAACCGTGAACTACCGGGGTGTTGCGGATGTTGCGTTTGCGTAAAGCCTCGATTGACATATTCCGTAGGGTGGGGGGTCCCGACGCACCGTTATACGCACCCAACCCACGGACAGGAATCAAAGTAACTATGCAGAAAAACTTCATCGTGTCATTGCGAGCATCCGCAGGATGCGAGGCAATCCATGTTCGGCATAAAGTAACTATTGTTCACGTCTGGATTGCCACGTCGCGTCGCTCCTCGCAATGACGCTGAATTGATGCGCTAGTATGTTTTCTTTACGAAAATAAACCGTTTTGGGGGCTGTGCAAGGCAGAAAAATGCTGTATAATGGAATCAGATCATGAATTAAGGAGGAATCCCCATGAAAAAACGCATCGTGTGCATCCTGCTGTGTCTCGTTATGGCGCTGGCATGGCTTCCTGCAAGCGCGCTTGCCGCCGACGACACGGTAACGATCTGCTGGTATCTCGACGCGGACGACGAAGCTCCTGTCACCGGCATCGAACACCCCTACGGCACCTACTTCGCCGGACCTCCCGAACCGGCCCGTGAAGGCGAAAGCTTCATCGGCTGGTACACCGACCCCGAATACCAGCACCCGTTCAACCCCCAGCGTGAGCTCCTCAGCGACCTGAACCTCTACGCCCGCTGGGTCAGGGAGGGCGAGGAGCTTCCCATCGACCATGTGCTGGTGGCCATTCCCTACGGCCTGGAGATCGGCGCATCCATCCCGGATTTTCTCTGCTACATCAGCACCCTTCAATGCCCCTGCTCCGTGTACAACGTCCCCACCGCCAACGATCAGCCCCGCATGATCGACATGGCGGACGGCAACGTCACCTACGGCAAATTCGAGGCGGGCCACACCTATAAGCTCTGCGTTCCCCTGGAAGCCAAGCCGGGCTACTGCCTCTCCGAGGACGATGCCCCCGCAGGCTACCTTCTCTTCGGCGACAAGGCCTACCGCGGCAGTGTGCGCGAGAACTCCTATGTCTTCACGATGGAATACATCATCGACGAAGCGCACGAATGGGAAACCGTCGACGTTTCCGTGTGGCTGAACGCAACTGACACCATGATGACCGCGGGCGAAGCATGGCCCAAGGGTCTTCCCTATCAGGCCACCGGTGCTCCGGGCCGCGAGGATGACTATTTCATCGGCTGGTGCGACGACCGTGCCCTCACCAAGCTTCACGACGACACCGCCCCCGTCATGGAGGATCTTGAGCTGATCGCCAAATGGCAGCCCAAGGAATACATTACCATCAGCTGGTTCCTCGATCCTCTTGACAACTACGCCGTTACGGGCATCGAGCACAAGCGCGGCACCGCCTTTGCCGGGCCTCCCGAGCCGGGCCGCGACGGCTATCAATTTGAAGGCTGGTTCTATGACCGCGGATGCACCGACCCCTTCGTCCCCGGTTCCGTCATCGACCACAGCATCGAGCTGTTCCCCCTGTGGACACAGACCGAGCCCGAGATCGTTTCCCAGCTGTGCTTCCAGCTGCCCTATGCCCCTAAGGCCGGCACCACCGTCCAGAATTCGCTGGAATATCTCTTTGCCGACTACGGAAAAGACACCTGCGCGATTTTCCGCGGCTATGACCCCGTGCTCTGCACCCGCTTCTACAACAACAAAACAAATACCGTGCAGTTTGAGGGTACCTTCGACCCCGACGGCGACTATTCCCTCTTCGTTGCGCTGATACCCCTCGCGAACTACCGCTTCATCGAGGGCGGCGATATGCACGCCTACGTGCTGGTGGACGACCAGTATTACT
>JAZRZN010000012.1:0-53033 GCA_045601365.1 Clostridia bacterium | reverse complement strand
AATAATTGTATAGATGTCAATGATAGGTGACACTTTTTGTTATAAGAAAAAACCTAAGCATTTTGTCAAGGGAAAAGGTGGAGATTTTCGCAAGAAAATACTACCTGACCTTGACAAAATCATTAGTGGCATAATATTGCTGTGGCGAAAGCAAGAATTGCTTTCGTCCTGATTACATAATTGCCATATATTTTTGAATCACTTCATTAGGTGTCTTAAAGCCCAAACAAATTTTAGGAATATTGTTGGATTTTGCGTTATACTTCAGAAGCTGTTTAAGACCATCATTCAAGCCATACATTCTCATTTTGTTATAAAACCGTTTCTGGTCTTCACGGTGCTGACGCTCCACTTTGCCGTTGTGTCGCGGAGTTGCAACGCGGATCCGATGATATATAATGCCGCATTCCTGCAAAAGCTCCTCAAACAAAGACAATTTGCTTCTGTCATTAGATATTAACGCATTGGTAAATTCTGTGCCGTTATCCGTTTGAATTTCTCGTATCGGAACGGGAAATGTTTCTATAAGTCTTTTAAGAAAATCAGCTGAGCTGTATGTGCTGTGTTCTTCATACATCCACCTGAAAGTCCAGCGAGAACATTCGTCTACGGCTGTGTATTGGTAATATGTCTTTCGATTGGAAACACTCTCAACAGGCACAAATTTAACATCCACCTGAACTTTCTGTCCCGGATACTCAGCGCGCTTATATGGCTTTGGATTTCGCTTATGCCGATCCTTTGTTTCAGGTTCCACCCATTTCCGAATAACACGTACCATACTGTAATAATTCCGTGTATATCCGCTTTTTCTGAGTGAATCCCACAGTAATATCAAATCATCCTTATAACGTGGATATCTTCGCAGGATCAAGTCTTTTTCTTCCTGTGTATGCTCATTCGGATGATGGTGCGGACGATGACTTTTATCACGCAAACTTTTTACTGTTCCATCATATTTGTTACGCCATTCGTATATGGCTTGCCGACTTACATGAAAATATTTTGAGGCATTTGTTACACCGTATTTGTAACTCCTTTTAACTGCGTGTTGACGGTAATGTGCGCTTGATGATATAATATCCATGAAATAGACCTACGTATTTGATGTCATTCGTGATGTTCATGATTCATCCTCTTTTCAGTGTTGTAATTTATTCGCCGACGGCAATATGGATATTCATATTCCGCACGGTACTATCAATAATTTTGCCATTGACCGAACATGCGTGCTTTCTAAGGTCACCGTATATTGCCTTTGTCAAAAAGCAACCGAACACGGGAATACACTTTTCACATGCAAAAGCATAATATCCGTCTTTGGTTAATCCGGCTGTGTTTAACGTTTGTCTATGATCCGTCCAACCGAAATGAGAATAACCTCCGGGTGCATATTCAAAAGTCACTTAGGTTCTTCGTAATCGGTTTTTGATAAAAATCATTCATACTCATACTAAAAAGAAAGTGTCCCTATTTTTTCAGTTAATTATAGTCTATCAATGCCGATAAGTCTGTGACCGGGTTACAATCCGACAAGTTTCGCCCGACGTATTCAACGGCAACGATAAAATCAGATTACTATACACAATCATCTGCATAACAGAATCACGGTTGCAAGCGCGACAGCGAATTGGCACGCCACATTGGAAATTTCAATCACCCAATGCACCTTTGCGTTCTTGAGGTTGGAAAGGATCCCGACAAGGCAAAGGAACACGAAGAAACAGATTGCAAGTGCATACAGAATGATCGGCAATATCACGCCGTTTCTGATTGAAAGTGTGATCATGGAAGCGTATATCATCAGATATCCGACCGCGCCGATAAGTACGGCGACTGTGTTGAATTTTCCTGTTTTATACCACAAAAAAGCGATGATGCCCGCCGCACAGAGCAAAACGATGATGAGCGTCAGCGGCTTTACTCCGACAACGTGGGAAACGAGCGCAATGCCGGAAAGAAGTATCCCCGTATTCACGAACGATACAAGATTGACAGGCATCTTGAATTGCATTTTCCCGAGTCCGACGATGAGCTTGACCGTCGGTATGGACAGCCCGAAAATAATCGAAATGACCGTGCCGACCGCAAAAAGGATATATGCCGGGACGCTCATAATGCCGAGTAATTTTATCAAGACCGTAATGGCGGTAATCCCGTAAAAAATCGGATTGATGTAGTCGAACAAGCCGAGTGCGACGGAAAAGTTTCCGATGATTCCGTTGTTGGTTTCTTTCTTATCCATAGGTTATCCTTTCATTGAAGAAAAAGTATTCCCGTAAAAATTGCCGCCTGCGCTATGGCGTTCGTCAGTTGTTCTATCCAATTGGAACGCACGTCCGCTGAGTCAAGCAATGCCGTAAATACGCCCATCAGCACCATACCAATCACGCCTACCAAGAAGAATATGACGGACGGAAACGAAACGGTTGCCGCAAAGACGGCGGAAAGGTCGATTGCACTTCGGTTCAATATCACGGCGAAAAGCATCAGCACAAAGCCAAGCGGCATTACGGTCCTCATTTGCAGGAACATACATCGGATGTTCTTTTTCTTTGTCGCGACGATGATTTTCCAAATCACCTTTGCCGCACCTGCCCAAAAGCACAGAGCCGCACCGATCAGGAACAGCGGACTTCCGAACAAAAAACCGATCAATATCACGCTGCCGCCGAAAAAGAGAACGGGTAGAGCGTCAACAAGAGCGAGCGACAATGTAAAGTTTTCGGGGATCGTGTCCTTGGTCATTTTCGGCTTATTACTCATTGACAGCAGATTCCTTAGATGCGGAAAAATCGGTTTTCCTGATTTTTCCCAACAGCATAATGATAACGATCACAAGCGAAAGCACATCCGCGATCGGTTGCGCCCAGATAAGACCGTCAACGCCGATGATCGCTTTCATAATGAACACGGCAGGAATGAAGATGATGCCTTGACGGAAAATAGAGGCAAGCAGTGCAGGCGTTGCCGCGCCGACTGCCTGCAAGGTGTTCTGACAGATAGCGAATGCGCCGATGAGCCACGCGGTACTCATCAGAATGCGGGTGAAATGCACTCCGGATTCAAGGGCGGTCATGTCGGTCAGAAAGACTTTGACGATGGGCTTGGCAAAAATATAACAGAGCGCGGAAATAACGGCACAGAACACAAGACCTAACAGTGCAGAGAAGCGGATACCGCCGACAAGCCGTTCTTTTTCCTTTGCGCCATAGCAATAGCCGAGAAACGGCTGAACACCGCTGCCGATGCCGATACCGATCAGCGTAACGATCATAATGACCTTTGCCGTCACTCCGTAACCGGCAACGAGCATATCACCGCCTTCATATCCCGCAAGCTGTGAATTGACAACGATGGACGAAACGCTGACAAGCAGGTTGGCAAGAGATGCCGAAATACCGACCGAAAGAATGCCGGAGAGTATTCTGTCTTTAATTGAGAAATATTTGGGACTGATAGAAAGTGCCGATTTTCCTTTGAGAAAATACAGAATGTAATATCCTGCCGCAACGGCATTGCCGATAACGGTAGCGACAGCCGCACCGACTACGCCCCACTTGAAACCGAGAATAAAAATCGGGTCAAGGATCATATTGAGAAGATTTCCGATGAGTGTTCCCGTCATGGCTTTCATTGCCTCTCCTTCGGTACGGACGATCGATGAGAAGCAGTTGGAAATCATAGAGAAAATGCCGCACCCGATGGCAATGGCGAGATAATCTTTTGTAAGCCCCATACTGTCGGCACTTGCGCCGAGCATGACCGTCACATCGTCAAGGAATATCCAAAGAAGCGCCATCATCACGCCGCCGACGGCGACACATGCCCACATGCAAAACGAGCAGGCTTTCTTGGCATATTCGGTTTTGCCCTCACCGAGTGCGCGGGAAATAACAGAAGTACCGCCTACGCCGAACAGCGTGCCGAGTGACATAAAAATCATAAACAGCGGCGTGGCAAACGATACTGCCGTTACCTGCAAATCATTGTGAGTAAGCCCTAAAAAGAATGTATCTGCAAGATTGTACACCATGACCATTATCATGGCGATGAGTGCCGGGATGCTGTTTTTGATTACGATTTTGGGAATAGGATCGGTCTTGAAAGATTCGATCGCAGATACTTGCGTTTCGTGATTCATTGGTCATTTCCTCCGTTGTCAGTCAGTTTTTCTGCGGCGGCAAGTAGCCGTTCACAGATATTTTCAAATTGTTTTTTCTCTTCTGCCGTCAGACAATTCATGATTTCCGACAACCAATCGTTATGCAGGTCAACAAGTGCCGAAATTTTATTATGTCCGGTAACAGTCAGCGACAACCGTTTTATGCGTTTGTCGGTCGCGTCTTGTGTCCGCACAACGCAGGCTTTGTTTTCAAGCGACGTAAGTGCCTTACCGACGGTCGTCTTGTCGGTTTTCAACGCCTCGGAAACATCATCCTGCGAGCAGTTCTCGTGCGAATAAATGTAGGAACAGATCATACATTCCGTATCGCTCAATTCCTGCCTGCGGATTTTCTCATGGCTGAATTCTTTATTACAGCGGAATAAAAGGTTGAGTGTTTGATAATTCATTGCCATCTCCAAAATAGTGGAATTTTCTACTATTATAACACAAAGCATTCAAAAAAGCAATCCGTTCCTGAAAATAATGCTCCATCCCAAGTCAAGAGATCAGCTTGAATTCGATCCGGGTATCATTTCCGGATATTCCTTATCAGATGACAATTGCTACTCAGTAAGTAGTAAAATAAAGATTCCAAAGAAGTAAAAAAAGAAGCTCCACATTGAAACCTGTGATATAATTTAAGCGACCAAACCTGAAATACGGGAGAAAACAATATGGATCACTTAAATAATAACACAAAAAAGTAGAAGGTAAATGCCTAAATTACGAAAATAATAAAATATAATTGCATAAATGCGCCGATTTTTATTGAAAAGAAAGTGCCAATGTGATATAATAATCGCAGAAAGTCTTGCCTTGCAAGCCTTGCGCACTTCGTGCGCCGAATCTTTGATTCGTCTGCTTATTGAATCACGGCGTAAAAATACCCTTACGAGCATTTTTACTTATGATATACTATTACATACTGCATTGGCTCTCTTTCTCATTTTAGTGAGTACATGGATCGGCACATCGGAGAAAAGTCCACACTTGTTATGAGTGATCTTGTCTTCATCAACCGGCGAACGGGAGAACCCGCCAAAAACAGTTCCTATGATACCCATCTGTATAAGCTTTGTGACGAAGCCGGCATCAAACGGTTTTGTATGCACGCACTTCGTCACACTTACGCCACAAGAGCCATTGAAAGCGGTATGCAACCCAAGATTTGGCAAAAGCTTTTAGGGTACGCAAGTATTCAAACCACGATGGATCGCTATGTGCATGTCACGAATGATTCCATACTGAGTGCCATATCCCGGTTTGAAGCATCATCCCCCACCGTTCCAAAGTAAATCGGTGCATAATTGGTGTATACAGCACCAAAGGAAACACCGCAAGCCACTATAAACAAAGGATTATTAAAGTGAGGTAACAAAAATGAAATTAGGTGTTGTTGGTTTGCCGAACGTCGGCAAAAGTACATTATTCAATGCGATAACGAGTGCAGGTGCGGAGGCGGCAAATTATCCGTTCTGCACGATAGAGCCGAATGTCGGCGTTGTATCGGTTCCCGACAGCCGTCTTGATGAGCTTGCGGCGATATACAATCCCAAAAAGCTTACTCCGGCATTCATCGAATTCGTCGATATCGCCGGGCTTGTCCGCGGAGCGTCACGCGGTGAAGGCCTCGGAAACAAATTTCTTTCACATATACGCGAGGTGGATGCCATCGTTCACGTAGTGCGTTGCTTTGAGGATCCCGACATCATCCACGTTGACGGCTCGATAGACCCGGTGCGCGACGTTGAGACCATCAATTTAGAGCTTATACTTGCCGATCTTGAGACATGTGAAAAGCGTCTTGACAAGGCGATAAAGGCGGCACGCGGCAATGACAAGCTGGCGCAGGCGGAAGCAGAGCTGCTTCAAAGAATGGTAGAATGGCTTCAGAGCGAAAAGCCCGTACGCAACATGCCTATGGACGAAGAGGAACAAAAGCTTGCAAAATCTTTCTTCCTGCTTACGACAAAGCCGATAATCTATGCGGCAAACATCGCCGAAAATGAGATCGGCAAGGAAACAGACAATGTCAAAGCGCTCCGAGAGCTTGCCGTCAAGGACGGCGATCAGGTACTGGTGATATCCGCAAGGATAGAAGAAGAGCTTTCACAGCTTGAGCCCGAAGAAAAAGAAATGTTTCTTTCCGAATACGGGCTTGAGGAAAGCGGACTTGACCGTCTTGTAAAGGCAAGCTATACATTGCTCGGGCTTATTTCATTCCTTACCGCAGGTGAAACCGAGGTCCGTGCCTGGACTATCACAAACGGCACGAAAGCACCTCAGGCGGCAGGCAAGATACACTCCGATTTTGAACGCGGCTTCATCCGTGCCGAAATAATCGGCTATGACGAATTTATGCAATATAAATCCATGACAGTTGCGCGTGAACACGGTCTTGTGCGTTCCGAGGGCAAGGATTACGTCATGAAAGACGGTGACATAACGCTGTTCCGTTTCAATGTCTGAAAAGGGTAACCGAAATGATAAAATTAAACAGAAACAAAATGCAGGATAAAATATACGCATGCTGGCTCGGTAAAAATATCGGCGGCACGCTCGGCGGTCCGTTTGAGTGCAGACGCACAAAGCTCGACGTAAAAGGCTTTACCACGCCTCCCGGCAAGCCGCTTCCGAACGACGACCTCGATCTTCAGCTCGTATGGCTCAAAGCCGTTGAGGAAAACGGACGTTACAAGCTGGATGAGCGTCTTTTGGGCGAATACTGGATGGAATACGTTTCGCCCTATTGGAACGAATACGGTGTCGGAAAGGGAAATATGGCGGCAGGTCTCGTTCCCCCGATCTCCGGAGAATATGACAACGAATGGAAGCACTCCAACGGTGCGTGGATACGCACGGAGGTGTGGGCATGCCTTGATCCCGCGCTTGTTGAAGATACCATACGCTTCGGCTATATGGACGCGTGTGTCGATCACGGCATGGGCGAAGGCACATACGCCACGATATTCATTGCGGCAATAGAAAGTGCGGCGTTTGCAATTTCCGATATTCGTGAGCTTATCCGTATAGGGCTTTCGAAGATCCCGCAAAGCTGTCGCACACACAAATTCGTATCGCATGTAATAAAATGCTACGACAACGGTAATTCTTGGGATACCGCGCGTGACGAAGTCACCGAAATGGCGATGAACGAACCCGATTTCGGCACGAATGACGGCTGGTTTCAAGCCCCGACCAATGTTGCCTATACAGTGATAGGTCTTTTGTACGGTGAGGGCGATTTCAAAAAGACATTGCTTACAGCCATAAATTGCGGTGACGATACCGACTGCACCGGCGCAACGGCAGGCGCGATAATGGGACTTGTGTACGGTCAAAAAATAATTCCCGAGGATTGGAAAGCATACATAGGTGATGAAATAGTTACCGTTGCGATAAACCGCGGTGCATGCTACGGCATACCGCTTTCATGCACCGAGCTTGCATCAAGGCTTTTGATGCTTCAGCCGGAAATGCTTCGCGGCAAAAACGTTTGCATCACCGACGGTGACGATGAATTGCCCGAAAACGACATACAAGCCTTTTACGGTGATTCGTTTGCACGGGCACTTGAAGCCCGTTCACCGTACTGCTGTGATTACGATTTTACTCCGGCAAGCGTGCATATAGATTATGACCGCGCACCCGAAATAAAAGAGAATGAATCCATCTCATTCACGGCAACGGTGACGAATCATTTTCTTTCACAGCGTCATTTCGAGTGCGAATTGCTCCTGCCCGACGGCTGGACATATTCCTGTGACAGAAAGAACATATACGCAAAACGCCGTCCCGACAGTGCGTCGGTAACATTTACCGTAACAGCAGGCTCGGTAAGCTCACGCAACGACGCGGTATTGCGTATAATCACTCCGGGACGTCCCGAAACAATGCTTATACCGCTTACTTTTTTAGGTTGATTTTTGGGGAGGATAGTTTATATTGAAGAAGATACTCTCAATATTTATCTGCATAGCCTTGATAACGGTATTTGTTGCGTGCGAAAGTCCGTCAAACGAACCGTTCGAAACTGCAACGGCTTCCGAACCATCGCAAACTGTTGCTCCGAAAAGTTCAACGGTTCCTACCGAAGTGCCTACAAGTACGCCTAAGCCGAAGAGAACATCATCACCGACATCTACACCCACCGTTGCGCCGTCACCGACTCCGACGTCCGTTCCGTCAAAGCTCGGCTCATGGGACGGTAAAAAAATAAAGCTGCTCGCAATAGGCAACAGTTATTCAATGAATGCGCTTTCGTATTTTTACGAAATATGCAAGGCAGAGGGTGCGGAGGAAGTTATTCTCGGCAACCTCGTTATAGGCGGTTGTTCTGTCGCAACGCACCTTTCAAATGCAATGACGGGTGCAAAAGCATATACATACAGAAAATGCAAGCGCAAGAATCCCGATTCAAAGTTTTCCGATTGGGTGGTAAGCGAAAACGTTTCGATGCTCGACATGCTGAACGACGAAGAATGGGATATAATAACATTCCAACAGTACAGTGCGCATGCAGGACTTCCCGAAACGTATGACGACGTGCCGAAGCTCATGACCATAGTAAAAGGAGCTAACAAAAAATCCGATACGTTATACGCATGGCATATGACGTGGGCATATCAGAAAGGTTATCAGGACAATTCATTCAACCTGTATTCCTTCACGCAATCAAAGATGTATAAAGCCATCTGTGACACCGTACAGGCAAAAATCGTCCCTGATGATAGCATATCCGTAGTTATTCCGTCAGGCACAGCCATACAAAACGCCCGTGCCGTACTCGGCGATGTGCTTTCCACCGACGGTTCGCACATGAACGAGCTTGGGCAGTATATTCTCGGTTACACATGGTATGCCGCGTTTACAGGAAAAACGCTTACGGAGCTGAAATATGCGATAACCTCCGTCAAAAATGACGAAGTCACAAAAAAAGCGGTGCTTGATGCCGTAAATGCCGCCGTCAGCAATTCGTTCGAAGTCGCCGAAAAGCAATAAAAGCCGATAAAAAATGATTATGCGACACCGACATCCGCACTTAAAGAGTGTTACAGATGTCGGTATCGCAACAATTGCCGATGCGTTATGCATCATTGTATCGGCATACATACTTCAGCTTTATTCCGCTGACTGCGCTATTTCATTTAACATTTCATCGGCTTCGGGATAATCTCCGAACAGTTCCTTGAGCGCATTCAAAACATTTCCGGCTTCCTTAAGGTTTCCTACATCTATATAACCGCGTGCAAGCGCAAGCTGTTCGTTTCCGTAGCTTGCGCGGCAGTTTTCTATTCCCTGATTCGCCATATCATACCGCTGTTTATCGCGCGGTGATACTTTCTTAAGCAATTCGACGGCTTCTGCCTGCTCGCCCGTGTTGTACTTCTCAACGCCTTGAGCATAAGCAGTATCGGATGCTTGTTTGCCTTTTATTTCCTCTACACATTTCCGTTTATTTTCAAGCGCAAAATCAAATTTTTCAACACGGCTGAGATACACAAGCGCACTGTCGGTGTCGGTAATACCGTCATAGACATTCTGAACTATACCGTCGGCTTGAGCATACACCTTTTGCTCAATATTCTCTCTGAAAATTTCAATCCCGCGGTAATGAGTCCATGTTTCGTCGGAATACTCTTCCGAAAAGCAAAGTGCAAAGTATTCATTAAGATGTGCATCAAGTGTCGCTTCTTCGGCTGTCTGATCCTTTGAATTGGCATACAGATAATACGCCGCCTGATAGTTGTTTTCCGTCAAAGCGATCTCAAACTTGCTTGCCCTGTCGAATTTTACGAACGGTATCTCCAAGCCGTACATGCCGAGAACATATATACACGCGCAGACAGCACCGACGATAACTATAATAAGTACCGCCGTCACGAGCCATGATGCGAAGGAATTCTCTTTTTCTTCACCGCGTGCCATATTTTCTCCTTTCACGGACACAAACGGGGAAAGTCAGCCTTTCCCCGTCATGTTCCGATCATCTCTTGCCTTTTTTAATAAGCAACTTGTTAATTTTTGTGGACGGATCGAGCAGGTCGCTTATCGAAGCGTCATGATTGAGCGTATCTATTATGTACGCAATGTATTTTGAAATATCTACCGTGCAGTACCATTCGCGTGAAAGCAACTCAGGCGTGCGGCAAGTAGCGTTTGTCGTGAAGACCTTGCGTATATAACCTTTTTTATAGGCTTCATCAAAATGCTCCAGTCCTTCACAGAACAAGCCGAACGTAGTGCAGACATAAATATCATTTGCCTTAAGCTCCTTGAGCTTTACCGCAAGATCAAGTACGCTGTCACCCGATGATATCATATCGTCAACAATGATAAGATCCTTGCCCGATACATCCGCTCCGAGATATTCATGAGCCACTATCGGATTGCGCCCGTTTATTACAACGGAATAATCACGGCGCTTATAGAACATACCGAGATCGACGCCAAGCACTGATGAGAAATAAATGCCGCGTGCCATCGCGCCCTCATCCGGGCTGATTATCATAAGCTTGTCCTTGCTGAGCTGAATATCCGGCACTGCATTGACAAGTGCTTTTATCATCTGATACGTCGGCATCACGTTTTCGAAGCCGTGAACGGGGATCGCATTCTGTATCCTCGGGTCGTGTGCGTCGAATGTGATTATATTGTCCACGCCCATGCCGATAAGCTCCTGCAAAGCGGTTGCGCAGTCAAGCGATTCTCTCGCCGTGCGTCTGTGCTGTCTGCCCTCATAAAGCATAGGCATGATAAGCGTTATTCTTCTTGCTTTGCCGCCTATAGCGGAAATTATTCTTTTAAGGTCTGCATAATGGTCGTCGGGGCTCATGGGAACTGTCTGACCGTACATCTTGTATGTAAGTAAATGATTGAATACATCGCAAACGATGTAGATATCAAGTCCGCGAACGGATTGATGTATAACGCCTTTTGCCTCGCCGCTGCCGAATCGCGGGCATGTAACGTCGATCATATAGGTATCGCGTTCATAAGCCACGAACGATGCGTCAGCCTTGAATTCGCTGTCACGTTCCTTGCGCCAGTTAGTAAGATAATAGTCGATTTTCTTACCTATTTCCTCACAACCGGGCATTGCGATGATACCGAGCGGTGCAAACGGCAACGTAGTAAGATTTTCAAGATAATCAGCCATATAGAAGTTCCTCCCCGTATTTTTTATATTATTATACTATCAAATCACGATTTTGTAAAATGCTATATACCGATTTTTTGCTGTTTTAGCGAAATTATTTACTTTTTTGTCGATTCGGCATCGCTGAAATCGGGCAATGTCCACTCGCCCTCATATCCGCCGAGCCCTATATCGTGCGGCATGCGGTAATCCGGCAGATTATCGCGTGCGGTCAGCTCCTCGCGCACCGCCTGTAAATAGCGGAAGCCGTACTCATGTGACGGTGAAATATAATGTCCTTCATCCCACTCGTTCCAATTATCTATCATGAATATCCGTTTGCCCCATGCGCCGTCCGGCAGAGCGTCGGAAAACTCTTTCATGCGATGTATCACCTTGCGGAAGCCGTCGGCATCAAGATGCCACTTTTTTTCAAGGTGAAAGCGATATCCCATATCTATCCATTTTTGTGTGCTTCTCGGTGTTGAGTCGCGGAAGCAAGTCGCCGTAGGCACGAAGCGCATCGGATCGACTTCAAGCTGTCCCTTGTATTTTTCGCACTGCCCCTCGATTATTTCATTTTCCGTCGGCGTATCGCTCTGCGGTACATAGCCGGAGCTGTAGCCGAAGCGGAAATCGTAGCCGCGTGCAACGGAATCGCCGTGCTTTGATTTATCCGTATTGCACAACGCAAAGATCATTCCGTCAAAGCCCTGCGATTTTGCGTATTCGCGGCAAGCATCGAATGCTTGCTTTTGTTCCGCCGGATCGGAGAATACTTCGTCAAGCCGATTTTGATAATACACGAACAGCACAGGCTTATTATCGATCACAAGATAATTTTCGCGTTTGAAATAGTTTTGCGTCCAAAACGGCATAAGATGTTCGACTATATCGTTTTTATCGGTAGTGCCCCATCGTGGGCTGTTTTCAAACATTATCGCAAATTTGATATCATTTGCATAGCGTGCATTGAAAAGAGCTTCGTGCAAGCCGTGACCGCAGCGCAGATCGCCGACCGTAACAGGCTTGCCCATATTTTCGATTTTTCTGTACCAGCAGTAGATAAAACAGTTTATTCCATGCTCTGTCGCCCATTTTATTTCCCAATCGCAAACTTCGGGATCTGCCTCATCATAATACCCCATAAGCGGAGTGCGTTCGGGATAGCCGTGCAGATCGTTGAAGCCGTCATGCAGTCCCGCGGCGTCCTTCTTCCATGCGGCATAATAGTGCGCCGCAACTATCCTGTCCGATGTCGCCTTCTGCGGCTTCGGAACATATTTTTCAAGCTTGATACCGTACATAATATCTCCCCGTTAAAGTTACCCGCACGGCAAAGCCGTGCGGGTAGAAAGATCAGTTATTCTCTTTTTTGCCTTTTTTTGACGCTATGATAATGAATACCACTGCGGCTATCACTATTACCGCGCCGACTGCCGCCGCGATGATTACCGCTGTGTTTCCGCCGTTCGTCTTTGTGTCGTTCTTTCCGTCGGGCGCATCTGTAACAGTGCCGTCGTCACTCGGCTGAGGAGTGGCATCTGCAGGAGGCGCATCAAGCAGCTCCGTTATCTTGAAGGTAGGAGCGGGAAGCTCACTGCCGTTGCCGAGATTGGCTATATACTTTGAATCGCCGTCGTACTCCGTAAACGCAAGCACTTCAAGTCCGTAGCCCACGCCCTTAAGTATGCCGGAGAACTCATTTGTCTTGACAAGGACTTCGTTTTCGTTAATAATTTCGGCTTCCACGTCTCTGTATGTTCCGTTTACAAGCACCGCCTTGAAGCCCGTGAGCTTTTCAAACGAGCCGAGCTTTTTAAGCCCGCCGGCAACATGCGTGAAGTGAACTACAATGCCGTCGTCTGTCTTCAAGGCATACTCCGGGAACGGCGATGTTACATACTCCTCGTCACCGATACCGTAATCACGGCAGAGCGCAAGCGCCGCAAGGCGTTCGCCTACAGGCTGTTTTCTGTCGGGATGTGCCCAATCCGACTGTCCTACAAGGTAGCCCATATCCATTGAAACAACCATGCCTGCGTTTTCAAGCATCTTTACGCCGTCGAACTGCACCGCACGCTGAGGTGCCTGATACGGCCAGTTCGTCAGTCCGTCGCCGTCATGAGAAGACATCTGAACATAATAGAACGGGAAATTCTGCCCCATTTTTTCTCTCAGGTCTTCAACATAAGCCTTGAGATACTCATTGTACTTACCGTAATCGGAGACCGCAAGTCCCATTTCGCTTTCGCCCTGATAGAATATCATGCCCTTTATCGTCATGTTGATAAACGGATGCATAAGTCCGTTGTACATTCCGCTGACGGGGATATTGTTTTCAAATTTCGTATAATTCGTTTTCTGCGATGCTTCCTTACTCATGAGCTGGCTGAGCGGCGAGCCGGACGAAGCCACCATGACCATGCCTATCGGAACATCGAGCTGTTCAGCCATCTTGTGTGCGAAGAAAAATCCTATAGCCGAGAATTCTCTTGCGGCATTGAGATTTTCTTTTTTCCACTTTTTCTTGGGAACAGGCTCATTCTGAGGCGAATCCATGTAATATTTATATTTGCCGCTGACAACGTCGCTTCTGCTCTGCTGGAAATAGCGTATAAGGTTGTTATCGCGTTCGATGAGTGCGTTAAGCTCATCCTTTTTATACTGTGTGCCGCAAGCGCCGAGCGTCTTTTCGGCATTTGACTGACCGCCTACAAAATATACGTCACCGACAAGTATGCCCGTAAGGGTTGCCGTCTCACCGCCCACTGTCGCCGTAAGCTCATTCTCGTTCTTATCGGCAGGCTGTGCGGGGAGCGTTGCTTTCCAATAGCCGTAATCGTCTACCTTGGCGGTCACGCTTGTGCCCTTAAATGTAACGGTCACATCTTCACCTTTTTTAGTGCTTCTTCCCCAAACGTTTATTTCTTTATCGCGCTGAAGCACCATATCATTGCCGAGTGCAGTTGAAAACCTCACAGCGGCTTCTTCTTCGTCGCAAAGCACGTTGACAGAAAAACATGTCAAAAGCAGTGCGACACACATCAAAACTGCAAAAATTTTTTTCATCGTTCATTCTCCTTTTTATATTTTATCAGCTTAAAAGCTATAACAACTCCTACTGCAACTGCCGTTATCACGAACGTGATGACCGAAGCGCTCCTGATACGCGGGTCGAAGAACGTTTCTCTGCCGCCTGCGTTGGTTGACGGTCTTTGTTGTATGTCCGCCGATTCGTTTACCGGGAGCGTCGGCTGTGCGGGAAGCGAGTTTTTATCGCCGAACACAAACACGAAATCGTCTATTTCAATACTCTTGACGTTCTCCGGGGTCGAAGAAAAGCAAAAATTGAATTCGTTCGGCGCATTGATATCGCTTTCGGTCACATCGAATGAAAAGCAATGATACTGCCATGTGTCGGAAATTATCCTGTTTGAACCGAATTCCGAAAACACGTTTGAGCCATGCTGTTGCAGAAACGAATTGGCCGTTTTTCCGCGTATGGCGAATTTTGCATCTCCCTGCGTATCTCCGAGAACCACCTTATACGCAAAGCTCACTGAATATGTTCCGGGTGAAGTAATATACGGATAGAGGTCTATGGAAGGCGAAGACCAGCTGTTCGGAAGCGAATCCGTTTTTACGCACTTGCCGTCATAGCTCTCCGCAAGCTGAAGCATCCCGCATGAGAATGTTTTCCACACCGTATCGGATGCACGCACCGCATCGTTGAAATCCGACGACATTGCCTCAATAAGATTTTTGCCTTTTTCAAGCGGCTTTGCTGTACGCGCGGGCGTGATGATACGCCCGGGCGTGGTCTCGATTTTTTTATCTTTCGGCTTTGCCGTCTGCGTCGGTGTCGGCTGTGCTTCACCGTTTTTTTGAATCGACACCGCGCCTATGACCGGCTCATCCTCGCCTACAGCATCTACGCGGTTTATCTTAAAGCTGTATATCTCGATCTTCGACACGCTTTCGTCGATCCCGTCAAAGCAAAACAGCCATTGCTTTGCGCCAAAAAGATCGCTTTGGCTGATGCAAAACGTATTTGTAAATGTATATTTTATTCCGTACTCGATGTCGATGTACCTGCCTAAGCTGCCGCGGTACTCGGTTTTGTTGCCGTTGGTCGCATCACACAGTCCGATTTTATTGTTACAGCGCAAAAGCGAATTTACAGAACCGTTTTTATCGGTGCTGTCCGAAAAAAATGCCGCATCCAGAACATACTCATACTTCACGCGCTTCGCATTCTCGGTTGCGAGACTGTCATTGATGTACCGAAAAATGTCGAATGCGGGTGTACACCAGCTTGACCTTTGCGTTCTTGTGCAAACAAGAGTAGTGCCGGATACCGTCAGACCGTCGGTATAAAATCCGGTCCACTCTCCCGGAGAAGCCGTACATATGTTGCCTGCCGCCGAAACGGTAAAGCACGATAAAGCAACAAAAAGGATAGCCATCGCCGTGATAACGGCAATATATCTTTTCATCATTTCACCTCCGAAAAACACAGCCCTGCGGATTTTTGGATGTCAGAAAATCACAGGATCTCCGACTCCAGTGCAGTATAGAGAAGCTCCGCCGCACGCTTATGCGATTCCGCCGACGGATGCACGTCACGGCTTCCGTTCGGTATCCCCCACTGAGCCGAATCTATCAGTACAACGCTTTTGCCGTTTTGTTTTTCTTCCTCATACATTTTTATGATGGCTTCGCGCTTCCACGCACAAAACGGTGTCATTATGAATATTTTTTTAAGCTTCGGATAATATGCTCTCAGCATATCAAGAAGCTCATGATAATTTTGCACAAATTCGTCGTCGGGAAGATTCCAATCGTTAGTTCCGAGATTTATGCATATATGTTCAGGTGTGAATAATGAATGATCCCATTCTTTTACCTTGACCTGTTCGCCCTCATCGGGGATATATTCGCGTTCAAGCGCATAGCGTTCCGCCATTATAGCCCAATCAAAATGCGTCTCCTCGCGCCTGCGCCCCACTCCGATACCGCCGTATGCAATAAGATTGAACATTATGTTGTGTTCGCGTTCAAAGCGTCTGCCTGCCGTGTAAGCATAAGAGATCATACTGCCGTTGTTGCCGTAAGTTTCATCTTTATCTGTCGGATCGCAATAGCCTTCCATTATCGAATCGCCTATAAATTCTATACAGCCGTTCGGTTCTATCGGCAAAAGCTCGCCTTCAAGTTCAATGCTTTCTATCACGGGGAACGCGCACTGCGAAGCCGTATACAGATACATATCATGCTTTCCGTTTTCCGCCGAAACAGTTATTCCGCCGTCATCAAGTTTTTTAATATACGGAGCTTCGCCGTCAAACGCCACATACACGTTTCCCGTGCCGTGAATCGAAATATGAGTTCCGAAAAAGCATATTTTCACATATCCCTGGAATGTTCCGTGCATCGCACCGTTAACTTTTTTCCATCTTCCCGCATAGCAAATGCGCGGGTCATCAAGTGTGATTTTCATTTTCCGCTCCTATAGTTTCGGTATCTTAAAACAGTGTAGCACATCAGCACTTCAAAGTCAACTTTTATTTCACTTCTTTCGAATAAATCTTGAAATAAAAATCTCTGTTTTCCTTGACATTTTATTACATATATAATAGAATATCAAATAAATCAAATCATTGGTGAGGTGCTTTATATGTCAGAAGCTTACGAACATTTGAAAATAGAGAAAAAATGGCAGGACATCTGGGAAAACGAACAGGCATTCAGGGCAGACGATTCGCACATGGATAAGCCCAAATTCTACGGATTGATAGAATTCCCGTATCCGAGCGGACAAGGGCTTCATGTAGGTCATCCGAGAAGCAACACCGCACTCGACATCATAGCACGCAAGCGCCGCATGCAAGGCTATAACGTGCTTTACCCCATCGGATGGGATGCTTTCGGTCTTCCCACCGAAAACTACGCGATCAAAAACAAGATACATCCCGAAAAGGTAACAAAAGCCAACATAGACCATTTCCGCGAGCAGCTCAAGAAAATAGGTTTTTCTTTCGACTATTCGCGTGAAGTCAACACCACCGATGCGGATTATTACAAGTGGACGCAGTGGATATTCCTACAGCTCTTCAAAAAAGGACTTGCGTACAAGAGTGAGATAGCCATAAATTGGTGTACCTCCTGCAATGTAGGTCTTGCGAACGAAGAGGTCGTAGGCGGCGTGTGCGAGCGTTGCGGCGGCGAAGTAATAAGAAAGACGAAAAGCCAATGGATGCTCCGCATAACAGATTATGCTCAAAAACTGCTCGACGGACTCGATGAAGTCGATTTTATTGAAAAAGTAAAGACACAGCAACGCAACTGGATAGGCAAAAGCAAAGGTGCGCTTGTTAAATTCGACGTTCCCGCTTACGGCAAACCCCTCACCGTATACACCACGCGTCCCGACACACTGTTCGGTGCAACATACATGGTAGTTTCGCCCGAGCATCCGATGATAGATGAGCTTAAGGATAAAATATCCAATATTGCCGATGTTCTCGCCTACCGTGAAGAGGCTCAGCGCAAGAGCGATTTTGAGCGTACCGAGACCGCAAAGGATAAAACCGGTGTCATGCTTGAAGGCATTTCGGCAACAAATCCCGTCAATGGCAGAGAAATACCGATATGGGTATCGGATTATGTACTTATGTCATACGGCACAGGCGCAATAATGGCTGTTCCCGCACACGATGAACGTGACTGGGCATTTGCTAAAAAATTCGGTCTGCCCATCATTGAGGTCGTCGGCGGAAGCAAGGTAAGCGTTCAGGATGAGCCTTATACCGATACCAACGAAGGCGTAATGCTCAACAGTGAGTTTTTGAACGGACTTTCGGTCAATGAAGCCAAGCAGAAAATAACCGAGTTTTTGACCGAAAAAGGCATAGGCGAAGCAAAGGTAAATTACAAGCTCCGTGACTGGGTATTCTCACGTCAGCGTTATTGGGGCGAACCGATACCGCTCGTTTACTGTGAAAAATGCGGTTGGGTACCGATCCCCGAAAGCGAGCTTCCGTTGCGCCTTCCCCACACAGACGATTTTATTCCGACAGCAGATGCACAGTCTCCGCTTGCCAAGCTTGAGGATTGGGTAAATACAACTTGTCCGCATTGCGGCGGCAAGGCAAGACGCGAAACAGACACGATGCCTCAATGGGCAGGCTCATCATGGTATTTCATTCGCTATATCGACCCGCATAACAATGACTGCATCGCCGACATGGATAAGATGAAATATTGGCTGCCCGTCGATTGGTATAACGGCGGTATGGAGCATACGACGCTTCACCTGCTGTATTCGCGCTTCTGGCACAGATTCTTATACGATAACGGCATCGTTCCAGTAAGTGAACCGTATGCAAAGCGCACGAGCCACGGCATGATCTTAGGCGAAAACGGTGAAAAGATGAGTAAATCCCGCGGTAATGTCATCAATCCCGACGATATCGTATCTGAGATCGGTGCCGACGCTTTCAGAATGTACGAAATGTTCATGGGCGCATTCGATCAGGCAATACCGTGGTCAACAAGCGGTGCGCGCGGATGCCGCAGATTTCTTGAGCGTGTATGGAGGCTTCAGGATATGCGTGCCGATGTTGCACTTGACAGCGAGCGTGAATCACTCATGCACGCCATGATAAAGAAAGTCTCGGAAGACTACGAGGCAATGAAGTTCAACACCGCCATAGCCGCGATGATGTCGTATCTGAACGAAATCTACCGTCTCGGAAGCATTTCGGATACAGAGCTTAAAACGCTTCTTATCCTGCTTGATCCCGTATCTCCGCATATCACTGAGGAAATGTGGGAGCTTGCAGGCTTTGAAGGCAGGCTCTACCGTGCTTCATGGCCAACATGGGACGAAACCAAGCTCGTCCGTGACGAAATTGAGATCGTCGTACAGATATGCGGAAAGATAAAAGCCAAGATCATGGTTTCAACGAGTCTTGACAAAGCGGGAATGGAAAAGCTTATAGAAACCAATGACACCGTAAAAGCACTTGTTGCCGGTAAGCAGATAAAGAAAATAGTTGCCGTACCCGGAAAATTGCTCAACATAGTGGCGTTCTGATTAAAGATCATGCAAAATAAATATTACGATCCTCTGTTCTATATTTCCTCCGATGAAATGCCGTTTTCGATCCGTATAGAAATTACAATGAAGGATGATATAGAACGCAAATCGCTTGAATATGCGGTCAGCACCGCCACGAAAAGATATCCTTATTTCAAAGTACGCATCGTGCGTGACGGCGAAAGCTATACGACCGTTCCGAACCCGTTGCCGGTGACCGTCTTTGAAGGTACGGAGCCGCCGCTGCTCGGAAGTGAACAAACGAATTTTCATATTATGGCTGTCGGTTTCAGTGAAAAGACGGTTTATCTGCATATCACGCATGTGGTTACAGACGGCGGCGGTTTTTCGCCGTTCATGAAAACGCTTTTGTATTATTACATTTCTTCGCGGTACGGCGTTGAGCTTGATCCGACCGGCATAAACTTGGCTGATTCGCCTGTTTTTGACGATGAGACTTCCAACCCGTATCCTGAAGAAAAGATGCGTAATGCCGCACCGCTGTACACCTTAAAGAAAAAAGATTACTTCAGGTTGACAGACGGCGGAAATGTTACCGATACCGACGGGCGTGTTTTCCGTTTTAAGGTAAAAGAAAAAGATCTTATTGATTTCAGTTTTGACCATGACGGCAGTCCGTGCGCACTCATTTCCGTGTTGATGGCAAAAGCGATATGGTCGCTTCACCCGTTGGAAAGAAAAGATATCGTCGGTGCCGTATCGTTCAATCTGCGCCCCGCGCTTGAAAACAGGCACAACTACAGACTATTGTGCAGTGCGATAATGTTGCGATACGCTTCAAAGCTCAGAAACGAGCCTATCCTGCATCTTTGCACTTGCTCCCGCGGAATGATAACCGTGCAGAGCCAACCGGAAAACGTACTGTACTACACAAATGAAATGCAAAAATGGCTGGAATCGGTCAACAGTCTTGAAACCCTTGAAGAGAAAAAACGGATATGCAGTGAAAAGGCATTGAAAGACTCAATTGACAATACATTCTCGATAAGCTATGTCGGCAGGCTCGGTCTCGGAGTGCTTGAGCCGTATATCGAAAGCATCTACAATATCACCGACGGTTCAACGTATAAAACCGCATTTATCGAAGTATCATCTGTGAACGGATATTTCGATATATCCTTGATACAAGGCTTTTCCTCGGATATTTACTATAAAGAGCTTTTGAAAAAATTCAGTTATATCGGCATTCCGTATACTGAAGAAAGTATTTCCGCACTTAATACCGCAAAGCTTGCGTTGCCGTAGACACTAACGGTGGCTTTTACAGTTCATGCAAATAATGTTTGTCTTTGCGCGGCGAAAACGCTTCGTCGCACGACATAAAAAAACGTTGTGATCTCAGCGAAAACAACGTTTTTATTTTTTGTCTGCACGAACGCTTTCGCCGCAAAAAGCGAACATTTCAATGGATGCTGAAGCCAAAATCGCAGTTTTTGGCAGAAGAAGCATGAAAATGCTTTTCCTTTTCCTGCCGAATTCGTGTCGGCAGTTATTCAGCAGACATTATTTTGCAAAATATACATCCGAAATACTATTTTTGCGGCTTATTCTTATTTCTGTACTCGCGCGGTTGCATCTCCGTCTGTGACAGAAATGCACGGTTGAATGAGCGTATCGTATTATATCCCACCGCAATGCCTATCTGCGTAACCGAATCGTCGGTTTTGACAAGGCGCTCTTTCGCATCGTTTATCCTTAACATATTTATATAATCGTTAAAGCTTATTTTTATCTTTTCACTGAACAGCCTTGAGATATAATACTTGCTCGCATGCAGCTCCGTTGCCATGGTGTCAAGACTGACGGCATCCGTATAATGCTCCGAGCAATACGAAAGTATTGAAGACAGCATATCGGTATTGCCGTTCTTGACATTCTCATATGTAAAGCACGGGAGTATCTCGCCTAAAAACACATTCAGATAACCCTTGCATATCTCTTCCTTGTATTCGGCTTCGCTTATATGGGCTTTATAGATGTTATTGAAAAGCATTTTGATATTCTTGGGCATTTCATCTTTTCTCAGCACCGGACACACGGGAACATTTTTCAGAAGTATTTTACCGAAATCAGCAAAAAACTCAGTGGAAAAAATTATAAGATAGCTCTCTTCATGTTCAAATGTCCTGTAATAATGTACCTTGTTCGGAAATGAAAAAAACAGATCACCCGCTTCAAGAATATATTCTTCGGAATCAAGATAGGCTTTTGTCCTGCCGTTAAGCACATACACTATCTCGATTTCCTTATGCAAATGTGCGCCGCACCCGAGATACTCACGCCGCTGGATGTTGATTTGCTTTTTTTTGTATTCATATTCGATGCTCATACATTACCTCCGCAAACGCAAAAGCAGAAAACACTGCAAGAATTGTCTTGTTTTTATCAATATTCGTCTTGAATTATACCACTTTTTGTCTTATACTACAAGTAGTATTTTATGGAGGTGTAAAAAATGTTTATAGGTCTGCAATTATATTCTCTCCGTGACTCACTTGCCGCCGATTTTGAAGGCACGCTCAAGGCTGTTCACGAGATGGGCTACGATTCCGTTGAGTTTGCCGGCATCTGCGACAAAACGCCTGAAGAAGTAAAGGCACTTTGTGCAAAGTATGAGCTTGTTCCGATTTCGGCACATGTTTCTATCGCCGAAATGGAAAGCGACCCCGATGTTTTCAACAAATACAAGGCAATAGGCTGTAAATATATCGCCATGCCCTATCTGCCCGACGATCTCCGTCCGAAGAACGGCAACGCCGATGAGCTTGTCGCAATGGCAACAAAGCTCTGCAAGCTGGCAAAGGATGCAGGGCTTCAGATGCTCTATCACAATCACGATTTCGAATTTACCCGTCTTGACAACGGCGAATATTATCTTGATGAGCTTTATGCACGCATCCCCGCCGACTTGCTTGAAACCGAGCTTGATACCTGCTGGGTGAACGTTGCCGGCGAAAATCCCTGTGAATATCTTAATAAGTATTCCGGACGCGCTCATGTTGTTCACCTTAAGGACTTCTTCAAGAAGGGCGCAAATGTTGAAGGTATGTACGAGCTTATCGGCATCAAGTCCGTTAAACCCGCCGCCGCTGATGAGACATTCGGTTTCCGTCCCGTCGGTCACGGCATGCAGAATATGCCCGCGATAATCGAAGCCGCTAAAAAGGCAGGCGCAGAATACCTTATCGTTGAGCAGGATCGCCCCACTCCCGGCAAGGAGCCGATGGACGAGGTCAAGCTCAGCCGTGAATATCTGAAATCAATAGGTTACTAATATAGCGCTACGCTATTATTTATAGGAGGAAATTACCATGGCAATCGCAACTCTTAACGATTTCGAAAAGGGAATGATCAAGGACGAAACCATTGATTCTTCCAAAAAAGTAAAGATCGGTATCATCGGTACAGGCTGGATATCCGAAGCTCACATCGCAAATTATCTTAAAATGCCCGACTGTGAGATAGTAGCCGCCGCCGATCTCATTCCCGGCAAGGCTGAAAAGCTCCTTAAGGGCAAATTCGGTCTTGAAGGCATCCGTTATTACAGCAGTGATAAGGAGCTTATCGACAACGAGCCCGATATCGACGCCGTTTCGGTATGCACCTACAACCGTCAGCATGCAGGTCCTTCGATCTATGCTCTCAAGCACGGTGTAAACGTTCTTCTCGAAAAACCCATGTGCGTTACTCTTGAAGAAGCAGTGGAGATCTGCAAGGCCGAAAAGGAAAGCGGAAAGATCCTTTCCATCGGCTTCCAGCCCAGATTCGACGAGAACATGAAGATGGTTAAGCGCATCGTTCAGTCAGGCGTTCTCGGTCAGATCTATTACATCCAGACAGGCGGCGGACGCCGTCGCGGTATCCCCACACCTTACGGCACATCGTTCATCGAGGATTCTACCGCAGGTATCGGCGCTCTTGCCGACATCGGTTGCTACTCGCTCGATATGGTGCTTAACGCCGTCGGCTATCCCACTCCCCTTACCGTTACAGGCTACAAGAGTGATTTCTTCGGCAAGAATCCCAAGTATATGCCTTGTGAGGAATATGCCAAAAAGTTCGAAGTTGACGATTTCGCCGCGGCATTCGTCCGTCTTGAAGGCGGCATAATCCTTGACTTCCGTATCGCATGGGCTATGCACATCGACACTCCCGGTGATACCATCATTCTTGGTACCGAAGGCGGTCTCCGCATTCCTTCAACGGATTGCTGGAACGGCTCCATCGGCGGACCTCTTAAGATCTATCACGATGTTGCAGGCGAGCGCGTAGAAACATCTATCGCAATGAAGACCAATCAGTACGATAACTTCTACAGCAAGATCCGTTCGTTCCTTGACGCTGTCAAGACAAACGGCAAAGCACCCGTTCCCTCTTATGAGATCATCAAGAATCAGGCTATCATCGACGGTATCGTTAAATCTGCTAACCTCGGCAAGGAAATCGAAATCCACATCCCCGAGATCTGATAAGCCGCATATGCTTACATGGGCGTTTGAGCATTCAAACGCCCTTTTTTTATTTTTTACAACTTTTCTGTTGACAAATCATGTATTTATGGAATATACTATAAATGATACACTAAAGGAATAAAATTTTCAGGAGTAGATATTATGAGTGAATTGACCGAAAACAGACCGATAATCAACAGTGATTTGGTGGAGTCTATGTCGCAGCGGCTTATCGACGAGCGCAGTCTTATGAACTTGGCTGATTTCTTTAAGCTGTTTGCCGACGAATCGCGGTTAAAAATATTATATTTGCTCACCATGAACGAAATGTGTGTTTCCGACATTGCTGCGACGCTCGGTATGAATCAGTCCACCGTTTCGCATCAACTCAAAACTCTGCGCAACAGCCGTATAGTAAAATACCGCAGAGAAGCCAAGATAGTGTATTATTCTCTCGACGATGACCATATCGGTCAGATAATCCTTCAGGGTATGCTTCATGTCAGCGACTTTGAATAATTCCATTATAGCAGAAAAATTAAAAAAGCTCCCGGATGAACCGGGAGTTTATATTTACAGTGATGCGAACGGCACGGTGATATATGTCGGTAAAGCCCGGATACTGAAAAACCGTGTGCGTTCGTATTTTCATTCGAACGAGCTTAATGCAAAAACACGCCGGCTTGTATCGAATATCGCCGATCTCAATTACATCGTTACCTCAAATGAGCTTGAAGCGCTTTTATTGGAAAACAATCTTATAAAAAAATACAAGCCGAAATACAATATTCTCTTAAAGGACGATAAAGGCTATCCGTATCTTCGTATCGACCCGCGCGAAGATTACCCGAAGCTTGAGCTTGCACGCAAAATAGCGTTTGACGGCGCATTGTATTTCGGTCCGTACCACGGCGCAGGCAGTGCGCACGCGATATCCGATATAGCATATGAGCTATACCCCCTGCGCACCTGCAACTACGACTTTTCAAAAAGCAAGAGCATACGCCCTTGCCTTAAATATCATATCGGTCGCTGTCCTGCCCCCTGCAATGCCCCGTGCAAAAAGCAATACAAAGAAAATGTCAACGGTGTGATAGATTTCCTAAAAGGCAATCAAAATGAAGCACTTGACATTATACGCAAAAAAATGGAAGAAGCGTCCGACAGGCTTGAATTTGAGCTTGCGGCAGAGCTTCGCGACAAGCTTAAAAAGGCAAATGAGATACTCAGCAAGCAAAAGATAGTGCTTGACAAGAATCGCAATATCGACGTTATCTCAGCACTTATACGCGACACATTTGCAGTTATATGCTCGCTGTATGTGCGCTCCGGGCGACTGATAGGCGTTAATACAGAAGAGCTGCCCGGCATCCTTTGCGATACGCCGGCACAGCTTCTGTCAACCTTTATCATGCAGAATTACACCGACGGAGCATTCATCCCGAGCGAAATAATATGCGATGCCGAGCCTGAAGACAAGGATATTCTTGAAGAGGTCATCTCCGGCATCGCAAAGCACAAGGTGTCGATTTCAGTTCCCATGCGCGGCAAAAGGCACGAGCTTTGCCTTATGGCGAAACGCAATGCGCGTGAACGCATGGAAAAATCAAACCTCAGCCTTTCTTACCGTGACGATCGAATAATTATCGGTCTTGATTCGCTCAAACGTGTGCTGAAGCTTGAAGATATTCCAGAGCGCCTTGAATGCTTTGATATTTCGCACATTCAGGGTACCGACACAGTCGCTTCAATGGTAGTCTTTACAAACGGTAAGCCGGATAAGAAAGAATACCGCCATTTCAAAACGCATCAAGGCAACAACGATTTTGCATCAATGCGCGAAGTGACGTTCAGACGTTATTCCGACGCGCTGGCTCACAAGCCCGGTTTTGAAAAGTTGCCCGACCTCATCATAATCGACGGCGGCAGAGGTCAGCTTTCATCTGCGCTCGAAACCGTACGCGATCAGCTCGGTATCAAAATACCGATGATAGCACTTGCCGAAAAGCTTGAAGAAATATATTTGCCGGATCAGCCGATCCCGATAATGCTTCCGCTTTCAGATCCCGGAATACAGATATTACAGGCGATCCGTGATGAGGCGCACCGCTTTGCGATAACGTTTCACCGCTCGCTCAGGAACAAGCATTCGCTCGTTTCTTCACTTGACAACATCCCCTCGGTCGGTAAAGTGCGCAAGCAGGCGCTTATGCGTGCGTTTACTACCGTTTCCCGCCTCAAGGAAGCATCTCTTGAAGAAATCGAAGCCGTCAGCGGTATGACCAAACAAAGTGCGCTCGCCGTATATGAATATTTTCACAAAAACGCACAGCAGTAAAACCGCTGTCATCGCCGTCAAGGAAACGGCGGTAGCTACTTGCACCGTTATCCATTGATTCGCTCCTTTCTTAAAAGGGTGTCTCTTTGCCCTTTCACATATTAGACGAACGTCGTCCGAAAAACCTCACATCTGTTAACGGATTTTTTTGAAATCAAAAAAAGCCGAAGTCCATGATGTCTCCGGCTTCCGTATTACCTTTTTAACGTATTAAGATATTCCTTCTGCTCATCCGTGATACGGTAGCTTTCGCGTGCTTTTTGTATGGCTTTGTTATGTGTCCATACAGGCAGTGTATTCTTTTTCAAAAAATCCAATGTATCATCATACTGTTTGGCAAGCGCGGTAGCATAGAACCACGCCTGCATCATTTTGATATAATACTCATCGCTTGTACTTGTTGCGGCAAGCTTAAGATATTCCGGCTTGAATCTCTCATCAAGGAAATATGTCATCAGCATTTCTATTGCAAAGCGTACCGTATATATTTTATCGCTTTGCATCCATTCTTTGATCTTGCCGAGCAATCTGTCCGTGTGCTTTTTGAAAACTTTCGGTGAAAGCTGGTCGCACGTCGCCCAATTATCAACATACGGCAGGAACGCATCGACCCTTTCAAAGCACACATCAATATTTTTTTCCTCGCATATGATAAACGAATGCAGATTGTTTTCATCAAAATACTTATGCGGAAGCTCTTCAAGAAAGCTTTGTGCGTACTGTTCGTTTTTTATCGCTTTTGCCAATTTCCGAAGCTCCGGCGTGCGCACGCCTATCACATTTTCCATGTCGATATCAGGGATTATCCTTGTCTGAAATTTGCAATATTCCTCATCGCGCATTTCAAAAAGCATTTTCTGTATTTGCGTCATAGTCTTTTCCTTTCCGTAATACTATGTAATTTGACAATATCCGTTACATATGTTAAACTAAGCAAAATGTAATTTATGGAAATATCATGAAATCGAGAAAAACAAAGATCATAGTTTTTATTATCGCGTTTGCACTCATTGTTTTGTTTTGCATCGTCGCAAGCAAACCGATAGTGCATCTTGCCGATGACCCGGAGCTGTTCAGGCAGCGCATAGAAGCCGACGGAATCCGCGGCAAGCTTTTCTTTCTGTGCGTAATAGTGTTTCAAGTGATTTTCGCATTCATTCCCGGGGAACCGCTGGAATTGCTTGCAGGCTATGCATTCGGCACGTTTTGGGGAACACTTTTATGTATGCTCGGTACATTTTTGGGCGGAAGCCTTGTGTTTCTGTTTGCAAAAAAATTCGGGAGCAAATTTGTAGAATTATTCTTTTCAAAGGAAAAAATAGATTCCGTCAAATTTCTCAACGATACGGGAAAAATGTACTCCGTGCTGTTCGCGGTATTTTTTATTCCCGGGACACCGAAAGACCTGCTTTCATATGTTGCGGGACTTACCCCGCTGAAATATGTTCCGTACATCATCATTACTACCGTTGCGCGTATTCCGTCAATACTCACATCAACCGTTTCCGGCAATGCGTTCGGAACAAAAAATTATCTTTTTGCCTGCATCGCATTTGCAGTGACCGGCGTTTTGAGCGTTACGGGACTTATTATCTACAATAAGTTTTTTGCAAAAAAGCAAGCTCAAACCGATAAAAAGGTTTGAGCCGACTTTCAGTTACCGCATTCTATGCTTATTGAATTAAACGTACCAAGCAAATCATTTACTGTAAGCGCTTCTTTTTCCTCTCCGCTTTTATCAAGCACGCAAGTACCATTATGCATCATGACTATTCGGTTCCCGTATTCCGTAGCGAAACGCAGATTGTGTGTTACCATTACCGTTGTAAGCCCGTTTTCTTTTATGAGCTTATCTGTTAATTGCATTATCGTTTCGCTTGATTTGGGATCAAGTGCGGCGGTATGCTCATCGAGGATAAGCAAATCTACCTTTGTCATGCCCGCGATAACAAGCGCTATCGCCTGACGCTGACCGCCCGAAAGCAATCCGATCTGCATGTTCATTCTGTCCTCAAGTCCCATGTTGCAGTGTGAAAGCAATTCTCGGTAATGCTCCGCGCGTTTTTTGTTCACCGCGCCGGAAAGCCCGTATGACATATTCTTATTATCTGCAAGCGCAAAGTTTTCAAGCACCGTAAGATTGGAGCATGTACCCATTTTGGGGTCCTGAAACACTCTGCCGATGAACTTTGCCCGCTTATATTCTTTGAGCTTTGTTATGTCTCTGCCGTCGAAAATGATGCTTCCGCTGTCGGGAGCCATGCTACCGCAGATAAGATTCAGCATCGTTGTCTTCCCGCTTCCGTTCGAACCGATTATCGAAATGAAATCGCCCTTATTCACCGTAAAATCAAAATTATCGAACAGCACCATTTCATCGACTGTACCTTTGTTGAAAACGGTGCATATATTTTTAAGCTCTAACATTTTTTTCCTCCCGTTTTCTTGATTTTTTGAGAGAACAGAAGCGCGACGGTGAACATTACCGCCATTATGAGCTTATTGTACGCACTCGGCACACCGAGCTTCTGCGCAACGGTAAGACACATCTGATATATTATCGCACCTATTATCACCTTTGTCGTCGGCTTAAGGAAATCCACCTTATTGAACACTGACATACCTATTATCAGCGATGCAAGCCCGATAACTATCATTCCTATACCCATGCTCTGATTGACATTGCCGCTTATATGCGAGTACAGAGCGCCCGCGACCGCGGCATAGCCGTTGCCTATCGCAAGCCCCGTTATTTTGCTTTTTCCGGGATCTACCCCGAGCATCTTTACGAATTGGCTGTTATTACCCGCCGCGCGAAGCAGAAGTCCGTTTTTCGTTTTGAAGTAAAAATCCAATAACAGCTTGCATACTACTGCGATGACAAAGAACATCACCAACTGACGCACGCTGATATTCTGCACTCTTGCGGGAATAAGGTCTCCGAAAAACTTATCGTGAAGCGTTTCTACCGTCCTGCCGAACGATATAGAGGTGTTCCCGTTCCCGCGGAAGTCGTTGGACATTCCGCCGGAAACAAGGATAATATTTACACTTATCAGTGCTGTTGAAACAAGTATTCCGCACAAAAGCGAACGTATTTTCAGCACCTCATGCAAAAGTCCGGTTATCATTCCGAAGAAACAACCCGACAGGAACGCAACTATAAGCCCGAGCCACGGATTCAGTCCGTGCGCGGCGAACAGTCCGAACACCGCCGCACCCGTTAAGAATGTGCCTTCAACGGTAAGGTCGGGAAAATCGAGTATGCTGTATGTTACATAATAGCCCATAGCGATTATCGAAAACACAAGTCCTGTTTCGATAAACACCTCTACGGTATTGAGTATTTCCAAATCAAAGCCCTCTTTTACTTATATTCCGATCAGCCTACTGTCGCGGCATCGGTGTAAGCATCGGGAAGCGTCATACCGAGCTTTTCAAGCGTTGCCTTGTTGATAACGGGTGTAGCTTCCTTTATCGTCTTGACAGCCATTTTTGAAGCATCCGCACCGTTAAGGATCTCTACTGCCATTTCGCCCGTCACCTTGCCCAAAGCGATGTAATCAATGGAAACAGAAGCAAGACAGCCGTTCTTTACCTGCTCCTCCTCTGAGCCGTAAACCGGGATATTATTCTTTTCGGCGGCGCTGAGAAGCACATTAAGATTATTTACGACATTGTTATCGGTGAAGTTGTTTATGCAATCGACCTGTGATGCGATATTTTCCGCAGTAGCGGGAATATCGGAAGCGTTCTGCACGGCGGAATCGACTACTTCGATTCCGAGAGGCTCGCATACAGCCTTGAAGTTTCTGAGATTTGCGATCGAATTATCCTCGGATGAGGTATAAATAACGCCTATCTTCTTTACATCAGGCTGGAAGGTGCGGATAAGCTGTACCTGCGCTTCAAGGTCAAGCACGTCGGATGTGCCCGTGCAAGCGTAGCCGGGTGTATTCATATCCTCGACGAGCTTTGCCTCAACGGGATCGGAAACCGCGCAGAATACAACGGGGATATCGGTGTTATCGGTCGCGGTGAACGCCGCCTTAGCCGCAGGAGTTGCAATGGCGATTATTACATCACAGCCCGAAGCTACCATGTTTTTGGCAAAGTTCGTGCAATCGGAATCAGCCGAATTGCTTGAGCCGGTCTGATAGTCAACGGTATATTTGAGGTCGGTTGCCTTAAGTGCCTCCATGATGCCGTTATAGCAATTATCAAGTGACGGATGGCTCATGTACTGGATTATACCTATTTTGAGCGTGTCTGAGGTATTCTCACCGCCGCCGCATCCGGCGAATGCGAATACAAGTACAAGTGTGATAAGGATCGCTACGATTTTTTTCATTTTTTTACTTCCTTTCGGTTTATATTATTTTGGTTTGCGCACCAAATATTTACAAAACTTTATGTGCAGATAAAAAACAAACCTGCCCCATATACATGGGACAGGTAAAAATTGCTTTTTCCTGCGGTACCACCCAAATTGATGATAAAATCATCCGCTCTGCTTCATACAATAATATGAACCGCACTGTAACGGGTGCATCCCGTCGGTTACTACTTGCCCTAAAAGCTTTCGTCCGCCCTCGTAAGTCCATTCGTCCAAAAATCCGCTATTGCCATTCCACCGTCGGCAACTCTCTGAAAGCTTCAATAATGGCTACTCTTCTTAGTCACAGGTTTTACTTTTTGTTATGATAGCATCATTTATTCACAAAGTCAAGCATTTTTTTATATTTTTTTCAAAAAACAGGTTGAAGCGCTTTTACCGTGTGCGGAACGAGCATTACCGTTCCCGAAACCGAATCCTCATATGTGCGGAATTTATCGGCAGTAACATAGCCCTTCGGTGTATGAAGCACACACTTTATCTCCGCCGGGTGCTTGACTGTCAGCTTGATACCGTTCTCTGTCCGCTCCCAGCGAACGCTTATTTCTCCGAACGGTGTTTTATGGCTTGCCTCGGCAAACGTAAGTTCATCTATAAGTGCGGGCGATATCTCTGCGAATTTATGATCGTCGCCATTTGGATTCAGCTTGATCCCCGCTATCTTTGTAATGAAGAAGTTCGATATATCTCCGCGGAAATGGTGATTGAATGACGGAATCCCGCGGAACTTGTCAGTGTGGCACGACTCCGGCAGGCTGTTGCAGTCAAACTTATCTACCCACACACCGTAAGACGGCGTATCTGTGCGGGTTATCATCTTCCAAGCAAGCTCGGCATCGCCGAACGACGCAAGCAGATGGAAAATAATACGCAAGCCGATAACTCCGCAATCAAAATGATCCTCGGCACGCTTTATCATCTCAAGAAGCACTTTATACGCCGTCTGCTTCTCACCGTTTTCGAAAATGCCGTAATAAATTCCCATTGCCTGTGCGCATTGGCACTCTCCGTAAACGGTCATAGTTGACGTATCAACAAGATATTTTCTTGCCGCTTCCTTAAATTCATCTTTGAGCATTCGTGCAAATGTGGCTTGTGCTTTCATGTTTGCGCGTTCGAACAAAAATTCCGCATGCTCGCAGATATCCTTTGCGATAATAGTGCCGGACACTATCACCGGGCAGTTATGACCGCTTGACACAAGTCCGGGCTGAAGATAATCGCCGAGTCCCGTATCAATGAGCCCGCGTTTATCACGGATCACGGTAAGGTAGTTAAGATAGCGCATTATCATATCCGCGTTTTCGGTGAAGCACGAAATATCCCCGCGGTACATATATATACGGTACGGTATCTCAACTATCACCTGTTCCCAAGCAGGTCCGCTCCATTCATTGAAGCCCCAGCCGCCCGTCGGGACTATTCCAGGCAGTGCGCCGTCGATGCGCTGTGAAGCGCGTATGAGCCGCATCCACTCCTTGAGGCTGTTCTCAACGCCGAAATTGATTAAAAGCTGTTCTGCGCTGAGTGCGGCATCACCCGTCCAACCGTTCTTTTCGCGGTGCGGGCAGTCAAGCGGGAAATAAATAAAATTCGACAGATCGCTGTTCTCTACGCATTTCTGCAAGCGATTGGCTATCTCCGACGAGCATGAAAAATCAGCTAACTTTTCAACATCCGAATGGAATACGTTTGCGGTGAGCAGCTCTGCCGTCGCCTGTTTCTCATCAATGCCCATAACAAGGCAATACTGTGCCGCATGGAACGTGAACGGCGGCGTGAAAGTTTCTTCGCCATCGCCCTTACAGATATATATGTCGCGCTGTGCGTAATCGTGCGGATAAAAACGGTCGATATTATCCCACGCAAGCTTGTCACCGTCGCGCATTTCGGCAAACTGCAAAATCACCTTTTGTCCTTTTTTGCCTTTTATTTTAAGCGTCGGTACTAATGCGCAATTTTTTCCGAAATCGTAGATATATCCGTCCTCGCGAACATACTTGTCGGTACCCTTGAGCTTTTCGTCGGCTTCCGGGTCTATTTTCATGACCGAATGTCCCTTTGAAACCGAAACCGGCGTCAGCTTTTGCGAAAATATAAGAGGATCGGCAAGCTTGATGTGACCCTCGCCGCGCACCTCTGCGGCAACAAGTGCAGGCTTCCACGATGAATCGTCAAACTCCGGCTCGCACCAACCGTTCTGTTCAAGGCGTGCATCGTAATGAACACCGCAACGGATATCATCAAATGTTATCGGCGACGGTGCCGTCAATACCGTTTCATCAGCTTCTGTAATGCTTTTCGTTCCGTCGGCATATTCTGCTTCAAGCGCGAACGCAACTGCGGGCGCAGAGCGGTACGCGACTTTGTCAAGCGACCATATCCTGCCGCCGATGCAGTTCACCATGCCGTTACCGAGAATAAAACCGAGAACGTTTTTGCCTTCTTTGAGGAACGGCTTTATATCGTACACGTCGTAAAACAGCATCTTATCGGGATTTGTGACATACGGACTGAGCGGGCATTTTGTGATATTCTGTCCGTTCACATAAAGCTCGTAAAAGCCGGTAGCAGTGACCGTAAGAATAGTCGATACCGCATTTTCGCTGTTGAACACTTTGCGCATATACGGTGCATTCACATGCTTCTCATATGTAGCATATTCCGCCGTTGCGGATACAAATTTGCGTGAAAGCATACTGTTCACATCCTTTGGTTTTTTTATTATTATATACTTTTCTCAATACCGTGTAAATATCATTTTTTAATTAAATACATAACTTTTTTTAATTATTTACGGTTTGAAAACACGCCGCACCTTTTTCGGTACGGCGTGGTAGTTACATGTTTTCGGAAGCGTATTTCCATGAATCGCGGCACATCTCATCAATGCCCAGCTCTGCCTTCCAACCGAGAAGCTTCAATGCCCGCGACGCATCAGCATAGCACGAAGCTATATCGCCCGCCCTACGCGGCGCGATATGCACCGGCACATCACGTCCGCTTGCTTTTTTGTATGCTTCAACGACATCAAGCACGCTGTAACCGATACCCGTGCCGAGGTTGACCGTAAGCACGCCCTTGTTTTTGCTGAGATACTTGACCGCCGCAAGATGTCCCTTTGCAAGGTCTACAACATGGATGTAATCTCGCACGCCCGTTCCGTCGGGTGTATCATAATCGTCACCGAAAACATTGAGGCACGGAAGCTGTCCCACAGCCACCTTGCATATATACGGAACGAGATTGTTCGGTATACCGTTGGGGTTCTCGCCGATAAGTCCGCTCGGATGTGCGCCTATGGGATTGAAATAACGCAAAAGCGCAACGCGCATCTCACTGTCAGCCGCGGCTATATCGCAAAAAATTTGTTCCTGCATCTGTTTTGTCCAACCGTAAGGATTGGTTGCCGAAGTAGGCATATCTTCAGTAAACGGCGGAACATTGTTGTTGCCGTAAACCGTTGCGGATGAAGAAAATACTATACTCTTGCACGAAAACTCATTCATTACCTTGAGCAAGGTAAGCGTACCCGAAATATTGTTGCTGTAATACAGATGCGGTTTTTCTACCGATTCGCCTACAGCCTTGAGTCCGGCAAAATGTATCACGCATTCGAACGTGTGCTTTTTGAAAACCTCACGCAAGCCGTTTTCATCATTTATATCTACCTGATAAAACCCAAGCTCCTTGCCCGTGATTTTTTTTACCGCATCAAGCGATTCCTTTTTAGAATTGACAAGATTATCGACAACAACTACTTCATAGCCTGCATTCAGAAGCTCTACGCATGTATGCGACCCGATGAAGCCTGCGCCGCCCGTAACAAGTATCATAATATTTCCCCCAAAGTATATTTTTTATTATTGTATCACAGCTTAAAAAAAAAGACAACCAAAAAGGCTGTCTTAAAAATTTCTTATAAATTCTTTATCCGCCTATCTGAGCGATAAGTCCCTTACTTTCGGCGGCTTTAAGAAGCTGCTGCATTTTTTCATCCGACGGAGTAACGATCTCCGGCAATGTATAATCTCTGCCTATGCCCGCGTACTTGTCAACGCCGAAGCGATGATACGGCAAAAGATGTATTTTCTCGACACCGTTAAGCGACGAAGCAAACTCCGCTATCGCCGATATTTCTTCAACGGTATCATTAAAGGTCGGTATCACGGGAACGCGGATTATCAAGCCTTTATGACGGAGTGCGATTTTTTTGGCATTTTCAAGTATCAGCTCATTCGGCTGACGTGTGAACGCCTTGTGCTTTTCGCTGTTCATATGCTTGATATCCATCATTATCGTGTCGATATGCGGGATAATGCTTTCGACTGTCTCCCACTTCGCGCACGCAGTGGTTTCTATCGCAGTATTTATGCCGCGCTCATGCGCTTCAATGAACAAGTCGCGTGCAAACTGAGGCTGTGCCATTGCTTCACCGCCCGAAAGCGTCATTCCGCCGCCGGATTGACGGTAATAGATGCGGTCTTTTTCGACGGTCTCCATTACCTCGCCGACAGTAACATCTCTGCCCACGGTCTTTACTTTTCCGTTTTGCGTCATTTGCTGGATATCATATTCCTGCGATTCGGGATTACAGCACCACCGGCAACGCAGGAAACAGCCTTTAAGAAAAACTATCGTGCGTATTCCCGGACCGTCATGCACCGAAAAACGTTGAATATCAAATATTCTGCCCCTTGTATCTGCCGACATCCGATTCTCCTTTATCAGAATCCGCCCTGCTCGGTACGGTTGATTATATCATCCTGAAGCGAACGTGAAAGTGTTGTAAACAGTGCGCTGTAGCCGGCAACGCGGACAACGAGCGACTTATAATTTTCGGGATGCTTCTGCGCATCAAGCAATGTTTCGCGGCTTACTACATTGAACTGCATATGACTGCCCTTTTGCGCGAAATATCCCTGAATAAGTGCCACAAAGCTTTCAAGTCCCGATCTGCCCTTGAGTGCAGACGGATGGAATTTCATGTTATAAAGCGTACCGTTTGACGCGATGTAATGGTCAAGGCGCGATACCGAGTTTGCCGCCGCAGTAGGACCGCTGACGTCTCTGCCCGCCGCGGGCGAAACGCCGTCGGCAACGGGAGTAAATGCAAGACGGCCGTCGGGAGTAGCTCCCGTCTGCGCACCGAGCGGAACGTTTGCCGAAACGGGATACAAGCCCGCTTGGAATTTTCCGCCGCGCGGATTACTGAACTTTTCAAGCTCGCGGGTATAAACATAGGCGACCTCGCGCGCAAAAGTATCTATTTCTTTTCTGTCATTTCCGAACTTATCAAGCTCGGCTATATCATCCAGCATTTTTTGGAAGAATGCCTTTTTCTCGCTGTCGATACCGTTCTTCGCAATGCCGTTATATATTGAAACTATTTCTTCCTTGGTAGGCGCATTGCCGTTCTTAGCCGCCTCGATCACCGCCTGAGTGGTGAGCTTCTGCGCATGTGCGGCATCCATATCCTTGCCGAAATTATTTGCAAGCGCATCGGCAAAATCATCCATAGTATAACGTTTTTGTTCAAAAACAAGCTTTTTTATCGCCCAAAGCGAATCAGCCATATTTGCTATGCCGAAGCCCTGCGGACCTGTGAAATTGTATATCGCGCCGCCCTCCTGCACCGATTTACCGCTCTTTATGCAATCAGCGACCATTGACGAAAGGAACGGAAGCGGACAGCGCTCTGCATGCGCCGCATCTATGGCGTTATCGGCGTTGACAAGCAGGCGTACAAGATAGTCGCTCTGCTTTTTGTATGCCCCGAACAGCTCGTCAAAGCTCGTCATTTCCTGTACAGGCTGAGTTGCGGGTGACACTCTCACACCGTCATCCACTCCGCACGAAAATACCATTTCGAGCGGACGGCACATATTAAAGAACGCGGCATCGTGCCAGCCGTCGGTCTTACCCGACTTCTGCGGCTCAACACAGCCGATTATGTTATAGTCACGCGCATCCTCAAGTGAAAGTCCGCGGCTCATGAGCGACGGAATAATAACCTCATCGTTGTAGTACGCAGGAAGCCCTATTCCCGTGCGCGTAAGCTCTGCCGCCTTAATAAGCAGATCGTGCGGAGAAAGATTCCATACTCTTATTGAAAGCGACGGCTGAGGAAGCATGACATGCATCGACGCCTCTATCGACATATATGAAAGCTCATTCGTCGCATCAAGTCCGAACTTATCCTGACCGCCGCAAATGAGGTTCTGGAAAAGTGAATACCCGGCAAAGCCCTCAGCCGAAGCCGCGTCACGCGCCTTGTTCAGGTCATTGAGCTTTACCCAAATGCAGTCCATAAGCTCCTGCGCAAAATCAAGTGTGAGCTTGCCTGCATCGTAATCCTTCTTGAAATACGGATACATATACTGATCGAAACGTCCGGGTGAGATCGAATGTCCGCTCGATTCCATCTGAAGCAGCATCTGTACGAACCAAAAAGACTGACACGCCTCATAGAATCCCGAAGCGCCGTTTGCGGGAACATTTTTGCAGTTACGCGCTATCTGAAGAAGCTCCGCCTTACGCGATGCATCGTTTTCCTTTTCCGCCATTTCCTCCGCTAAAGCGGCATAGCGTTCGGCATATTCCATCGTGGCATCGCACGAAAGGATGACCGCCTGCAAAAAATGACTGCGTTTTGCGAAATCGCCGTCGGCAACACAGCATTTTTTCAGTTCTGTTTCAGCCTCCGCCTTGATGCCCTTAAAGCCTACCGCAAGCACCTTGCCGTAATCGACGGTAACATGTCCGACGCCATTATAGAAGTAGTTGCCCGGCGTGAAAAAATTATGCTCAATGGCAAGACGCGCTTCGGGTGCCATATATTCGGTGGCAAGCTCGCTTGTGGTCTTGCCCTTCCAATACTTATGCACCTCTTTGAGTTTTGCCTTTGTTTCCTCGGAAATATAAAAAGGATCGGCAGTGCGCGTCGCTATCGTTTCAAATTCGCCTTCAAGCCATTCGAACGAAAACTCCGGGAAAGTCTGACACCCTCTCGGCGCTTTTGTCGCCGAGCCCGCTATAAGCTCGCCATCTCTTATGGTTATCGGAATATGACGCAGGATATGCGCATACGCCTTTGCTCTCCTTGTTATTATCGGCTCACTTTCTGTTTCCTTATATGATTCCGTAATGAGAACGGCACGGTCTGCCTCGATCTCAGGTAATTTTTCATAAAGGTCACTCACAAGCTTTGAAATACGTTCGGTTTTTTTGATTCCCGTTAAAAGCCTTTCGTCCATTGCTGTACTCCTTAAGCATAATAATACTACACCGTATATTTTATACTTATTTTTCTCAAATGTCAACACAAAACAAAGATTTTTTTATTAAAATCCACTATTTTCAAAAATAAATATATCAAAAAACAAAAATATTGTTCTTTGAAAGCAGTAATTTGCACAGGTACAAAAATGTGCAAAACGGCGGCAACCTATAGGTTACCGCCGCAATGCTGTTTAATCAAATTCAGTTCTTATACTTGGGCTTCGGTGAATACGATGTGTGAAGAAGTTCATGTGCTTTATGGCTGTTGGGCTCGCCGAGGAACTCATCATAAGCCTTCTTCACTTCTTCGTTAAGATGCGACTTTCTTTTTGCCTTGTTCGCATCCGCACCATAAAGCACCTTTGCACGAAGCTCTTTTACATTTACGCTCGCCTGAGTCTTTGCATTAACTATCGGCTGACCGCCACCGGTGATACATCCGCCGGGACAGCACATAACCTCGATAAATGTATAGTTCTTCTCTCCTGCTTTAACAGCATCAAGTACCTTTGCTGCGTTTGCCGTACCGTGAGCGATCGCAACGCTTACCTTTGTTCCGGCAAGGTCGATCTCAGCTTCCTTAACGCCTTCGAAGCCGCGGACATCGGTAAATTCAACATTTTCAAGTTCCTTGCCCGTTACGATTTCATAAACAGTACGAAGAGCCGCTTCCATAACGCCGCCGGTTACGCCGAAGATAACGCCTGCGCCGGTAGATTCACCGAGAATGCTGTCAAAATCTTCATCATCAAGAGACGCGAAATCAATACCAGCAGTCTTGACCATTTTAGCATACTCACGAACTGTAAGTACGGCATCAACGTCACGCAGACCGTTTGTTACAAGCTGCTCACGCTGAGATTCCGCTTTCTTTGCGGTGCAGGGCATAACCGATACAACAAATATCTTTGCGGGATCAATACCCATCTTCTCTGCGTAATACGACTTGATCATCGCGCCTTCCATTTCGTGAGGCGATTTACAGGTCGAAAGATTCGGGATAAATTCGGGATAGAACTTTTCGCAATAGGTTATCCATCCGGGCGAGCATGATGTGATCATCGGAAGCACGCCGCCGTTCTTGATGCGGTTAAGAAGCTCTGTTCCCTCTTCCATTATGGTAAGGTCTGCGGCAAAATCGGTATCGAACACCTTGTCGAAGCCGAGACGGCGCATTGAAGCCGCCATTTTGCCGGTAACATCAGTACCTATCGGCATGCCGAATTCTTCGCCGAGTGAAGCGCGTACGGCAGGAGCGGGCTGGATGCAAACGAATTTATCGGGATCTGCAAGCGCATTCCAAACGTTATCTATTTCACTCTTTTCATGAAGCGCGCCTACCGGGCAAGCTTCGATACACTGACCGCAGTTTACGCAGGGCGAATCAGCAAGCGAAAGACCAAACGCAGGACCTACTGTAGATTTGAAGCCGCGCTTACCCATTCCGATAGCGCCTATCTTCTGAACATTGTTGCACACCGCAATACAGCGGCGGCAGTGGATACACTTACTGTTATCACGAACGATAGAGGGCGAAAGGTCGTCAACATCCGTGGGCTTGAAGGTCTTTGCGCCTTCATATTGGATGCCCGTTATGCCGTACTCGTTCGAAAGAGCCTGAAGCTCGCACTTGCCGGAGCGCACGCATGTGGTGCATTCACGGTTGTGGTTCGAAAGAAGCAGCTCAAGGTTGTCCTTTCTTACCGCGCGGAGCTTGGGGGTATTCGTTCTGACTACCATACCGTCACCGGCAGGCATAACGCACGCCGCGGCAAGACCGCGCGCGCCTTCTATCTCTACCATACATATACGGCAAGCGCCGATCTGGTTGATGCCTTTAAGGTAGCAGAGTGTAGGGATGTTAATTTTTGCCTGTCTTGCGGCTTCAAGAACGGTAGTACCTTCAGGAACGGTAACCGAAATACCGTCAATGGTCAAAGTAATCATTTTATTTTCCATTTTCTTTACCTCCCACACTTACTTTATTTCAATAGCGTTGAATTTGCAGTTTGCCTGACATGCGCCGCACTTTATGCACTTATCGCCGTCGATGGCGTAAGAAGCCAGCTTGTGACCGGGTGCAACGTAATCTGTCTTGGCAATAGCGGAAACAGGGCAGTTCTTCGCGCAAAGGCCGCAACCCATGCACTTATCCTTGTCGATAGTGAATTTCTTGAACGCTTTGCAGTAATGAGCGGGACATTCCTTCTTATAAATATGAGCCTCGTACTCGTCGCGGAAGAAGCGGATGGTGGAAAGCACGGGGTTGGGTGCTGTCTGACCGAGACCGCAAAGCGACGTTGACTTGATGGTGTTGGCAAGGCTTTCAAGCTTCTCGATATCGCCGTCCTCGCCCTTACCGTCGGTTATCTTGGTAAGCAGCTCAAGCATACGGCGTGTACCGATACGGCAGGGAGTGCATTTACCGCAGGATTCATCAACAATGAACTCAAGGAAGAATTTTGCGATATCTACCATACAATTGTCTTCATCCATTACGATCATACCGCCCGAGCCCATCATGCAACCGATGGATGTAAGCGAATCGTAATCAACGCTGATGTCGATAAGCGATGCCGGGATGCATCCGCCCGAAGGTCCGCCCGTCTGAACGGCCTTGAACTTTTTGCCGTTGGGGATGCCACCGCCGATATCGTAAATGATCTTGGAAAGCGGAGTACCCATCGGTATCTCAACAAGTCCCGTGTGCTTGATCTTTCCGCCGAGGGCGAATATCTTCGTACCCGTGGATTTCTCCGTGCCGAAGCTCTTGAACCAATCAGCACCGTTAAGGATTATCTGGGCGATATTTGCGAACGTCTCAACGTTGTTCTCAACTGTGGGAGAATCGTAAAGTCCCTTGACTGCCGGATACGGAGGTCTCGGACGCGGCTCACCGCGCTTGCCCTCGATGGAGCGCATAAGAGCGGTCTCCTCGCCGCAGACGAACGCGCCTGCGCCAAGACGGATATAAAGCTCAAAGCTGAAATCAGTACCGAATATATTTTTGCCCAAAAGTCCGTATTCATGTGCCTGATCTATCGCGATCTGCAAACGCTTAACGGCGATGGGATATTCTGCACGAACGTAAACATAACCGATGCTTGCGCCGATAGCGTAACCGGCGATAGCCATAGCCTCGATAATGCAGTGCGGATCGCCTTCAAGTACCGAACGATCCATGAATGCTCCGGGGTCACCCTCATCGGCGTTGCAGACAACATATTTCTGCGGTGCTTTATTGGGAGCGCAAAGTGCCCACTTTCTGCCGGTGGGGAATCCGCCGCCGCCGCGTCCGCGAAGTCCGGAATCGGTAATAACTTTAATAACGTCATCGGGTGTCATTTCGGTAAGAGCCTTACCGAGTGCCTGATAGCCGTCCATGGCTATGTATTCGTCGATATTTTCGGGGTCGATAACACCGCAGTTACGAAGGACCAGACGCTTCTGTGCCTTGTAGAATGCGGTATCGTTAAGGGATACCTCTGCGATATTTTCGATCTGAGCATCGCCGGTATCGGTGTAAGCAAGACGTTCAACGACACGTCCCTTGAGCAGATGCTCTTCAACGATCTCCTTAACGTCATCGGGTGTTACGCGACTGTACATCGTACCGTCGGGATAAACGATAACCACGGGGCCGAGGGCGCAAAGACCGAAGCAACCTGTCTGAACCAGCTTTATCTCGTCAGTGAGCTTGTTTTCGGCAAGGCTCTTCACAAATGCTTCCTGTATCTGCTTGCTTCCCGACGAGGTGCAACCCGTACCGCCGCAAATAAGAACTTGTGCGCGAATCATAATTCTACCTCCATCAATCCTTGTAATTTCCGATAGTATATTCGGATACTACCTTACCGCCCTGAAGATGCTTCTTGACTACTTCCTCAGCTTTTTCGGCGGTCATTTTAACATAAGTAACCTTTTCCTTGTCAGCTTCGAAAACTTCGACAACGGGCTCATACTGGCATATACCGATGCAGCCTGTCTGCGAAACCGATACCTTATCGTTGAGTCCCTCCCTGTTTACCGCCTCAACGAACGCGTTGAGAACGGGACGTGCGCCTGCCGCAATGCCGCAGGTAGCCATGCCGACAACGACGCGGATATCACCCGTGCCCTGTCTGAGAACGACCTTGTCTTTCATTCTCTCCTTGATGGCCTTCAGTTCATCCAATGATTTCATAAGCTCCTGTTTCCTTTCTGTTAAGATTATAAATTTTAATTATATAGTGTTTCGTATTCTTCTTTAAGTGAACCGTTTATCCATTCCAGCACACTGAAATCGTTAAGCGGAACACCTTCAAGGGCTTCCCTCAATTCGCGTGTATCAAGTGATACTTCCTTTCCGTCAAAAGCATGCCTGAAAAGAAAATCCGTATCGGGATGTCCCTGTATCAGCGTGGTCACGGTCGAAACGGTATCGCCAAGCGGTATGAAGTCGATATGCTTCTTATTGAATACCGCCCTTACGCGTGTCCCATGGTCGTGTTCACCCGTTGATGAGGTTATTTCGAATGTTCCGCCTGTTTGCTCTGCTTCCATTTTAAGAAGCGGTATCCCAAGCCCGACATTGCGTGTCGTCCGCGACGTATAAAACGGGTCTGTCACAGCTGAAAGGATATCCTCACTCATGCCGTGACCGTTATCCGTTATCGTGATACTCAGCGTATCTTCATTTTCGTCAATAAATATTTCCGTCAATGCAGCACGCGCTTTGACCGAATTTTCGGTAATATCCAGAATATTGAGTGAAAGTTCCTTCATAATGCTTTCCGTTTCAAACCAGACTGTTGAGTTTTTGAAATAAATGCTTTCTTACAAGCTCATCCGAAATCGGTTCGCAATCAAGCTCAAACGAATTTTCCTTATCGCGCATCTGCGTAAGGCTGTGCGCATCGGAGCTGATTATCAGTTGCCTGTTCTCCAATAAGTATTTTGCTTTATACTCATCAACATTATTCGGATCGTTTATTTCGTAAGCGCCGTATATTTGCGGGAACGTACCCAACACCGCTACGGCACCGTTCGATGCACGGTCTATATGAGCCGGATAGCAGATACCGCCGTATTTTTTAACCATCTCGGGAACGCTTTCTATCGAAATATCCGTTGCATTTATAAGCAGATACTCTTCCTCTCCGATAACCTCGTCATTGCCGTTAAGAATAGGCTGTTCGCCGAAAATATCGGGTCTGTTCTTTATTTTTATCCTGTGTCCGTCTACCTCGCCGTCAAAAGCAAGAGCGCCTTCAATATCCTCAAAAAGACAAACGACATGAATATCTTCACTCGTCGTAAGCTCCATCCCCGCTACAGGGACAACGCCGTACTTTTTTGCGGCTTCAAAGAATGCCGGACAGTTTTTACATGTATTGTGATCCGTAAGTGCGACGATATCAAGCCCGCATAACGAAGCCATACCTGCTATATTATTCGGTGTGGAGTCACCGTCGCCGCACGGCGATAAGCACGAATGTATGTGCAGATCGTAGAAATACCGTTTCATTTCAGCTTGTCCGCCAAAGCAAGTGCGGTTTCATATATCGGCTTATCCGATGAAAGCACATTTATGTTTTTTGCGTTCGCCGTTTCAAGTATTTTTTCATCCAATGCAACATTTTCTGCCAATATGACGCACGAAACATCCGCAAGCGACGCTACCGCGATAACATTCACATTTGACATTATCGTTATCCATGCGTTGTCTGCCTGTGCCCGTCCCATGACCCAGCTCAGCAAATCTCCGATGTATACGCCAGTTACTTCTCTTTCGCCGTCCGGCATCGCAAGTGCCTTTAAGCCCAGCTCATTAACCTTCATTATTTTTACCTTGAAGTGCTTTCAAAATAAGGCATTCCGCACAGCCGGTGCCTTTTACGGCATCTTCCGCAAACGCTCTGCATGTCGGCGCACCGCATGCGCCGCAATCTATTCCGGGAAGCTCACTTTTAAGTTTCTGTATATCCGACATCATGCGCATAGACTCAGCCATATTGTCGCTTAGCCTTGCTATCGGGCTGTATTTCGGGAGCTTATCAAAAAGATATTCTGCCGGGATATACTTTTCGTCGCTCACGAAATTCTGTGAAACCGGCAGATATCTGCGCAGGCTTTGCAGCCGTGCCTTTGCCACGAACGGATCCTGCATCGACAGCACGCCGCCGACACATCCGCCCGGGCAGGCATTAAGCTCGATAAATTCAAGCTGCGGTATATTTCCGTTTTCTATCTGGTCAAGCACGCGGTTCACGTTATCTATACCGTCCGCCGCAAGATAGCTTTCGTTGAACAGTGCCGACGATTCACCGCCGGAGGATGCCCAGCTTATGCCTATCATGCCGGATTCAAGAAGCGTTTCGGCTTCGTCGCTGTGCGACATGGCGTTTATAAGCAAAAAATATATATCGCTTATCGGCACTACCTCGTCTATCCTGCTTTTATAATCGGCAAATCCGTTTTTGACATAGCTTGCTTTTGCAGGGCACGGTGAAATGAAGCAAACGCCTATTTCGTCCTCTTTAAGCTCCGGGTGTTCCTTTTGCGCACGTTCACGCGCAAGCTGTGCCGCTACCTCCATCGGAGGCAACATATGTATTATGTGTTCGTTCAGCGAAGGAAAGCGTAATCCGATAAGTCTGAGTACCACAGGACATGCCGATGATATCGCCGGTTTCTTGACTCCGTCTGTTTTAAGATAAAGTCGTGTATAAGCCGAAACCAGCTCCGCCGCCTTGGAAACCTCAAAAACATCGTCAAAGCCTATTTTCTTCAATCCCGTAAGCACATAATCGACATCGTCAAGATTATCAAACTGACCGTAAAGCGTCGGTGCGGGAAGTGCTATCTTCCATTTGAAGCGTTCCATTGCTTCGATTTTTCCGCACACGGCTTTTTTCGCCTGATGCGGACACACTCTGATGCATTCGCCGCAATCTATACAGCGATCCTGATCGATGACTGCATGGTTGTTCCGTATCCGTATCGCTTCGGTAGGACACCTCCGCAGGCACGTCGTACATCCGGTGCATTTGCTTTTATCAAGTAATACCGAGTGTTCGTAAGCAGCCATATACTCACCCCTGACCGATAAATACCTTCATTACGATCTTAGTGCCCTTGCCGACCTTTGAATCTATATCCATCATATCCGTATAGCGTTTCATGTTCGGCAAACCCATACCTGCGCCGAAGCCGAGCGATCTTACCGCATCGGGTGCGGTAGAATACCCCTCCTGCATCGCCAACCCGATATCCGCTATACCGGGACCGTGATCCTCAAGGGTTATCTCAATACAGTCTTCCGTAACGCAAACATCGGCTGTACCGCCGCCTGCATGGATGACCATATTGATCTCGCCCTCATACATGGCAATGGAAACACGTCTTATCGTCTCCGGCGAAACCCCCAATCGCCTGAGCATCTTTTTGATTTGAACCGATGCCTGTCCCGCCGAAGTAAAATCCTCACCGTCAACATCGAAATGGAACATAAGAGACTCGCTCATTGCTTCACCTTATTGCCGACAAGACCGTTTGAATACAACAGTCCGCAAGCCTCATAAAGTCGTTTTCCGCTGCGCATGATGACTATTGACGCATCGCGTGCAAGCTCCAGCATTTCAGTCGTCGGAGTTTTGGAACGAACAAACACTATACATTTCATGTCCATCATTTCCGCGGTTCGTATGACCTGAGGGTTCACAAGCCCTGTAAGCAATACCGCCTGATCCTTTACATATGCAAGCACATCGCTCATAAGATCACAGCCGCATGCAGAATACACATGGCTGTTCAAAAGCTCGTCACAGCATAAAACCTCGGCATCAAGTAATTCTTTTATCGTAATTATTTTCATATTTGTTCAACTGTACGGACCGTAAAAACGATCCTTATTTCTTAGGATAAGGCTTACGCCATATATTTTTCCAATATACCCTTTACATCGGCAGGTACAAGGCGACCGTAAACATCGTCATTGATTATCATTACGGGTGCAAGACCGCAGCAGCCGAGGCAACGTGTATCCTGAATTGAAAATTTACCGTCCTTTGTGGTCTGACCTGCTTCAATACCGAGGATGTTCTTCACCTCTTCAAGTATTGCCGCGCCGCCCTTGACATAGCAGGCAGTTCCCTGACACACACTTACGACATTATCGCCCTTCGGCTCAAGCGTAAACTGTGCATAGAAGGTAGCGATTCCGTAAAGCTCCGATACGGGTGCGCCTGTCTTTTCGGAAATGAATTCCTGCACTTCGAGAGAAACACAGCCGAAAAGCTTTTGTGCCTGCTGCATGATCGGCATGAGCTTGCCGGCATCATCTTTTTTCTCTTCAATGAATTGAGCCAGCTCAGCAAATGCAGCCTGCTTCTGTTCATTTGTTAAAGCCATTTTATTATCCCCCTAAAAAAATTATATACCTATCTGTGCCCGAATAAACGGACACAAATAGATTATATCACAAAAGTGAAAATTTTGCACGCATTATTTTATTTTTTTATTATTTTGGTCAAATTTACCGTTCGATACCGTGTTTGCCCTTAAGTAACGGTGAAATACGCTTATATATCAGAAATGTGATCGCCGAATCGACCGTGAATTTAACAAAAGTAAACGGAAGATTAAATACAAGCAATGCCTGCCAAAGTGCATTTATCGAAGGCAGGAACATCCTGTATGCAGCTATTATCGCCTCTGTCGGCATAAAATTCGTATAAAAAGGATATGTTATGAAATAATTGACCGGGAAGCTTACGATACTGCCGAGTATCATCCCCGCCGCGCACCCTATAAGTGCGCTGCTCTTTGTGCGCATTTTTTTATACACTGTTCCTGCCGGTATGACGAAGCATATGCCGAGTAAAAAATTGGCAAGCTCTCCGACACCGCCTGTCATTGAAAAAGGCAGATGCAGTAAATTCTTCACAAGGCAGACCGCCCCGCCCCACAGCGGTCCCGCGGAAAATGCACAAATGAGTGCCGGAAGCTCCGAAAAATCGAATTTGATAAAATCCGGTATCACGAACGCAAGTGGGAATTCCAGCATCATCAGTAAAAACGCCATAGCCGAAAATATTCCGGTAAGTGCAAGTCTGCGCGTATTCTTCATATAAAAACAGTCAGCCTTTCAAGTACATATATACCAACTCATATATAATTTGCCGTAAAGACATAAAGCCGTTCAAATGAACAGCTTTTCCATTTCGCTCACGAGCTTGAGCTGCGTGCGGCAACGCACGAGATTATGCTCAGCGTAAGCAATCTTAAAATAATTGTCACCGTCAAGATAGTCCGTCAAAAAACGCATGCCGCATTCCAGCGTCATGAGCATAGCACCGATCGGCAAAGCGTTCACTTCGCCGTCAGTCAGTGCATTACCGCATCCTTTGAGGAAGCCATCCTTGAAGGCATCGTACATTTCCATCGAAAATTTCACCTTATCAAGGTCTTTTTCGTCCTCTGCCGCAGTGTTTGCACCAAATCGTACCGCATCACCGAAATCATTCGAAACATATCCCGGCATTATGGTGTCAAGGTCTATGACGCATACCGGTTCGCGTGTAACGGCATCAAGCAGAACATTGTTCAGCTTTGTATCGTTATGTGTTACGCGAAGCGGAAGCTGTGAATACAGTGCCATCGTGTCGGATATGAATTTTTCATGCTCAAGCACGAACGCGATCTCCGCCTGTGCGTTCTTTGCACGTCCGCAGGCATCCTTTTCAAGCACGTTTCCAAATGTGATAAAGCGCTTTGCCGTATTGTGGAAATCGGGTATCGTCTCACTGAGCAGAGCGGCATTGAAATCATTCAGCTTACGCTGAAAATCACCGAACGCGAAGCCGCATGCGGACATTTCCTTACTGCTTTGTGCATTTTCAACACCGCACGCATTCTGAATGCGGTCATAGAGTCGCCACACGGTTCCCTCATCATCACGGAAATAATTCTTTCCGTCAACGGTCTTATTGATCTTAAGCACCTCGCGTTTCGGGTCATTTGCTCCCTTGCGCAGGAAATCGGTAACAAGTTCGATATTTTTCATCAGCCCGTCGGGATCCTTGAATACCGCAGTATTTATTTTTTGCAATATATAATCATCATTTACAAGATATGTATCGTTGATATGTCCGTTTCCGTACGGCGCAAAGATGTTTTCGCCCTTTAATCCGAATTGTCCAAGTACGCTTTTTATATCAGACATGTTTTATCCTCTTTTTCAGTATATTTTTTCTAATTGTATTACTTTTTTCGACATTAGTCAAATAAATCTTTGTATTCCGCCAAAACCTTATCGGTCGGTGCATTACCGCACTGTCATTCCGACGCTCGTATGATATATGCGTATTGTACCATGTAAATATAAAAATGTCAAACATGGATCGCCACGGAGCTAACGCTCCTTAAAATGACACAAGGGAGTGTGTAAAGGGATAAAATATATGTTTCTGCAATAAACATCGCGTGCGGTACGACAGCGGATGCCGCACCCTATGTGATATGACGCACAATTTGTCGTATTCGTAGGGAACGCCGTCCCCGGCGTTCCGCTTATGTGACAAAGATCGCAGGAAATTGCAGTATATTTTACATCTTTATATATCGTGTCATTGCGAGCATCCGCAGGATGCGTGGCAATCCATGTTGAGCAAAAAATATGTTTTTGCAAAAATACAAATCCATAGCTTTTTGAAGCAGTTGCCTGTAAAAAATGAACGAATGAATTTTTTTCAAAAAATCACTTGCGTAAAAAAAAGTTTTATGCTATAATCTATCGTACTGATAAAACGGAGGTTTCATATTATGGCTGTTATTGAGCTTATCCTTGAAATAATAATACTTGTTCTGTCACTTTTACTTATCGTTTCCGTAGCATTGCAGAAAAGCAAGAGCGAAGGTATCACCGGCGTTACCGCCACAAGCGAGAGCGACAACTATTTCGGCAAGGGCAAGGAGCTTGCCGCTGACGAAAAGCTTGCAAAAATAACCAAGATCTGCACTGTCATATTTGTTGTGATCAGTCTTATCCTCACCGTTATGTTCGCCATGGATTCGGCGGCGAAAAAAACGACGGAAGATACTCCCGCAGAAGTTGCGGTAGTTACCGAGATCACCGATCTTTGATTTGATGTAAAAACAACAGATACCGTGTTTTTGCCTGTGCGGAAATACGGTATTTTTTATTTACGGTATTTATGATTGATTTAACACAAACAGTAAAAAAATTTAATACGCCGGTCACTGCACAGACAGTAGCAAGGGAACTCGGAGTAAAAAAGAACGAGCTTCCGATCATAAAAAAAGAGCTTTACCGTCTTGTCAGGGAAGGCAAGCTTGCGGAAAAGAACGGTCGCTTTCTCACGCCCGAAAAAACAGGCTTGCTTGAAGGCACTGTCGCTTCTACAGCTACCGGGGCGGATTTCTTTGTCAGCGAGTCGTTGAGCGGTGACCTCAAGATAACCCGAAGCAGAGATTTTGCGGCAATGAACAACGACCGTGTGCTTGTGCGCATGCGCGGATCGCACTGCGAAATAGTGAAGATATTAGAGCGCGCCAACAAAAAAATCGTCGGCACGGTCAGAAAAGACGGTCAATTCAGCTTCGTTGAGCCGGATGATAAAAAACTGCACGAAATATTCATTCTGCCGAAAAGCGAACGCGCAAAAGCAAGCGTCGGCGATAAAGTAGTTGCATTTATCAAATCTTATCCTACGGGCAAAACCAACGGTATATGCAAGATAGAAGAAAACCTCGGTTCGGAGAACGATGACAGCACAGCTATACTGTCCGTGCTTCGCTCATACGGTGTGGAAGATCATTTTGCCGAAAACATCTTAAGCGATGCCGATCAGCTGCCCGATGAGATATCTCCGCGTGAGCTTCAAAGCAGGCTCGATCTGCGCAAGCTCCCCACGGTAACGATAGACGGTGACGATGCAAAAGACCTTGATGATGCCGTTTCACTTGAAATGACCGAACGCGGGGACTACCTGCTCGGCGTGCATATCGCCGATGTTTCACATTATGTCACACTTGGGTCTTTAATAGATACCGAAGCCGCCAAACGCGCGACGAGCGTCTATATTCCGGGCACGGTCTTCCCTATGCTCCCCAAAAAACTGAGCAACGGCATATGTTCACTCAATCCGCACGAGGACAGACTTACGCTTTCATGCTTCATGGTGATAACGAAGCAAGGTAAGATCGCAGACTACCATATCGCGCCGTCGGTCATAAACAGCGACCACCGTATGACCTATACCGAAGTGACCGAAATGCTTGAAAACACGCATTCACCGCATCGCAAAACGTATTCAGATGTTCTCGGAATGCTCCTTTTGATGGAGAAGCTCGCTGAGATACTTGAAGAAACGGCGCATAAGCGCGGAAGCATTGATTTTGACCTGCCGGAAGCAAAGATAATACTTGACGACAGCAATTTCCCCGAAAGCATCACGCGCTATGAGGTCGGCGTTTCCAATAAAATGATAGAACAATTCATGCTTGCGGCAAACAGAACCGTAGCTGCACATATGCGCAATCATGCATTACCGTGTGTTTTCCGAGTGCATGAGCCGCCCGAAGAGAAAAAGCTTGAAGGCTTTAAGGAGCTTATAAAAGCATTCGGCGAAGCTCTGCCGTTAAACCCGAAGCCATCGGATTTTAACATTTTGCTTGAAAGATTCGCAGGCAGGGATGAAGAGAATCTCGTAAAAAAGACGATGCTCCGCACCATGAGCAAGGCAAAATACAAACCGACGTGCGACGGGCATTTCGGGCTCGCGCTTGATGATTATCTGCACTTCACATCGCCCATCCGCAGATACCCCGATCTTATCGTACACCGCGTGCTTCACATGAGCTTTTCGGGTCAGCGCAAAGCGATGGATGAATATGCCTCACGAATGGAAAATCTTGCCGAAATATGCACACGCCGGGAAATAAACGCCGCATACTGTGAGCGCGATGTCACAGACATACGAAAGGCTCAGTATATGAGCAGGCATATAGGCGAAGAGTTTGACGGATATATTTCCGGCGTCACGCCCTACGGAATGTTCGTTGAGCTTGAAAACACCGTTGAAGGCTTTGTTCCGATAGGTACGGTAAACGGATACTTTCACTATGACGAAGCACGCTTCATGCTGTATAATGACGAAAAACGTTATACCATGGGCGACAGTGTCAGAATAAAGGTCTCAGGCACGACCGTTCAGTCCGGAAAAGTGGAATTTTCGCTTTTATAGTTGACTTTTTCAAAAAAACGTTGTAACATAACATCAATATGAAATGCGGAGACAGCAGATGATAAACAAAGGTATTAAGTTGATTTCCGATAATAAAAAAGCATATCACGATTACTTCATTGAGGAAACCTTTGAAGCGGGTATCGAGCTTGCCGGCACCGAGGTAAAATCCATGCGTCTCGGCAAAACGAATCTGAAGGACAGCCATGTGCTTATCCGAAACGGTGAAATGTTTATTATCGGAATGCACATTTCCCCATATGAAAAAGGGAACATTTTCAACAAGGATCCCCTCCGTACACGCAAGCTTCTCATGCACAGGCGCGAAATAGACCGTCTGTACGGAAAAATGAAAACTGTCGGCTATGCGATAATTCCGACAAAAGCGTACTTCAAGGACGGACTTGTTAAAATAGAAGTGGCACTTGCCAAGGGCAAAAAGCTTCACGATAAGCGCGAAGATGCCGCAATAAAAGATATAAAACGCGATATTGACCGCGCGGTAAAGAACAGAGGCGAATGATATGAAATTTTTCACGGTAGACCTGAAAGCAGAATTTCCTCAGCTTTCATCAAGTCAGAATCCTACGCTGACATGCTATGTAAACGATATGATACTTGACCGTCAGCCGAACAGATACATGCCTGCAATGCTTATTTGTCCCGGCGGCGGCTATTGCTCGGTATGCTATTCGCGTGAGGGCGAGCCGATAGCGTTTCATTATATGCGTATGGGCTATTCGGCATTTGCGCTTACCTACAGCATTACGCCGGAGCATTATCCGCAACAGCTTCTCGAAGCCGCGTGTGCGATGCTCTATATAAGACGTCATGCCGAGGAATGGCATATCGACGCTTCAAAGATAGCCATAAACGGCTATTCTGCGGGCGGACATCTTGCGGCTTCGCTCGGTGTATTCTGGAACGATCCGTTCATATGCGATATTCTCAAGACTTCGCCCGAATCGATCCGTCCCGATGCAATGGTACTCGGTTATCCCGTGATCTCAGCCGATCCGTCGTTCAGTCATGCGGGTTCAATACAGAATCTTACAGGCACATCGGATACCGAAGCACCGCTTTATAAGAAGATGTCGCTTGAAACACAAGTAAAACAGGATACACCGCCGACATTTCTTTGGCACACAGCCGAAGATGCGTGCGTTTCGGTCAGAAACAGCCTTGCGTTTGCCACAGCGCTTTCAATGAACAAGGTGCCGTTTGAGCTTCATATTTACCCATACGGCCGGCACGGTCTTGCTACTGCCGATGAAGTGACGAACGGTATTGATATCAAGGATTCTCCTGCGTATTACTGCCGCACATGGATAGATGAATCAATAAAATTCCTTGCAAGCTTAGGCTTTTAATGTCGCAATGCGGCATTTATATATGGGGGCGTACAGGTTTCGACAGGGTCGCTCGGTGGTACGGTAAGCGAGCCGTGATCCCGGGAACACGCTAAACTCTCGGACGTTAAATATAAACGTAAAATCAAACAGAACTTTAGAAGCTGTAGCTTAATGGCTTCCGTCGGGCTCGGGCTGACTGCGGGCTTGAGATCCCGGCGCCATTTTTCGCAGTGAACGTCAGCGGATCAAGCTTTGCCTCCGCGATGTAAAATGAAGCTACCGACAGTGTAAGCCTGCCGTTGTGCAAGCACCGTCGGGAATCTCAATCAACGGCTACGCTCGTAGAAAACTGTATTTCCGCCTCTCTGGACAGGGGTCCGATTCCCCTCGCCTCCACCATGTAAAAAACCACTTTTGTCTACCGGACAAAAGTGGTTTTTTACAACGAAATAAATCCCTTGCGGGATTTGTGAAATGCGCTTCGCGCGTGAAATACGCCTGCGGCGTGTGAAATGCCCTGCGGGGCGTGGGGGATTT
>JAZRZN010000011.1:0-49045 GCA_045601365.1 Clostridia bacterium | reverse complement strand
GGCAAGGACGGCATCCGCGCAAGTCACGGCGGAAGGAGGCATTGCTGTTCTTCAAACCCGCATTACCGTCATTATTCCGCGATAATAGTCGAAAAGCTCGCCAAGGAGTTTGCCGACGATCCGAATATCATCGGCTGGCAGATAGACAACGAAATATATCCTGCCGATCCCGGCTGTTGCTGTGAGCATTGCGTAAAAAACTTTCATAAGCGTTTAAGAGAAAAATACGGCAACGTCGAAAACATCAACGCCGCATGGAATCTCAATCTTTTCAGCCAGAAATACGACAGCATCGACGATATCCCGATACCCGTGAATGCATGGCACAATCCGCACATCAAGCTTGAATGGAATCTTTCGCAGGCAGAAAATCATGTTGAATTCGTACATATGCAGGCAGATATAATCCGTAAATACTCAAAAGCGCCTGTCGGCACAGACACAGTTCCCGGCAATCAAATAGATTACCGCAAGCTTGACGGATATCTCGATGTTGCGCAGTACAATCATTACAACACATTCGAAAATATCGCCGATGCCGCGCTGTGGATGGATTATCTCAGAAAATTCTCCAAGCTGCCGCTGTGGAATACCGAGACCGATCCTTCGTGGAACGGTGCAACATCGCAGTATTTTCCGATGCAGAAGGAAAATTTCATATACTTCAACACATGGCTGCCGATGATCTGCGGCGGTCAGGCTACGCTGTTCTGGCTGTGGCGCACGCACTGGGCAGGGCACGAGCTGATGCACGGCGCACTGTACGATTCCTGCGGGCGTGAAGCCCACACCGCCGTTGAGATACGGTGTGCCGTAAAGGATATCGCCGCATGCGAGGATTTCCTTTCCGAAACCGAAGTTGTCAGTGATACCGCACTTCACATGAGTTCACTTAATTGGAATATTCAGCAATCGCAGGATATCATACTTAACCTTGACAAGGGCATAACATGGCTGAGCAGATTCTACACGGCGATGAACGGCAACGGCATTCGTCCCGATGTCATTGACCTGCGCGAAAGTCTCGATAACTACAAGCTTATCGTTACCCCGCTCGCGTATACGCTTGAAGAGGGCGATTTCAAAGAAAAGATATCAGCATGGGTACACAGCGGCGGTGTATGGATCGCAGGGCCGCTTACGGACATCCGTACGGCAATAGGCACTAAATATAAAGACGCCCCTTACGGATTCCTTGAAGAGCTTACGGGAGCGCATCTTAAATATACACTTCCCCGCATGGAATCCAACGTTGAATTTGAAGTCCGCAACGAAAAAGGCGATGCCGTTCAATGCGAACGTTCGTTTGAGGTCTTTGAGGATGACGGCGAAAAGCTTCTCACAATAACAAAAGGTCATTCGGCGATCATCGGCAAGTCGTGCGCTTCGGTGTACAGTGTCGGCAAGGGCAAGGTGATACTGCTCGGCACATTCCCCGAAGAAAAGGAGCTTGCACGGATAATCAAGCTCGGGGCTTTTCTTGCGCATTCGACCGTACACGATACTGACGGTGCGTTCATCACCTTGCGTAAGGGCAAAAACAGATCAGGCGTTATAGCCGCTTCAATGAACGGTGAAAAATGTGTTTACCGTTTTGAAGGCAAAAAACATGATATCGTAACGGGATGCACACACGACGGAAGCATTTCCCTTGAGCCGTACCAAGTCGCCGTGCTTGAGGATATGTGATGAGCTCATCGAAAGAATACTTCACTTATATTGCCGAACAGCTTGCGCCGCTTGACGGAATACGCTTCCGCGCGATGATGGGCGAATATATCATTTATCACAACGAAAAAGCAGTCGGCGGTATATATGATGACAGATTGCTTGTGAAAAATACGCCTGTCGCGCAGGATTTTATGCGTGATGCCCCGCTTGAGTTGCCATATCCGGGAGGCAAAAAAATGCTGCTTGTCGAAAACACCGACAGCAGTGAATATCTTTGTGAGCTTTTCGGAATGCTGTAGCATCTGTTTCGTGTGACGCTGTCCCGCCCCTTTTCGCGGGGACTCCGTCCCCGCACCCCCGCCCGCGGGACGCTGTCCCGCACCCTGCGAGCTTTTTTGAAAAAAAGCTCGGCAAAAAACTTTTACTGATTTATACAAAATTCGCTCGGCGTGAACGTTGCCGAGCGAATTTTATTTCCGAAAATTCAATTTATGGCATATTCACGCCTGCAATGAAATACAGCTCATCGGGAACATATGCCGTTATGTTCTTTACCTCTATCATTTTTCGTCCTCCCCGAAAACTCTGTCTATGACCTCCGACAGCCGTTCGCGTCCAACGCCCGCCGCCTTGTATTTTTTTAGTATCTTTTCAAGCTCCTCAAAGCCCGAGGCATATTTTTCGGCTATCACCGAACGCGCGCCGTCCGCAATGAAGCATCCCTTGCCCACCGCCGTAAAGATGATTCCGCGCCGCTCAAGCTCGGTATACGCTTTAGATACGGTATTCGGATTGAGTGCAAGCTCAAGCGAAAGCGCACGCACGCTCGGAAGCTGTTCCCCGCTCTTAAGAAGCCCGTTAAGCACATTTTCCTCCACCTGCGTGACTATCTGTTCATATATCGCCATGCGCGACCTCAAGTCGATGATAAACACTTTTTTCGTCTCCCGCACATTACTAAGTGTACTATATCAAATAGTACGCTCGAATTATGCACACCGCATATTCTTCTGTCAACATTTTTTTGATTTCAAGTGCGTGTTTATTGACAAATACAGTCGGCTTATGTTACACTTATAGAAAATGAAATCCAATCGAAATCGGAGGACATCATGTATAAAACAAAAGCAATATCTTCGCTTGAAAAGGTCATGCCGACAGATGATGCCGACAAATTTGCGTCACTCACCCGCCTGCACGGGCTTCGCGGCGAGCGTGTATCGTTCCAGATAGTAATAAGCCATATAAAAGACGGACCGTGCGATTACTTCATGCGCGGATGCGGCAAATTCGAAGTGCGCTCTTCTCTTAAAAAGCACTTGAGCATGTCTCGTGTGGGTTTCGTTCCCGTAATGCTTGCGGCATACACCGAGCGTTCGGACTACGATTATATTTCAAAAGCTCCGGGAATGTTCCCCGATGTGCTTTATCCCCTGAAGCATGACGGCGAGCTTGATTTGCAGGTATACGCTCCTACCGTGCTGATGGCAGTCGTCGATATTCCCGAAGACTGTAAACCGGGCGCTCACAGAATCGAATTTGCGCTCACAACGAAAAGCGGTCAGCATTGCGATCTCAGTGTCGATATCGACGTCGAAGCGCTCACGATAGCAAAAAACGACCTCATTTTCACGCAGTGGTTCCACTCGGACTGCATAGCGGACTATTTCCACGTTAAGATGATGTCCGAAAAGCATTGGAAGCTTATCGAAGCATATATCAAAACCGCCGCCCGTACAGGTATAACGATGTTATTGACGCCGCTATTCACGCCCGCGCTCGATACGGCGATAGGTGCGGAGCGTCCCACGATGCAGTTGATAGGAATAACAAAAAAGGGCAAAAAATATTCGTTTGATTTCACCCTGCTTGAGCGCTGGGTAAGCATATGTCACAAATACGGCATAGAGTATTTTGAAATGACGCATCTTTTCACGCAGTGGGGCGCGGTGAAATGTCCGAAGATCGTCGTAAATATCGACGGCAAGGAAGTAAAGGAATTCGGTTGGCATACCGAAGCCATGTGCGATGCGTACAAGAATTTTCTTTCGCAATTCCTGCCCGCGCTGACGAAAAAGCTTCGTGATATGGGCATCGCCGACAAAACATATTTCCATATTTCCGACGAGCCTTCGCCTAACGCATTCGACAGCTACATGGAAAAGCATGATTTCGTCGCTCCGTTCTTAGAGGGCTTCAAGGTCATAGACGCGCTTTCGCATGTCGAATTCTTCCAAAAAGGAATCGTGAAATATCCCGTATGCTCAACGAACAGTATAGAACCGTTCCTTGAAGAGGATATCCCCGAGCGCTGGTGCTATTACTGTTGCAGTCAGGGAAATTGGGTCGGCAACCGCTTCATCGCAATGCCGTCGTACCGCAACAGAATTTTGGGTGTGCAGATGTACCTTGCCGATATAAAGGGCTTCCTGCAATGGGGCTTCAATTTCTATAACACCGCTCTCAGCAAGGAGCATATAGACCCCTACCGCGTCACCGACAGCGATATGGCATTCCCCGCGGGCGATCCGTTCTCGGTATACCCGTATAAAAACGGCGCGATAGAATCAATACGGACAGTGGTTTTCTATCAGGCGATACAGGACAGGATGCTTTTGAAGATGCTTGAAGAAAAAATCGGAAAAGACGAAGTCAGAAAGCTCATAGAGGAATATGCGGGTGAAAAAATCACATTCAAGGAGTATCCGAGAAACAACGGATTCCTTGAATCTCTTCACGACCGTGTAATAGAATTACTTGCAGAATGATTCGGAGAACATCATGTTTATTTTTCAGGGAAGTATAATTGCGAATTTCTTAAGTCGCAACGGATGCCAATACCGCATACCCGTGTATCAGCGGAATTACGAGTGGTCAAAGGAACAGTGCAAAAAGCTGTTTGAGGATACCGTCAATGCCGCGGCGCGCAACAAGCTTCATTTTTGCGGCTCGATAGTATTTCAGCCGCTCACGCCGGTAAGGGGCATAGATCAGAACATAATCATCGACGGTCAGCAACGTCTTACAACGATATACATACTTCTGAAAGCGTTGCTCGACTGTGCCTTGACCGAGGCTGACAAAGCATCACCGTCACAGACGCTGTTCAACACCGATCAGTTCGGACAGTTCACCGTCGATGAAACGAGCAAAATAAAGCTCAAGCCTGCAAAGGACAATAATATTCAGCTTCTCGCGCTGTTATACGGCAATATCGAAAGCATCGACAAAAGCTGTGAGATCTACCGTAATTACGCTTATTTTTGCGAGCTGATAAAAGCAAAGCAGGAAAAGGGCATGAGCGTTGCCGACATCTACCGCGGCATAAGTCTGCTGACCGTCGCCGTCATCCAGCTTGATGCAAACGACAACGCGCAGGAAATATTCGAACGCATAAATTCGACCGGCATCCCGCTCAGCCTTGCCGACAAAATAAGAAATTACGTTCTTATGACGGATGTTGAGCAGGACCGTTTATATGAGGAGTATTGGCTGAAGCTCGAAAAGCTTTTGCCGAAAGAATATCTTTCACAGTTTTTTACCGACTATCTCAACATGAAGTCCGACGGCTTTGTGCGTGAAAATGACGCATACGATACATTCAAAGCCGTCTATATCGGCAACGGCTTTATCAATGAAAGCATGCTTGCCGAGCTGCTGAAATATGCGGGATACTATCACGCTTTTCTTTTCGGAAGCGACAAATACGGTAAAAACGTCAACAGGCTGCTTAAAAATTTGCAGGCACTCAAGCAGACAACGGTATTTCTGTTTTTATTCAGGGTTTTTGACGATCGGCATGACGGAATTATCGACGATGCCATGCTGGAAAAAATACTCCGCCTCCTGCTCGGCTACAGCATAAGACGGCTTATTTGCGAAATAGGCTCGAACTCCCTGCGCGGACTGTATAAGACGCTTTATTCAAGAGTGTTTGCCGATGAAGCGAATAAAAATCATTATTACGATGCGATCGTCTGCTTCTTTTTAGAGCTGACATCAAGAGACGCCATGCCGTCGTACAGTGATTTTATCTCCGCGCTTAAAAAGAACAATCTCTACCGCAAAAACGCGCTGTGCAGATTCTTGCTCGTATCAATAGAAAACAGCAAAAAAGAACAGCTGAAAACAGATAATCTGACAATAGAGCATGTAATGCCGCAAAACAAAAATCTTTCGACCGCGTGGCAGAAAATGCTCGGCGATAATTGGAAAGAAGTACAGGAAACATACCTGCACACACTCGGCAATCTGACGCTTACCGCATACAATTCCGAGCTTGGCGACAAGCCGTTTGAGGAAAAGAAAAAAGCCCTTGACGAGGCAAATACAAAGGTCACTGTTTTATATGAAGATATAAAATCCCGTGATGTCTGGGATGCCTCGGCGATAGAAAACCGTGCCGAAAAGCTTGCAGTCAAGGTCACGGAGCTGTTCGGCTTTGATGAGCCGGAAAGCACCGTATCGTTCAACGACACCCGCTACGTCGAATACACCTGTGACGAACCCGAAAACGCAACATACAAAGTTCCGTCATACTACATTCTCCGCGGTGAACGCGTGAATATCGCAAGCTTTTCCGAAATGCTCCGCTCGGTGATAAAAAGACTCTATGCCGATAACAGCACCGTTATGGAAAGCATGGCGCGGACAGACGAAAAGCTCTTCCCCGCCTCGCAAAGCGCAATGTTCTCGTTTGACCGGGAAAAAGTGCGCTATCCTTTCCTGCTTGACGGCACGGATATATATGTAAGCTCGGGGTATTCGGCATCGTCGATCATCGAAATAATACGTGCCTTGCTCGATAAATTCGATATAGACAGAAGTGATTTTACATACTGTGCCCGTTCAAGCACATCGGTAAGATAATACATAGAAAAGCAACGGCTGAAAAGGAGTTCCCTCTCAGCCGTTTTTTTCATTCTTTGTTTTCTGTCGGAAAACAAAAAACTTTCCCAAAAGATAATTAAGCAAAATAACCGTCGGAGTTACTATCAGCTTTGATGTCATTCCCTCTACGCCGAACAGCGGTCTGTCTATTCCCAAGAACACCAGAAGCGGCACTGACACGATCTCAACCATTCCGACCGCAAGCCGCGTGGAGAAAAATGCAATGATTTCAAACAGCACGGTCTTGATACGCCAACTGCTGCTTTTGAAAACACGTATCTTATTCACGATAAACGAAAACAGTACTGCGCCGAACCATGCCGCAGTATTGGCTACGGCTATTTCGCTCTCATCTACCGTTTTGCCCGATTGTTTGAATATCCAGATAAAGAAGCTGTATATCAGCCAATTCACGAATGTAGTAAGCAAAGCGTAAAACACATATACCGCCGCTTGCCTGAATGTTTTTTTATTCATTGCACATCACCCAAATAGTCGCAAAGGTCAAAGTGCGACAGGCGGATATGCTTCCTGTTTACCGTGTATGAAATATAAACGGTATCGCCGAAAACCTCGGTAAACGGATAGAATAAGCTGTCGTGCATATCGGCAACCAGAATCGGTTTCGTGTCGCTGATATCATTCGTTCCGATCTCCACGATACCGAATCCCTCGCGGTCCTTCGGCGCGTGGATCATATATAACTTTTCCTTATACATAAAGAAATCGGAACGCGACTGCGCATCGCGTATCAAAAACGGTTTAGCCCACTTTCCCGTACCAAGATCAAAATATGTCAAAAACCCCTGTCGGCAATCGTCAAGCTGACGGACGAAATAATATACCTTGTTATCCAAAACATAGGTTGCATTTTCCCATTGCGACATATTTTCAAAATCGGGTGCGGATACATATTCCCAATTTATGAAATCACAGCTTTTTATAATGCAGGTGAAATGTCCCGAATACGCTCCCGTGTAGTAATACGTTTTTCCGTTTTCCTCACGCGATGACAGTTTCTGCATTATACCTATATCACTGTACATTTTTTTATACGGCAATCCGTTTTCGGTCAACGCGCTTATGATCCCCGTCGTGCTGAAATCGTTTTCGATATTTCCCACTCTGAAACGGTTCGGGCGTATTTCGCCGAATGTCAGAGTTTTTATGTTGAAGGTGCGGTAAAATCTGTAATACAACCCGTCAACAGCCGCCGTCCACAAAATATAAAGTATATCACCGCCCTTGTACATCATGACCGTATCATATACGCGATCAACCGTTTTACCGTCCAATTTATCGCCGACCTTAAGCACCGTTACGACATTCATATCTTCAGGAGCATTTTCGGGACAAAATGCAAGCCTTGCTTCCTGCTCGAACGGATTTTCCGCATCACTGCCGACGTTGGCATAGTACGTCATATAGATCATGCCGTCTATCCGCTTGAACGTAGAAACATGCACCATGCGGTCGGGCTCTGCGATGCCGTGCTTTTTGCAGTAAGCATCGTTTTTTTCAAAATCGGCTATTATGTTCTTATTGACCTCGGCGGCACACATATCGCCTTTTTTAACTGCTTTTTCGTCTTTTCTCGGGTCTAAATACCCGCAATAATCTTTTATGGGCATTTCCGGCAAAACCGTTTCGGGCTTGTTTGTCTTAAAATTTTCGGAAAATATGCCGTTCGGTTGCGGCACAAAGCGAATGCTTTTATTAAGCATAAGCTTTTCCTCGCCTTCGTTTGAATTTTACAGTTGAATTATAAGATAAAACATGCTATAATGCAAGTAAATAATCGCCGTTTACAAGAATAAAATATCCTTTTTCGGGGAGAAAGCACCATGGATTACTACTATCAAAAAATAAACGCTCCGCAAATCATCCACAATCAAAAAATCTGTTTTGAGCCTCATATCCATAACGAAATCGAAATCATAGTGTTTTTTGACGGCAGTGCCGTTTTGCAGGCGGACGGTGTTAAATACGAAGTAAAAAAAGGAGAATGCCTGCTTATCTTTCCGGATGTCATCCACAGCTACTATTCCGAAAAAAGCGTAGATGTGGGAAAATTTATTTTCAACGCAAATGCGGAATTGCTTGATTTTTTGCAAAACAGCAGACCGAAATGTCCTGTCATTCCCGCCGAAAAAGCAACAAAAATACCCGAGCTTGCAAGGGAAATACTGTCGTGCTACGAAAACAGCAGCGTTTATGTAAAAAACGCATATCTTGCATTGCTGGCGGGCAAGCTGATCGAGCTGTGCGAGCTTGAAAAAAGTGAAACGCATAACAGCGATACGACATTACAAAAGGTTACCGAATACTGTCGCAAGCATTATCGCGAAGATATTTCGCTCGGCACGCTTTCCAATGCACTGTATCTTTCAAAAAGCCATCTTTCGCATCTGTTTTGCAATAAACTGAAAATCAACTTCCGTCAATATATAAATATTCTCCGAATAAACGAAGCCAAAGCACTGCTCGGTCAGTCCGAGCTTACAGTGACCGAGATCGCCGTTGATCTGGGCTTCGGGAGCTTAAGAAATTTCGATAAGGCATTTTCGGATATCGTGGGATCTACTCCGCATAAATTCCGCAAGCAAATGCAGGAAACGCAAAACGAGATGTAAAAAACTGCGTTCCCGTTTTGCGGAAGCGCAGTCAAGTGCTTTTATTATTCGGTCGTTCTTTACTTTTTATCAGCCGTCGATATTCTTCATAAGCTCTTCTATCTTGGGTGCAAGAGCCTTCTCTTCATCGGCAAAGATGATATCATAGAACTTGAGCAGCATGGGTGTGTTCCACGCGATGCCGGTCATGAATGAATTTCCGCCGATGGCATGTATCGCCGCAACGCTCGTTGTCGTACCGCCGCTGTAGCTGTCGATTACCAATGAAAGCAACTCCACAGCACGGGCTATGCCCTTATCGAACATTTCGTCAACGCTGTCCGTATACTTATAACGCGTATCCCACGGAAGCATCCATTCGGTATGAGCATCGTTCATGAAATCAATATTTTCTTCATGCCCGCCGTAAACGGTCTTTGTAAAGAAGCCCTTTGTAAATTCCTTTGAAAAACGCTCATAAATTCCCGTTACAGGCTTGAGCAAGCCCGGCTTGATACGCGTTTTGAGGCGTGCATTCATATTTTGATACGCCTTGATAACATCTTCACGCGAAATATCTTTACCGTAAACCGTCTTGACATTTACCGGGTACATACGGCAAACCTCAAGCAACTCGGCATATGTTATCCAGAACATCTCGTCGATCTTTACATCTGCCGGCGTCATGTTCATATGCTTTTTGAGCATTATCTCATCAATGGCATTGTTGATGCGCTTGCGGTAAATGCCGAAACGCTCGGGAAGCGGTGCATTGGGGGTAATGAATCCGCCACGGTACAGAATATACGGATTTATCGCACAGTCAACACAGTAGTGAACAAGATATCCCAAAAAGTACGGAACGATTATCTCTCTGTCCGCATCCTCCTGCTTGGCGATATATCTGTAAATAAGCGACATCCATTCGTCTACGGAACGCTCATGAAGCATCATCGAAAGACGGTGGATGCTTGTATCCGCCTTGAGCGGCGCACCGTAATAATTGAAGAAATCAGGTCCCTGAAGACCTAAATCATATACACTCTTGCGCTTATCAATAACTTCTTTGACATTTGCAGGAAGCTTTTCGTAAACCTTCTGCCCTGCTATGTAATGAGTAAAAAATCCCGGCATGGCTCGCACTCCTAACAGTTAATATTTTATACCTTGACATATTATAATATATTTTTCGTCATTTGAACAGTAGTAATTTTCAAAATATTGCACAAAAATTAAAGTTATTTTGCATATTTAGTGTAAATCTACATTATAACGGCGCATATATGTATTGTCTTTTTTGCTGAAAACGATATTTACGAGCTTACCGCCGTTCTTTTCAATTATTTTTGCACTGCCGACATTATCGTCGCGGCATGTTATTATAACGCTTTCAAAGCCGATCTCTTTAGCTTTTTCAAGAAGCATGGCGCACATCAGTGTCCCGTAGCCGCATCTGCGTTTAGACGGCAGCACGCCGTAGCCGAGCTGTCCCTCAAACATCACAGTGCGCCGTGTCGCTTTATGGCGGACATCGCCCTGCGCATAGATCGCACCGTTATCATCGACAAGAAAATATCTTGTGTACGGTGAAGTCCCCAAGCCGATGCCTATTCCCGCCGAATGCTTGACGCATGTCCTTATAAAATATGGAAAAAGCGTCGGATCGGTCACGCCGAGAAACGGTTTCCCCGAAGCGCAATAGTCATCAATCATATCGGCGAATGCGGAAAATGTCAGCTCTCCCGCCGTTACCAACTTCACATAATCACTTCCCGACCGATAGTATACCACATAATATTTATTTTTCAAGGCTTTTTTTATCCCGTATCGAAAATCTGTGTATTTTTACGATCCGTGCCGCTTCTTTTTTATTCATTCTGCGCTTGACAAGTGACGGAAGCATCCCGACAAACGCAGTCACAACTATTGCCGAAATCATTTTCGGTGCAAAAAATTCCGTTACGTTTTCGGAAAACAGAAGCAGGAATGCGAATATCAAAAATGATGACAGCGAATGGAATACCGCTTCGCTTGCGTCATTTGAAACAAATGCACTGAGTGCGCACGCCACCGCGGTGTATACGGCATACGGCTCATAGATCACTCCGCACGGCTGAACGGGAACAATAAGTGAGGTTACGCGAAGCGATACAGCCATAATAAGCGCATTTACCAATGTGTCCGTCGGCTTTTCAAGCTTCGATAAAAGATATACCGCATATGCCGCAAGCACGCTGTACGGCAGCCAATAGACTTCCGTATGCGTCATTTTGAGCGGCGGAACGAAATACGATGCCGTCAACACGCCTAACAACACACTCAACGGTACATGCCGCATCTTAAGCAGTTCTTTAAGGCAAAGACGTTCCCCGCAACCGCACACTTCAAGCAAAAACAGCACTGATATTCCCGTCAATCCTATCGGCATAAATACCTCCCGCACAACGTACAAAATCACCTTTTATTGTTTGCGGAATATGGAAAATAATACACTTATCTGAAATCCGTAGGATTCATTCCCGTCTGTGACTTAAAAAATTTTGAAAACTGCTGTACATCCGAAAATCCCGTCTCAAGCGCGATATCCGTCACCTTCATATCCGTTGACTGTAAAAGGTCAAGTGCCTTTGTCAGCCGCACGCCGAGCAGATATTTGTGAAGTGATTTTCCCGTATGCAGAAGCATCAGCCTGTTCAGATAATTCGGATGGAAATTCAGCTCCCTGCCGATATCACCGTTCGTAAGATGCCGTTTGCAGTTCTTTTGGATGTAATTTATGACCTCATCCGCAGTGCTTTCCGGCTGAGGTGCATAGCCCGTCGAATATGCGCGGGCAAGCATCACAAGCATCTGCTTGAGCATCGCCGAATTGCTTTGCGCATAAAAAAGACGTTTTGTATTGTATTCGTCAAGCATTCTTGAAATGTACGGGAACAAATGTGCCGTCTTTTCAAGCATGAACACCGAATTGAATATCACGGCATCCGTAAAACCGTATTCTTCGATAACGCCGTCACTGTTGAACGCTTCCCTGCTCGCGGCAGGTACTATCGGCACGGTCCTGTCCGAATGCGACCATAGAAAATCAAAGTTTATTCCTAACAACAGCACATTGCTTTCCGGCTGATGCAAACGGTATGCAACGCCGCCCGGTACGAACAGAAGTGAGTTTTCACTGAGCCTATACCTTATATTTTCTACGGTTATTTCGTAATTTCCGTTTATGCAAAAGAAAATACGGTGGTCATATGCTATCTGCAAATGCGTCGTGAACGCAGGCACAAGCTCGATATAATGTATGTATCGGACGAACGGGACTATGCTGTCAAGTGTTATATTCATATATTTTCTCCGCAACAGGTTTATTTTTGACAACAAAATGTTTGTTTTCACTATTTATTAAAGCACAAAATTATAGTATAATCAAGTTAAATCTTATAAATTGAAGGAGTTTTTTATCATGCTTGAAAGAGTTCCCGCAAAAAAGCCCGTGATCGGCATTTTCGCCGTGGCGCACGGCACATACTGGCATCAGTTTCCCGGTCTTAAGGAAAACATGGAGAAATACCATGCGGATTTCGTTAAGCTCGTTGCCGAAAACGATGTTGAAATAATCGATCTCGGCATCGTAGACGATCCCATCACCGCAAACGAAACGGCTGTAAAATTCAATGCCGCAAACGTAAATCTCATTTTCTGCAACATGATAACCTACGCGACATCATCGGTGTTCGCGCCCGTTCTGCGTAACTGCGACGCGCCCATGGTGCTTACCGCGCTTCAGCCGCGCACCGCAATGGATTACGACAAAGCAAACACATTCATGCAGCTTGAAAACGACAACATCTGCTCCGTTCCCGAATTCTGCGGTGTTGCCTCAAGAATGAACAAAAACATCTATGATATAATCATCGGCACACTTTATAATGATGAAAAAGCAAAGGAATCCATCCGCGAATGGTGTCTTATCGCAAAGACGCTCCGTTCGTTAAAGGGCGCTCGCATCGGGCTTATGGGACATGTTCTCGAAGCCATGTACGACATGCATACCGATCCGACGGCTGTGTTCACCGCGTTCGGGATCCACGTTCCGTTGCTTGAGATAGATGACTTACTGACCGAATATCATAAAGTGACGCAAGAGGAGATCGACGAACAGATCGCAATAATCAAAGAAGAATTTGATATGCCCGAGCCGAAATGCGATCCCGTTACGATGAAGCTCACCGATGAAGACCTGTTCTACGCGGCAAAAGCATCTGCAGCACTTGAAAGATTCAGAAAAACCTACAAGCTTGACGGACTCGCTTATTTCTATTCAGGTGCAGAGGGCAGTGAAAACCGCAAGCTTGCCGGCTCGCTTATTTTGGGCAACTCAATGCTCATCGCGCGCGGCGTTCCGATGTGCGGCGAATTCGACATAAAAACATGTATAGCAATGCTGATAATGGATACTATCGGAATCGGCGGAAGCTTTGCCGAGATACACCCGTTCGACTTCGACAACGACTGCATCCTTGTCGGTCATGACGGTCCTCACCACATCCAGCTCGCGCAGTGCAAGCCCGTAGTGCGTTCTCTCAAGAAATATCACGGTAAAGAAGGCAGCGGCGCATCTGTTGAATTCAAGCTCAAGGAAGGCCCGTTCACCATGCTCGGCATCAATCAGACACATGACGGCAAATTCCGTTTTGTCATCGGTGAAGGTATTTCGAACGCAGGTCCGATCCCCGCAACAGGCAACACCAACACACGCGCGTCGTATCTTCCCGATACCCCCACATTCATCAAGAATTGGTGCATGGCAGGTCCTACCCACCATTTTGCAATGGGAACAGGCAATTACGCCCGCACTCTTGAAAAGCTCGGCAAGGTACTCGGCGTAGAGACCGTTGTTGTCGGCACTAACGAATAAGGAGAAAATGTCATGTACAACATAAAGCTTTACGATTACGTTCCCGTGCCGGAAAAGGTATCAAGCGACTACACCATAGGCGTGCATTATTATCCTGCATGGAAAAAGGGCGGCGCGGAGGTACACAAGGGCTTTGACCAATTTCTTGATTACCCCGAGCGCATGCCGCTTTTGGGCAGATATGACGAAAATAATCCTGAGGTCGTTGACTGGGAGATAAAATGGGCTGTGGAGCATGGCATAAACTGCTTCATTTACTGCTGGTACCGCAGGCAAAACAGCATGGACAGAAAAATCACCGTCGATGATCTGCGTCTCGGTCACGGCATCCACGAAGGCTTGTTCCGCGCCAAATATGCAAAGATGATCAAATTTGCAATAATGTTTGAAGCGCAGTCCCGCTGGGCAAATACCAACACAAAAGACTTTGAAGAGAACCTGCTTCCGTTCTGGATGGAGCAATACTTTACAAAAGAAAATTATCTTGTCATCGACAACAAACCGGTAGTATATGTTTACGATTTCCAGAACCGTGTGCGCGACGGCTTCGGCTCTCCCGAAGCGCAGGCGGAGGCATTTGCCAAAGCTCAGGATTACGCAAAGAAGTTCGGTTTTGACGGAATAAATTTTCAGATCGAATACCGCTTCGATGATCTTTCGCGTTATGCAGAATACAGGGCGGGCGGCTACGATACGACATTTTCGTACTGCTGGCCGATAACGCCCTTGCGTCCGACGCAGGATGAGATCATCAACGAACAGATGAAGCACATGTTCATCCGTGCATCCGAAGACCCGTATTATTTCATACCGACGGCAAGCAAGCAGTGGGACCCCCGTCCGCGAATGGACATAATGCCCCAGCTTTACGGCACTGAAAAAACAAGCTCTCTTTGGAATTTAGAGCCGTCTTCATGGCGCAGACTGCTTGAAAACATCAAAGGGCTAATGGATTCCATGCCGAAGGACGCGCTTTCATCCAAGATGCTCATACTCGATAACTGGAACGAATGGGACGAAGGACATTATCTGTCGCCTCACTATGAGGGCGGTTTCAAGTATTTGCAGGCTGTGCGCGAGGTCTTCACTAAGCGTGACAATCTCCCCGACTACCGCACTCCCGATTTTCTCGGGCTCGGCAGTTATGACAAAGAATGGGGCTCGGCAGATTACAGCCGTTATTGCGAAGGAAAAAAGCTTGATAAGTAACGGTTCTGTAAAAAAATCACAGAAAAAGGAACAGAGACGAAAGCCGAATCGGTAATCGTCTCTGTTTCATTGTTCAAAAAGTAAAAAGCACGGAAAACTCAAATTTCGCTTTTCGTCAGAATCTTGAAATTTCGATTTCAGCATCCATTGAAATTTCGCTTTTCGGCAAAGTGTTATGCCGAAAGCATTAAATCAGCAGGAATTTTTGAATAGCACAAAACCGCCCTTGAAGCGGTTTTGTGCTATACAGTATCAAGTAAACTTATGAATTATCTCTGTACACGTCCCGAGCCGTCGCCGCCCGCAAGCGTCTGTACTTCGGAAACACTTACCATATTCATATCACCCTCGATCGAATGCTTGAGACAGCTTGCCGCTACCGCAAATTCGATGGTCTGCTGTGATCCATAATTATTGAGCGAAGCATAGATAAGTCCCGCACCGAAGCTGTCGCCGCCGCCTACGCGGTCAACGATGTGCATATGATAGCTCTTTGAGAAGAAGTATTCGCCGTTCTCATAAAGCATCGCCGCCCAATCGTTATCGTTAGCGGAAATCGACGAACGAAGCGTGATCGCGACCTTTTTGAAGCCGAAGCGCTTTGCGAGCTGAGAAGCGACGTCCTTATAGCCCTCATGGTTGACTTTGCCCGTTGTAACATCGGTGTTCGCCGCCTTGATGCCGAATACATCGGAAGCATCTTCCTCGTTGGCGATACATACATCGACATACTTGCAAAGCTCGTCCATTACCTGTCCTGCTTTTTCCTTGCTCCAGAGCTTTTTGCGGTAATTGAGGTCGCATGAAACCGTTATATTCTTTTCTTTTGCCTTTTTGCAAGCCTCAAGACATATTTCGGCAACATTGTCACCGAGCGCGGGAGTGATGCCGGTAAAGTGGAACCAATCAACACCCGCGAAAATCTTATCCCAATCAAAGTCGTCCTTTGTCGCCTTGGCTATAGCCGAGCCGGCACGGTCGTAAATGACCTTTGACGGACGCTGTGACGCACCCTTTTCGCAGTAGTAGATACCTACTCTGTCGCCGCCGCGCGTGATGAGCGACGTATCTACGCCGAAACGGCGGAGTGCGTTCACGCCCGCCTGACCTATCTCATGTGCGGGAAGCTTTGTAACGAATGCCGCGTCAATACCGAAGTTTGCAAGCGATACGGCAACATTTGCCTCTCCGCCGCCGTATGTAGCTTCATATTTTTCCGACTGCACGAATCTCAGATATCCCTCGGGTGCAAGACGGAGCATTATTTCACCGAACGTAATTACTCTCATTTTTATTCTCCTTAAAAATTATTTTTTCTGTACAAGATGTATTGCAAAGCCGCCGAACTCGCCCTTGAAATAGATGGCTGTCAGCTCGCCCTTTGCATCATATTTACGGGAGTTCTCGTCAAATTCAAAGCCGCGCTTCTCAAGATGGAATATCGCGCGCTGTATATAATTGGTTTCAATGGCGATATGACCGTGTGTGCCGAGATACGGTGACTTCATTATCTCTATCGCGCCGCCTGCGAACACGCTTGAATTACCGTTCTTGGGCGCAAAGCCGAACATCGCATTGAATGTATCGGCAAGTGAAACGGCTTCATCTTCACTTGCGCCGTTTATGCCGACATGCTTGATTTTGAAGCCGAGCATCGCGGTGACAGCCGTGCGTGTAAGTTCTTCTATCTCATCGAATTTACCTGCGTTTACAAGCTCCTTGTTCACCATCCAGCTTCCGCCGCAGGCAAGTGTCTTTTTGAAGTCAAGATACGAAATAAGGTTATCCGCATTGATGCCGCCGGTCGGAATGAACTTTATCTTTCCGTACGGTGCGCTCATCGCCTTTATCATCTTGAGCCCGCCTATCGCCTCGGCAGGGAAAAACTTCACTACATCAAGTCCCAGCTCCATAGCACATTCGATGTCGCTCGGATTGGCACAGCCGGGTGTGATGGGTATATTCTTTTCTACGCAGTATTTTACGACGGTGGGATTAAGTCCCGGGCTGACGATGAATTTTGCACCCGCATTCACTGCTCTGTCTACCTGCTCACATGTAAGCACCGTACCTGCTCCGACAAGCATCTCGGGAAATTCCTTTGACATTATGCCGATGGCTTCTTCAGCCGCATCAGTCCTGAAGGTGACTTCGGCAACGGGAAGTCCGCCCGTACAAAGCGCCTTTGCAAGCGGGCGTGCATCCTCCGCCTTATCAAGAGCGACCACGGGAACTATACCGTACTGTGATATTTCTTCCAGAATCTTATTCATGATATATCTCCTCATTTCTTAAAAATATCGCTACATAAAATTATAGTATGTTTGGATTTGCGTGTCAAGGCGTGAATTGCCGAAATACATTGTAATTCTTGCTTTTTATTAAAACACGCTTGAAAAAAATTACAATATATTGTAAAATAGGTATATATTTGCTGATGTGAGGTGGATATCATGCCGCGTTCATCCGAACAGAAACTGAAAATACTTTATTTACTGAAAATACTCAACGAAAACACAGATGCCGAGCATTCAATATCAACGGAAGATATCCTTTCCAAGCTTTCCGCTTACGGAATAGAAGCCGAACGGAAAAGCATTTACACCGATATCGCATCGCTCTGTGATTACGGCATCAATATCGAATGCACACGCGGAAAAAACGGCGGTTACAGACTGACAGAACGCGATTTTGAGTTTTCGGAGCTGAAGCTGCTCGTTGACGCAGTACAAGCATCCAAATTCATAACCGAGCAAAAAAGCGCACAGCTTATCAAAAAGCTCGAAGGTCTCACGAGCCTTCACAATGCAAAACTGCTTCAGCATTCGGTCATCATGCATGAGCGTGTCAAAACCATGAACGAAAGTGTATTCGGCAATGTTGACGCGATACAGCTTGCAATAGGCGAAAACAGACAGATATCATTCAAATATTTTGATTGGAACATGCGCAAAGAGCGCGTATTCAGAAAAGACGGTGCGCTGTATCGTGTATCGCCGCTGGCGCTGACATGGGATGACGAAAACTATTATCTTGTTGCCTATGACTCCGCGGCAGATATGATAAAGCATTACCGTGTAGACAAGATGTTCGCCATACAGCGGCTGAAGGAAAAGCGTGACGTTACCGACGACAAACGATTCGACATAGCCAAATATTCCAAGGCGATGTTCGGCATGTACGGCGGTGAAACAAAGAAAGTAAAACTTCGCTGTGCCGCGAAGCTCGCCGGAGCGGTATTCGACAGGTTCGGGCAAGGTATCATCATCACTCCCGACGGTGATTTTTTCGAAACGATCGTAAATGTAGCCGTAAGCCCCGTATTTTTCGCATGGGTGATGCAATTCGGCGGCGAGATAAAAATAACGGCTCCTTCGGAAATTATCGAAAGTTTCAGGGAGCTTGCAGAAAAAAATCTCAAATAATTCAAAAAGCTGTTTCAAAGTCCAATCTATGGTACTTATCTTCCTGTATGATATACATGTAAAACGAAACAGGAGGAATAAAAAATGTTAGCATTCATAGTATTGGCAATCTGGTTGAGCATAGCGCTCATATTTGCAAAAATCGACGATATAAAAGAGGCGACGCGTGAGAAAAAACGTATTTCCAAGCAAAATGAAGTACCCGCGCATGTCTGCCGCTTGAAATGGGCGTGTGATAAACGTCCTGCCGAACGTGATATTTCACGCAGAGCATCGTGATTTTTTCCGTTTGTTTTGTAAAAATATTCCCGTTCTATTTTTCTTGACACTTTTTTTAATTATTGATATAATTATCTAAACGCCATGATCGGAAGCAAGTAGTGGGCTTTTGCGTTTCAGAGAGCTGCCGGGCGGTGCGAGGCAGTACAATGGGCTTTACGAATACGTTCCGTGAGCGGTACACCGAACGTCGGAAACGACCTGTAGGCTGTAACGGGTGTGTCCGTCAACGCACAGGGTATTTTTTACCCATTGAGGTCGGTGCTGTGAGGTATCGGCGAACTGAGGTGGTACAGCGGTGATATCACTGCCCTCTGTTTTATTAAAGCAGGGGGTATTTTTGTTACCTCACTGCAAAAATCAGGAGGAAATAATCATGCCTATTACCGAGATCCTTGAAAAGAACGCTTCTCTCTACGGCGACGATGTCGCACTTGTCGAGATCAATCCCAAGCCGCAGGACGAAAAGCACGTTACATGGCGCGAATTTTCGCTTATTGAGGCAAGCCGTCAGGATTCCCTGCGTTCGGAAATAACGTGGCGCGAATTCAACGAAAAATCGAACCGCATAGCGAATCTTCTTCTGTCGCGCGGCATAAAGAAGGGTGACAAGATATCCATTCTTCTTATGAACTGCCTTGAGTGGCTTCCGATATACTTCGGTATCCTTAAGACTGGTGCGCTTGCCGTTCCGCTGAATTACAGATACACTGCGGACGAAATAAAATACTGCCTTGAAAAATCCGATTCCGTCGGACTGCTGTTCGGTCCCGAATTCGTAGGACGCATCGAGGATATATGTGACCGCATCCCCGCGGTATCGTTGCGTCTCTATGTCGGTGAGGACTGCCCGACATTCGCCGAAAGCTACGACGAGCTTGTTACATACTGCGCATCGACGTCGCCGCAGATAACCCTTACCGAGGATGACGAAGCCGCGATATATTTTTCATCGGGAACTACAGGCTTCCCGAAAGCGATAATCCACAAGCACAGAAGTCTTTCGCATTCCTGCAAGGTCGAGCAGGCACATCACGGTCAAACGAAAGACGATGTTTTCCTTTGCATCCCCCCACTCTACCACACGGGCGCAAAGATGCATTGGTTCGGAAGCTTCCTTGTGGGCGGCAAGGCGGTCCTGTTGAAGGGCGTTCGTCCCGAATGGATAATAAGGACCGTTTCGGAAGAAAAATGCACCATAGTATGGCTGCTCGTGCCGTGGGCGCAGGATATCCTTGATGCCATCGACAGAGGCGATATAAATATGGAGGGCTATGAGCTGAGTCAGTGGAGACTCATGCACATAGGCGCACAGCCCGTGCCGCCGAGCCTTATCAAGCGTTGGAAGGAGCATTTCCCGCATCACGATTACGATACCAACTACGGTCTCAGCGAATCCATAGGTCCCGGCTGTGTACATCTCGGTATCGAAAATATCCACAAGGTCGGCGCTATCGGCAAAGCGGGCTACGGTTGGCAGACGAAGATAATCGACGAAAACGGTGCGCCGGTAAAGCAGGGCGATGTCGGAGAGCTTGCCGTGTTCGGTCCGGGCGTCATGACATGCTATTATAAGGATGAAAAGGCTACCGCCGAGGTACTGCACGACGGTTGGCTTTATACAGGCGATATGGCAATGGAGGATGAGGACGGCTTCATCTATCTTGTTGACCGCAAAAAAGACGTTATCATTTCCGGCGGCGAAAACCTCTATCCCGTGCAGATAGAAAACTTCATCCGTCAGCATAACGCCGTCAAGGACTGCGCCGTTATCGGCGTGCCTGACGAGCGTCTCGGTGAAGTCGCCGCGGCGATAGTCGAAGTAAAAGAGGGCTTCACGCTCACAAAGGAAGAGCTTGAAGATTTCTGCAACGGTCTGCCGCGTTACAAGCGTCCGCATGTCATAATCTTTGAGGATATACCGCGTAACCCCACGGGCAAAATAGAAAAGCCGAAGCTGAGACAGAAGCACTGCGGCGGAAGCTTAGTTGAACAGCAAATCAAGAATTAGGAGATTTTTTATGAAAAAGCTTATGTTAGGCAACGCCGCCGTAGCGCAGGGCGCATACGAGGCAGGCGTTCGCGTAGTATCATCGTACCCGGGAACACCGAGTACGGAAATAACCGAAACAATAGTTCAGTATAAAGAAATATATGCCGAATGGGCACCAAACGAAAAAGTAGCGGCAGAAGTCGCCATCGGTGCTTCGATAGGCGGCGCGAGAAGTATGACCTGCATGAAGCACGTCGGGCTGAACGTCTGCGCCGATCCCGTATTTACCGCGTCATATACCGGCGTGAACGGCGGCTTCGTCATCTGCGTTGCCGACGATCCCGGGATGCATTCATCGCAGAACGAGCAGGATTCGCGTCATTATGCGATAGCCGCGAAGCTCCCGATGCTTGAACCGTCGGATTCCGAGGAATGCAAGGAGTTCACACGCAAGGCTTTCGATTTGAGTGAAAAATTCGATACGCCCGTTTTGCTCCGTCTTTCGACGAGGATATCGCATTCGCAGAGCCTTGTTGAGCTTGGCGAACGCGCATCGGATGAGCTTAAACCATATGAAAAGAACACCGCGAAATATGTAATGATGCCCGGCAACGCCATCAAGCGTCATGTTGACGTTGAAAAGCGTATGCTCGCGCTTAAGGATTTCAGCGATTCATCGGATTTCAATAAGGTAGAAATGAACGGTACGGAAATAGGTATCATCTGCAACGGTCCGACATATCTCTATGCGCATGAGGCGCTCGGCGATTCCGTCAGCTACCTTAAAATAGGCATGCTGAATCCGCTCCCCGAAAAGCTTATCACCGATTTCTGCGCAAAGTGCAAAAAAGTATTTGTCGTTGAGGAGCTTGACCCGATCATTGAAACGCAGTGCCGTGCGCTCGGTCTCGATGTTATCGGCAAGGAAGTGTTCACGCTTCTTGGCGAATATACGCCCTCACTCATCCGCAAGGCAGTTACCGGCAAGGGCGGCTTTGAATCTGTCGCACTTGAGGAAACGCTTCCTGCGCGTCCTCCCGTAATGTGCGCAGGTTGCCCGCACAGAGGTACATTCTATACATTAAAGAAGCTCGGTCTGACCGTTACCGGCGATATCGGCTGTTATACGCTCGGCGTCGTTCCGCCGCTGGGAAGCATCGACACCACAGTATGCATGGGTGCTTCGATAAGCTGTGCGCACGGCATGGCGAAGGCACGCGGCAAGGAGTTCAATAAAAAGCTCGTTGCGGTAATAGGCGATTCGACATTCGTGCATTCCGGCATCACGGGACTTACCGATATAGTTTACAACAAGGGTGCGAACACGGTCATCATTCTCGATAACTCCATAACGGGCATGACGGGGCATCAGGACAACCCCACCACAGGCTACACCATCTACGGTGAGGAAACGAAACAGCTTGATCTCATCATGCTTTGCAAGGCACTCGGCATTGAACATGTTTCGGTAGCCGATCCGTTCGACCTCAAGGAATTTGAGCGCATAGTAAAGGAAGAGACCGAGCGCGACGAGCCGTCGGTCATCATAGCACAGCGTCCGTGCGCATTGCTCAAGCGCGTGAAATATACCGGGCATTGCGTCATCGGTGAAGAATGCAAAAAGTGCAAGATGTGCATGAAGCTCGGATGCCCCGCGATATCGCTTGACGGTGACACGGTTAAGATAGACTCCACTCAGTGCAACGGCTGCGGACTTTGCGTAAACGTTTGCCCGTTCCACGCAATACACAAGGAGGACTGACAATGACTAAAAGTATTATGATAGTAGGTGTAGGCGGGCAGGGCACACTGCTTGCAAGCCGCATTTTGGGGAATACCGTTATCCGTGAGGGCTATGACGTAAAGGTATCCGAGGTACACGGCATGAGCCAGCGCGGCGGAAGCGTAGTAACATATGTAAAGTACGGCGAAAAAGTATATTCGCCGTGCATCGACAAGGGCGAAGCCGATACCGTGCTTGCGTTCGAGCTGCTTGAAGCGGCACGCGCACTGCCGTTCTTGAAGAAAGGCGGCATACTCATAACGAACACGCAGACGATGAATCCCATGCCTGTTATAACAGGTGCGGCGAAATATCCCGAAAAGCTTGACGAAAAGCTTGACGAAAAAGCAAACCTCATCAAGGTTGACGCGCTCAGCCTTGCGCGTGAAGCAGGAAGCATCAAGGCGGTAAACGTCGTGCTTATAGGCGTTTTTGCAAAGCACAGTGACATTCCATATGAAAAATGGATAGAGAGCGTAAAGGAAACAGTTCCTGCCAAATTCTTGGAAGTAAACCTTAAGGCATTCGACTTAGGCTATAATCTGTGAGGTCTGTTTATGTATTATCAAAAAGATATTGAATGCATGGAGCGTTCAGAGCTTAAAAAGCTCCAGAGCAAGCGTTTGAGGGCGCAGGTAAAGCGCATGTATGAGCGCGTTGAGCTTTTCAGGAAGCGCATGGATGAGCTTTCGTTAAAGCCCGAGGACATACACGGCGTAGAGGATCTGCATCTGCTTCCGTTCTCATACAAGAGCGATCTGCGTGACTACTATCCGTTCGGGCTGTTTGCCGAGCCGATGGAAAACATCGTGCAGGTACACGCCTCATCCGGCACTACCGGCAAACCCATCGTCGTCGGCTACACCGAAAACGACATGGATATGTGGGGAGACTGCATCGACAGACTGCTTTGCGCGATCGGTGCGGGCAAAAGCTCCTTCATACAGATATCGTTCGGCTACGGTCTGTTCACGGGCGGGCTCGGCGCACATAACGGCGCACGCAGGCTCGGGGCAACGGTAATACCCACTTCAACGGGAAACACGCACCGTCAGATACAAACGATGATAGATTTCGGCACTACAGTGCTGTTCTGCACTCCGTCATATGCACTCTACCTTGCCGAAGCCATAGAAGAAATGGGCGTGCGTGATCAGCTCAAGCTTGAAGCCGGCGTGTTCGGCGCGGAGCCGTGGACAAACGACATGCGCAAGACCATTGAAGCAAAGCTCGGCATAAAAGCATACGATATCTACGGACTTTCTGAAATAATGGGTCCCGGCGTTGCGTGTGAATGTGAAATGCAGACAGGCATGCACGTCTGGGAGGATATGTTCATCCCGGAGATAATCGACCCGGATACCTGCGAGGTACTTCCCGAGGGCTCGGTTGGTGAGCTTGTGTTCACTACGCTTACAAAAGAAGGCTTCCCGCTCATACGCTACCGCACGCGTGACATATGTTCACTCAACTACGAGCCATGCGCCTGCGGCAGAACGCATGTCCGCATGAACAAGCCGAGCGGCAGAAGCGATGATATGCTTATCATCCGCGGCGTGAACGTATTCCCGTCACAGATAGAAGAGGTACTCTTAAAGGTCAATGACAATATCACTCCGAATTATCAGATAATCGTTGACCGCGTGAATAATACCGATACCTTTGACATAAATGTTGAAATGAGCGAGGCAATGTTCGCCGATGATGTCAGGTCTATAGAAAGCATCGAACGCAAGATAGTCGAACAGCTCAGAGATACGCTCGGCATAGGCGTAAAGGTGCATCTCGTCAACCCAAAAACGCTTGAACGCAGTGAGGGCAAGGCGAAACGCATAATAGATAAGAGAAAGCTTGTATAAAGGAGTGATCGCATGTCTATCAAACAGATTTCGGTATTCGTAGAAAACACCTTCGGTTCAGCCGCCGACACGCTTTCGGTACTGGCTAAGGAAAATATTGATATCCGTGCGCTTTCGATAGCCGACACAGCCGATTACGGTATAATGCGGCTTATAGCGGACGCTCCCGACAAAGCAAAAGAGCTGTTGCAGGCTCAGGGCATAATAGTGCGTCAGACAGATGTGCTTGCCATCCCGATAGCCGATGTACCGGGCGGACTTTCGGCAATACTCGGCATGCTATGTGACGGCAAAGTCTCAATAGAATACATGTATGCGTTCGTCGGCAGAAAGCACGGCAACGCAATACTTGTTACAAAGACGAGTGACGACACCGCCGCAGTTGTCGCACTCAAGCAGCACGGCATTGAGCCGTTAAACTCCTCAGACCTGTTTTAAGCAATATAATTTTTATCGGAAATAAAAAATCACTTGACAATTTTTTTACGCAGTGATATCATTATTAAAAAATAAAGGCTGTGACGAAGACGGAATCACATGTTTTGCTTTCAGAGAGTCGGTATACGGTGCGAGCCGACAGCAGATAAGTGAATCTCCCATCACTTCCGAGCCGGAAGTCCGAAAAGCGTATGCGTATTAGGCACTTCCCGTGATTGCTGCGTAAAAGCATTGAAGTTGTCAGACTTCGAGAGTGGCGATTTTTTCGCAATTTGAGTGGTACCGCGGATATGATCATTTCATACTCGTCTCAAAGAACATTTGAGGCGAGTTTTATTTTTTCGACGGAGGTAATGAAAATGGCAGACGATAACAAGCTCTCTGAGGTAGCGCAAAGAATACGGGAAATGCGTGAGATCTTCGGGTATTCAACAAGTGAAATGGCGATAAAGACCGAAGTTTCCGAGGAAGAATACGCAAAGTATGAATCCGGCATGGCTGACTTTCCGTTCACATTCATACACAAATGTGCCTTGGCATTCGATATCGGCATAACCGATCTTCTGGAAGGAAAAAGCGCACATCTTTCTTCATATACCGTTACCCGTGCCGGACAGGGACAGCAGACCGCAAAGGAAGACGGCATAACGATAGAAAACCTTGCGCCGATGTTCCGCAAAAAGATCGCAGAGCCGTATTGGGTGCGCTATGAATACAGCTCCGAGCTTCAGGATAAGCCCATCCATATGACAAAGCATTCCGGTCAGGAATTTGACTTCGTTTTAAGCGGACGGCTCAAGGTGCAGGTAGGCGACAATGTCGAGCTTCTTGACGAGGGCGACAGCATCTATTATAATTCGTCAACACCGCACGGCATGATAGCCGTTGACGGTAAGGATTGCCTTTTTCTTGCCGTAGTTCTTCCGGGCGAAGCCGAAAACGAAACTCTCATCCGCGATACGCTGATACCTGCGCGCTCGCAAAGGCAGCTCGTCAGCAGTGAATTCATTGATGCTTCCGAGGATGAAAACGGTACACTTACCGCAATAGATTTCAAGAATGAGGATAAATTCAACTTTGCCTTCGATATAGTTGACGCTATAGCGAAAAAAGACCCCGATAAGCTTGCACTGCTTCATATTTCGGGCGATAAGACCGAACGCCGCTTTACGTTCCGTGACATAAAGCGCGCATCCAACCAATGCGCCAACTACTTCAAATCGCTCGGCATCAAAAAAGGCGACCGTGTAATGCTCGTTCTCAAGCGCCATTATCAGTTCTGGTTCTCGATAATCGCCCTGCACAAGCTCGGCGCGATAGTCATTCCGGCAACGAATCAGCTTCAGGCTCACGATTTCGAATACCGTTTCAACGCCGCGGGCATTTCGGCAATAATCTGTACGGGTGACGGCGATGTTGCGCATCAGGTAGATATCGCACAGGAAAAATGCCCGACACTCGCAACAAAGGTGATAGTCGGCTCTCCGCGCGACGGCTGGCGGGATTTCAATGCCGAGTACGGGCTTTTCAGTGCGCACTTCTACCGTTCCGACGATACTCCCTGCGGAGATGATACGATGCTGATGTTCTTCACATCCGGCACGACCGGCTACCCCAAGATAGCTGCGCATTCTTATAAATATCCGCTCGGGCATTACATCACGGCAAAGTATTGGCACGGTGTTTCCGATGAAGGTCTGCACTTTACCATTTCCGATACCGGCTGGGGCAAAGCGCTTTGGGGCAAGCTCTACGGACAGTGGCTGTGTGAAGGCGCAGTATTCGCATATGACTTCGACCGCTTCTCCGCCGCCGATATCCTGCCGATGTTCGCAAAATATCATATAACAACGTTCTGCGCGCCGCCCACGATGCTCAGAATGATGATAAAAGAGGATATTTCAAAGTACGACCTTTCATCCGTTCAGCATATGACGACCGCGGGCGAAGCACTCAACCCCGAGGTGTACCGTCAGTTTGAAAAAGCAACCGGCCTGAAAATAATGGAGGGCTTCGGTCAAACCGAGCTTACGCTTGCCATTGCGAATCTGATCGGAAACACACATAAGCTCGGCTCAATGGGCAAGCCCTCTCCCCTGTACGATATCGACATCGTCGATCCCGACGGCAATCCCGTACCCGACGGTGAGACCGGCGAAATAGTCGTTCACACCGATAAATACATCCCGTGCGGGCTGTTCAAGGGCTATTACAACGAATCCGACAAAACTGCCGAGGTTTGGCACGACGGGATGTACCATACCGGCGATACCGCGTGGCGCGACGAGGACGGCTTCTATTGGTATGTAGGACGTGTTGACGATGTCATCAAGTCATCCGGCTACCGCATAGGACCGTTTGAAATCGAAAGCGTCATCATGGAGCTTCCGTATGTGCTTGAATGCGGCGTTTCGGCAGAGCCGGACGAGGTACGCGGACAGGTCGTAAAGGCAAGCATAGTGCTTGTCAAAGGCGTTGAGGGCACGGACGCGCTCAAGAAGGAGATACAGGATTACGTCAAGAAGCATACCGCACCTTACAAGTATCCGCGTATCGTAGTTTTCCGCGAAAGTCTGCCGAAGACAATAAGCGGAAAAATACAGCGAAACAAGCTGTAATAGACACAAAAAACATTTGACAACAAATACAAGCTGTGATAAAATACTCATAATATCTAAAGACGTTGAAGAAGAGTTCGTAATATCCGTGTTCCCACAGAGAGACAGCATCCGGTGAAAGCTGTCGGAACGCATTTTACGCTTGTAGCTTCCGAGTCGGAAGGAAGAAAAGCTTTTGCCGAGTAGAGCCTTCCCGTTATTGCTGCGTTAATGTATAAGGATTGTCGGATCCGATAAGAGGCGGCGCATGCCGCAATTTGAGTGGTACCGCGGGCAACAGCTCGTCTCAAAGTCATAGCTTTGGGACGGGCGTTTTATTTTCCCGAAGCGGAAAGGATTTTTTTATGGATCAGATAACGGGACTTGACCGAAAAATCAAAGAAATGGCATCCCGAATAAGGGATCTGCGTGAGATCGAGGGGATTTCGGCGGAAGAGATGGCGCTGAAAACGGATGTCACCGTTGAGGATTATCTTGCATGCGAAAACGGCGACAGCGACCTCAACTTTACGTTCATTTACCGTTGCGCACTTGCGTTCGGTGTTGACGTTACCGACATTATCGAGGGTAAAAGTCCTACCCTTAAGTCTTTTACCGTGACACGCGCCGGATCGGGACAGAAAATATCTCAGGCGCACGGCATGACATACTATAATCTTGCATACGCATTTCGCAACAGGATAGCAGAGCCGCTGTATGTACGTTCGATATATGACGAAGCCGCGCAGAGCCGCGATATAGAGCTTACCTCGCACGCCGGACAGGAATGCGACCTTATAGTCGAAGGTCATCTTGCGGTGCAGATAGGCTCACACCGTGAAGTTCTCGGCCCGGGCGACAGCATCTATTTCGACAGCTCAACGCCTCACGGAATGATAGCCGTGAACGGTGCGGACTGCATTTTCTACGCAATAGTCCTCAATCCCACGGGCGAGCCGATCCCCGAGCTTTCCGGCACGGACAAGACCGCAAGCATTCAGACCGCCGCAAGCAGCGTAAAGGACACCAAGGACAGAGTTTATAAGAATTTTATCGACGTTACCGAAAACGAAAACGGCACGCCGACTTCAATAACATTCAAAAATACGGAAAAATTCAATTTTGCATTCGATCTTGTCGATGAGCTTGCAAAGCGTGAGCCCGACAAGCTTGCGATGCTCCATATATCGCAGGATAAGACAGAGCGTCGCTTTACTTTCAGAGATATGAAGCGTGCATCCAACCAATGTGCAAACTACTTCAAATCACTCGGTATCAAAAAAGGCGACAGAGTAATGCTCGTGCTTAAGCGTCATTATCAGTTCTGGTTTGCGATGCTCGGTCTCAACAAGCTCGGTGCAATAGCCATTCCCGCTGTATGTCAGCTTCTTGAACACGATTTTGAATATCGCTTCAATGCCGCGGGTGTCACGGCGATAATATGTACCGCCGACGGCGATACCGCACATCAGGCAGAGCTTGCCGCCGCAAAGTGCGATACCGTAAAGCATAAGCTTATAGTAAACGGCACACGCGAAGGCTGGCGCACATTTGACGAAGAATACCCGCTCTACAGTGCGCATTATTACCGTACCGAGGATTCTCCCTGCGGTGATGACCTTATGCTGATGTTCTTCACATCCGGCACATCCGGCTACCCGAAGATCGCGGCGCACAATTATAAGTACGCGCTCGGTCATTTCCACACCGCAAAATATTGGCATCATGTAGACCCCGACGGTCTGCATCTGACGATTTCCGATACCGGCTGGGCAAAGGCGATGTGGGGCAAAATGTACGGTCAGTGGCTGTGCGAGGCGGCGACCTTCGTCTATGATTTCGACCGTTTCGACGCATCCGACATTCTGCCGATGTTTGCAAAATATCATATAACAACTTTCTGCGCACCGCCGACGATGCTCAGAATGATGATAAAGCAGGATATATCAAAATACGATTTTTCATCCGTAAAGCATATGACCACTGCCGGCGAAGCACTCAACCCCGAGGTCTACCGTCAGTTTGAAAAGGCTACCGGGCTTCAGATACATGAAGGCTTCGGTCAGAGCGAAAGCACGATGCTGATAGGTAACCTGATCGGTGCGCCTCACAAGATAGGTTCAATGGGCAAGCCTGCCCCGATATACGATATCGATCTGCTTGACCCCGACGGCAACAGCGTTCCTGTCGGTGAAACAGGCGAAATAGTCGTAAGCGTCAAAGACGGCATTCCGTGCGGGCTGTTTACCGGCTATTACAATTCCCCCGACAAGACCGCGGAGGTATGGCACGATGGCCGGTATCACACCGGCGACGAGGCTTACAAGGATGAGGATGGCTTCTATTGGTATGTAGGACGCATCGACGATGTTATCAAGTCCTCCGGCTACCGCATAGGACCGTTTGAAATAGAAAGCGTTATAATGGAGCTACCCTATGTGCTTGAGTGCGGTGTTTCAGCCGCACCCGATGAGGTCCGCGGGCAGGTCGTAAAAGCAAGTATCGTACTTGTGAACGGCGTTGAAGGCACAGACGAGCTGAAAAAAGAAATTCAGGATTACGGCAAGAAGCACACCGCACCGTACAAATATCCGCGAATAATAGTTTTCCGCGATCAGCTTCCCAAGACGCCAAGCGGAAAGATACAACGTAATAAGCTGTAAGGTGTTTTTATGAATTATAAACGGCTGACCGCCCTTTGCGGTCACTACGGAAGCGGCAAGACAAATATCGCCGTAAATATGGCATTCGACCTTAAAAAGCAATATGAAAATACTGCTATTGCCGACCTTGATATAGTAAATCCCTATTTCCGTTCAAAAGACAGCCTTGAGGACTTCAATAAAAAAGGGATACGCTTTATCTGCTCGGAATACGCAAATTCAAATGTAGATATACCGTCATTGCCCGGCGACCTTTATTCTATAACGGATGACAGAACACTCAAAGTCATACTCGATATAGGCGGTGACGACCGCGGCGCATATGTATTGGGCAGGCTTGCCCCGATGATGCTTGAAGAGAATGATTTTGACATGCTGATGGTAATAAATAAATACCGTCCGCTTACGCCCGACGCGCCATCTACTGTTGAAGTCATGCGTGAGATAGAAAGTGCCTGCAATCTCCCGTTCACGGGGTTGATCAATAATTCAAACTTAGGCGTCGAAACTACGGCAGATACGGTAAGAGGATCGCTCGGCTATGCCGAAGAGGTATCGCGTCTGTCATCGCTCCCCATAATTGCCACGACCGTTGACGAAAAAATTGCGAACGAGCTTGGTGAGATAGAAAATATATTTTCATTGAATTTACAGAAAAAAATTCTCTTTTGAGAAAGGATGATTTTTTATGGCAAGAATAGAAACCAAATGCGTTCAGGGCGGTTATACTCCGAAAAACGGTGAGCCGCGTCAGATACCGATAATCCAAAGCACTACTTTCAAATACGATACGAGCGAAGATATGGGCAAGCTCTTTGACCTTGAGGAAAGCGGTTATTTCTATACGCGCCTGCAAAATCCCACTAACGACATGGTTGCCGCAAAGATATGCGAGCTTGAGGGCGGTACTGCCGCAATGCTCACATCGTCAGGTCAGGCGGCGAATTTCTATGCCGTATTCAACATAGCCAACTGCGGCGATCATGTAGTAGCTTCATCGGCTATCTACGGCGGAACGTACAATCTTTTTGCTGTTACGATGAAGAAAATGGGCATTGATTTCACATTCGTTTCGCCCGACTGCACCGACGAAGAGCTTGATGCGGCATTCAAGCCGAACACCAAGGCACTGTTCGGTGAGACTATCGCAAATCCCGCACTTGCCGTGCTTGATATTGAAAAATTCGCGCATGCCGCGCATAAACACGGTGTGCCGCTTATCGTGGATAACACGTTTGCTACGCCCATCAACTGCCGCCCGTTCGAATGGGGTGCGGATATAGTTACCCATTCGACGACAAAATATATGGACGGTCACGCTACTGCCGTAGGCGGCTGTATCGTGGATTCGGGAAAATTCGATTGGCTTGCTCATGCGGACAAATATCCGGGGCTCTGCACACCCGATGACAGCTATCACGGCATAATCTATGCCGAAAAATTCGGGCAGGGCGGTGCATTCATTACAAAAGCAACGTCTCAGCTCATGCGCGATTTCGGCTCGATACAGTCGCCGCAGAACGCCTTCTATCTGAACCTCGGACTTGAGAGCCTTCATGTAAGAGTTAAGCGTCACTGCGAAAACGCGCAGGCAGTAGCCGAATATCTGCAAAAAAATCCCAAGATCGCATGGGTGTCATACTGCGGTCTTAAGGGTGACAAATACTATGAGCTTGCGCAAAAATACCTACCGAACGGCTCATGCGGCGTTGTCAGCTTCGGCATAAAGGGCGGACGCAAGGCGGCTGAAAAATTCATGAAAAGCCTTAAAACCGCCGCTATCGAAACACATGTTGCCGATGCCCGCACCTGCTGTCTGCATCCGGCAAACGCCACTCACCGTCAGATGAACGACGAAGAGTTGCTTGCCGCCGGCATCGGACCGGATATGGTACGCTTCTCCTGTGGGCTTGAAAACGCGCAGGATCTTATAGACGATATCCAACAGGCACTTGACCAATTAAATGAGGAGTAATTTTAATGCCCATAAAAATTCCGAATGAGCTTCCCGCATATAAGACGCTGACTGATGAAAACATCTTCATCATGCACGAAACAAGAGCCGTGTCGCAGGATATACGACCCTTAAAGATCGCTATCGTAAATCTCATGCCGACAAAAATCGAAACCGAAACACAGCTTTTGCGGCTTTTGTCGAATACACCGCTTCAGGTAGAAGCAGAGCTGATAACGATGGCGACGCATGAATCGAAGAACACGTCAAAGGAGCATCTGCTCGCGTTCTATAAGATATTTGACGATATCAAAGACCGCAACTTTGACGGCATGATAATCACGGGTGCGCCCGTTGAGCTTTTGCCGTATGAGGAAGTGGAATATTGGCAGGAACTTTGCACTATAATGGAGTGGTCAAAGACGCATGTCCACAGCACACTTCACATCTGTTGGGGTGCGCAGGCGGGGCTGTATTACCATTTCGGCATACAAAAGTATCCGCTTGAGAAAAAGATGTTCGGCGTGTTCCCACACTGCGTGGTGCGAAAAAGCTCGATTCTTTTCCGTGGCTTTGACGATGTTTTCATGGTTCCGCACTCACGCCACACCACCGTGCGTACAGAGGACATAATAAAGCGCGAAGAACTTAAGATATTAGCTTCATCTGAAGAAGCGGGCATATATGCAGTTATGACCGAAAACGGTAAACAGATATTCATTATGGGGCATTCGGAATACGATCCCCTGACGCTTGCGAAGGAATATATACGCGATAAGAACCTCGGTCTCAAGCCCGATGTCCCGAAAAACTATTTCCCCGACGACGACGACACGCGCGCTCCGCTCGTTTCGTGGCGTTCGTGCGCTAATCTGCTGTTCTCGAATTGGCTGAATTATTTCGTATACCAAACGACGCCGTTCGATTTGAATGAAATTAAATGATGAAAGGATGATATACATGGCTAAGTTGACTTTCAAAACCGACAACTGTAAGGGCTGCGGTCTTTGCGTCGATGCCTGTCCCAAGCACCTTTTACAGCTTGCAAAGGACAAGATCAACAAAAAAGGTCACCATCCCGCCGAGTTGACGGATGAAAAAGAATGTATCGGTTGCGCATCATGCGCTATAATGTGTCCCGACTGCATAATCAAAGTAGAAAGGTAAGGTAAATGTAAATGGCAGACAAGGTTTTAATGAAAGGTAACGAAGCTATTGCCGAAGCCGCTATATTGGCAGGTTGCAGACATTACTTCGGATACCCTATCACACCTCAGACCGAAATAGCCGCTTATATGGCAAAGAAAATGCCTAAGATCGGCGGCACGTTTCTTCAGGCCGAAAGTGAAATAGCCGCCATCAACATGGTTTACGGCGTTTCATCTACAGGCAAAAGAGTAATGACTTCTTCTTCAAGTCCGGGAATCTCGCTCAAGAGCGAGGGCTTATCGTATCTCGCGGGATGCGATCTTCCGGCACTTGTTATCAATGTACAGCGCGGCGGTCCCGGCTTGGGCGGCATTCAGCCGAGCCAATCGGACTATTTCCAGGCTACGCGCGGCGGCGGTCACGGCGATTATCACATGATAGTGCTTGCTCCCGCTTCCGTTCAGGAAATGGCTGAGCTTACGATAAAGGGCTTCGAGCTTGCCGATACATATCGTATGACCTCAATGATTCTTGCCGACGGTACTATCGGTCAGATGATGGAACCCGTTTCGCTTGATTTCGACATCAAGCCCGTTCCCGAAAAGCCGTGGGCGGTCACCGGCACGAAGCTTGAGAGAGAGCATAACATAATCAACTCGCTTTCACTCGTTCCCGATGAACTTGAACAGTTCAACTTCGAGCGTTACGAAAAGTATCAGACCGTTATAGACAACGAAACGATGTACGAAGAGTATTATATGGATGATGCCGAAATTTGCATAGCCGCATTCGGTATTGCCGCTCGTGTGTCTTTGCACGCGGTTGAAAAAGCACGTAAAGACGGGATCAAGGTCGGTATGATCCGCCCGATCACACTTTGGCCTTTCCCCACCGCACCTTTCAAAAAAGCGGTAGACCACACGAAGATATTTATGTCAGTTGAGCTTTCCATGGGTCAGATGATAGAGGACGTAAAGCTTGCCACCGAATGCAAACGCCCTGTAACACTTTGCAACCGTGTAGGCGGAATGATTCCCGACCCGTATGACGTGCTTGACCGCATCGTAGAAATAAATAAAGGATTAAAGGGGTGAAAAGCGAAATGGTAGTATTTGATAAACCTCATGCACTTATAGATGTGCCGCTCCATTACTGCCCCGGCTGTACTCACGGTATAATCCACCGTCTTGTCGCCGAGGTAATAGATGAGCTTGGTATCGAAGGCAAAACTATCGGTGTTGCGCCGGTAGGCTGTTCGGTAATGGCATACAACTATTTCAACTGTGATATGGTAGAGGCGGCTCACGGACGCGCTCCGGCAGTAGCCACGGGTCTCAAGCGTTCCGACCCCGAAAACCATATAGTGTTCACTTATCAGGGTGACGGCGACCTTGCCTCCATCGGTATGGCTGAAACCGTTCACGCCGCCGCAAGAAACGAAAACATCACCGTTATTTTCATCAATAACGCGATTTACGGCATGACCGGCGGTCAGATGGCTCCGACCTCACTTCCGGGTCAGGTTACACAAACCTCACCTTACGGCCGTGATCCCAAGCTTTGCGGTTATCCGATAAAGGTGTGCGAAATGCTCAGTCAGCTTGAAGGTCCCGAATACATCGAGCGTGTTACCGTGAACAACGTCAAGAACGTTCGCAATGCCAAAAAGGCGATCAAAAAAGCATTCCAAAATCAAATCGAAGGCAAGGGCTTCTCACTTGTTGAGGTGCTTTCATCCTGCCCTACAAACTGGGGCAAGACACCTAAGGCAGCTCTTGAATGGATCGACGAAAAGATGATCCCGTATTACCGGCTCGGCGTATATAAAGACCGTTCGGCTGAGGAAAAGGAGGACAAATAAATGACAAGACAGTATTTGTTTTCCGGATTCGGCGGACAGGGGATCCTGTTCTCCGGCAAATTCATCACCTATAAGGGAATGATCGAGGGCAAAAACGTTTCGTGGCTTCCTTCTTACGGACCTGAAATGCGCGGCGGTACTGCAAGCTGCAGCGTCGTAGTCCGTGATAAGCCCGTAGGCTCACCGCTGGTTGCATTCCCGGACGTATTGATAGCCATGAACCTGCCGTCGCTCGACCGTTATGAAAAGAGCGTGCAGGAGGGCGGTATGATTTTTGTTGACTCCACCCTTGTTGAGCGCAAGGTCGCTCGTAACGACGTTACGGCGTATTACATTCCCGCGACCAAGCTTGCGAACGACAACGGCATGCCTACATTGGCAAATATGATTTTAGTAGGAAAAATATTAAAGGTCTTGGGCGAGTTTGACGAAGAAAATGTCAAAGCAGCCTTGGGCAAAGTAGTTTCCGCAAAACACGCCGATTTGTTTGATGTCAACTTAAAGGCAATGCAAATAGGCGCATCATATGAAGGATAAGGAGAGTTTGTTATGGACATAAGAATCAGAAATACCCAGACACCGACACCGGCTCCCGGCAGTGAATACGGCTTCGGAAGAATATTCACCGACCACATGTTTATGATGGATTGGAATATTGATATGGGATGGTATGATCCGCGTATAGTGCCTTTCCAGAATATCTCTATTCACCCTGCTTCGACCGTACTCCACTACGGCGCTGAAATATTCGAAGGACTTAAAGCATACCGCCGTGCAGACGGTAAGGTCCAGCTTTTCAGACCGATGGAAAACATCCGCCGTATGAACGATTCAGCTGAGCGTCTGTGCTTGCCGCAAATACCTGAAAATGACGCATTCGATGCGCTCACCACTTACTTGCGTCATGAGCAGGATTGGACTCCTTCCGCACCGGGCACTACGCTGTATATCCGTCCGTTCCTCTACGGAAACGATGAACACCTCGGTGTTCATGCCTGCAAAAACGCTACCTTCGTTATCATCGCATCGCCTACGGGCAGCTATTACAAGCAAGGCTTCCGCCCTGTTCGTATCATGATCGAAGATACCGACGTAAGAGCCGTTCGCGGCGGTACGGGCTTTGCAAAATGCGGCGGTAACTATGCCGCATCAACACGCGCCGGCGAGCGTGCCGAGCAAAAGGGCTATTCGCAGGTGCTTTGGCTTGACGGTGTTTCAAGAAAGTACATCGAAGAGGTCGGCGCAATGAACGTTATGTTCAAGATAAACGGCGAGATAATCACTCCCATGCTCACAGGCTCCATTCTTCCCGGCATAACGAGAAAATCATGCATCGAACTGCTTAAGAGCGAGGGCTATAATGTGACGGAGAGATTGCTCAGCATTGACGAGCTTGCCGAGGCTATGCAGAACGGCACGCTTGAAGAAGCTTGGGGTTGCGGCACCGCGGCAGTTATTTCCCCCATCGGCGAGCTTTGCTACAAGGATGTAAAATACTCGATCAACGACAATCAGATCGGACCGATAACTCAGCATCTTTATGACACGCTTACCGGCATCCAGTGGGGCAGAATTGAGGATAAATTCGGCTGGACATACCTGTTATAATAAATTTTTTGCCGCAAAGCATATTTTTCGTTTGACACTATCGCAAGAATATGCTACAATTCCTCATGTAATAAAAAATGCGATGACGAAATTATTCGGTATCCACCATTCATTTCAGAGAACCGCCGTGTGGTGCGAGGCGGTATGAACGGATAAACGAAGTCTCACTTCCGAGCATGACCGCCGAACACAGCAGTAAGCGGTCACGGGTAGCTCCGTTATATAGCTTAAGGCTTGTCAGAGCCTTATAGAAGTGACCGCTTGTTTAAGGCGGTAATCAGGGTGGTACCGCGAAACCGTTTTTCGTCCCTGAAGCCGATTTATAAATCGGCTTCAGGGTTTTGTTTTTTTTGAAAGGATGATTTGTTCTATGGCTAAAATAATAATTGCCGACACTACTCTTTGCGGCAACGGCTACTCATTCAGGGAAAAGCTTGAAATAGCACGACAGCTTGAAAAGCTACAGGTCGATATGATCGAATTTCCCGAGATATCAAATGTAAAGACCGATACATTGCTGATACGCACGGTTTCGGCATTCGTTAAGGACAGTGCGATCTCGGTCGCCGCCGGAAGTAATGCCGAAAGCATCGAAAACGCTTGTGCCGCACTGACTAATGCCACGAGAGCGCGTATTCGTATAGAGCTTCCCGTTTCGACCGTCGGAATGGAGTATTTAAGCCATAGGAAGCCGGCAAAAATGCTTGAGTGGATAGGCACTGCGGTCAAAACAGCAGTCGAAAAAGGTATAAGCACGGAATGCTGTTTTCTTGACGCAACACGCGCCGAAAAGGATTTCCTGTTCAGCGCGATAAAAGTTGCCGAAGAAGCCGGTGCCGATATGATATCTGTCTGTGACAGCTCCGCCGAAATGCTTCCTGACGATTTTGCCGAGTTTGCCGCTTCGGTAAAATCATCAACTTCTCTGCCCGTCGGCGTGCGTTGCAGTGACGCAAACGGACTTGCATCCGCGCAGGCGGTTCTTGCCGTGAAGAAGGGTATTTCATGCGTCAAGACCGGGAACGGCGCGGTAGACCTTGAAAAATTTGCTCAAATGGTGAAAAACTGCGGCGTAAGCAACGGTTTGGAGACAAACATCAAATATACGAAGCTCCACAGCATCATGCGCCGTCTTGAAGAGCTTTGCTCCGCATCGGCTCAGCCCTCGTCTTTATCATCACGCACACAAGGCGACGAATACATTATCAAGCTCAGTGCAAGCGACGATAAGGATACCGTAATAAGTGCGGTCACCGCGCTCGGCTACGACCTTGCGTCCGACGATGCCGAAAGAGTTTACGATGAGTTTTTGCGCGAAGCCGCCAAAAAGGTGATCGGCGCAAAGGAGCTTGTAGCGATAGTATCAAGCACGGTGCTTCAGGTACCGGCAACCTATACGCTTGAAAATTATATGATAACAAGCGGCAATATAATGCAGGCAAACGCGCAGATATCGCTTGTAAAGGACGGCAAATGCACAAACGGTGTCAGCCTCGGCGACGGTCCTATCAACGCCGCATTCAAGGCAATAGAACAGATAACAGGTGTACACTACGAGCTTGACGATTTTCAGATACAGTCGGTCACCGAGGGTGTTGAAGCCATCGGCTCTGCCATAGTCAAGTTGCGCTCCGGCGGCAAGCTTTATTCCGGCAACGGTATCTCGACCGATATAATAGGTGCAAGCATACGCGCCTACATCAGCGCACTCAATAAAATCGTTTATGAGGAGTCTCAGGCATGAAATTATCATTTTCCACAAAAGGCTGGCATGAAAACAGCTTTGAAGATTTTTGCGATATAGCGCATTTCCTGCACTTTCAGGGAATAGAGCTTCACAATATCCATAATCGGCTTTTTACCGATACGGACAGTGCTTTTCACGATTACGCCGTAGCGGCGACATCAAGACGGCTGTTTGAAAACGGGCTTACCGTGCCTTGTATAGATGCTGTCTGTGATATCGCTCGGGGCGGTGATAAATGCATCGACGAAATACGTTCATGCATCTCTATCGCAAAAAGCTTCAAAATACCGTATATCCGTCTCAAGGCGGAAGGCGGTGACCGCACTGCCGAAACACTCGGAAGCGTGCTTGCCGATGCAGAGGAAGCGGGTGTTACGCTTCTTGTTGAGACATCAGGTCTGTTTGCGTCTACTGCCGCATTGCGCGATCTGCTTGACGGCTTCGCCAACGGCAACATAGCCGCGCTGTGGAATGCATCGGCGGCGTACTTTACCTGCGGCGAACAGCCCGATGAAGTCGTTACCAATCTCGGCGCATATATCCGCCACGTGCATTTGAATGATGCCGTAAAGACGGATAAAGGGGTGGAATACTGCCTTTTGGGCGAGGGCGAGCTTCCGATCCCGGATATGATACTTGCGTTGCGTTCCGTAAATTACGACGGATTTGTTTCGCTCGTATGGAATCCCGAATGGTGTGAGGAGCTTGACGACATGGAAATCATTTTCTCACAGTTCATGGGATATATGAAACAGTTCCGCAACGGGGCTGACCGCGAAAAAGCTCTTTACCACAATAAAACACATACGGGAAAATTCGTGTGGAAAAAGGATCTGCTTATCGACGCGACTTTTTCAGACGTGCTTGACCGCATGGTAGAGGAATTTCCCGACCAATACGCCTTCAAATATACGACGCTCGATTACACACGTACCTACAGCGAATTCCGCGACGATGTCGATACATTTGCACGTGTGCTTGTTTCCCTCGGCGTAAAGGCCGGTTCACACGTCGCGGTATGGGCATCGAACGTTCCGCAATGGTATATCGCATTCTGGGCGACCGTCAAGCTCGGTGCTGTACTTGTGACCGTCAACACAGCTTACAAGATACACGAGGTCGAATATCTTTTAAGGCAATCCGACACGCATACGCTCATAATGACAGAGGGCGCAAAGGAAACAAAATACGGTGAGATAATCGCCGAGCTTTGCCCGGAGCTTGCTTTGTCAAAGCCCGGCAAGCCTCTGCATGCAAAGCGTCTTCCGTTTTTGCGAAACGTTATCACCGTCGGTTTCAGGCAGAAAGGCTGTCTTGAGTGGAATGACGCGCTTGAATATGCAGATAAAACATCGCTCGATACCGTTTACCGCATGGCGGCGGCTGTCGATAAAAACGATGTCTGCAACATGCAATATACTTCAGGCACAACGGGATTCCCGAAAGGCGTTATGCTCACTCACCACAACATAGTAAATAACGGCAAATGTATCGGCGACAGAATGGATCTTTCCACTGCTGACAGAATGATGATACAGGTGCCTATGTTCCACTGCTTCGGCATGGTGCTTGCCATGACCGCAACGATGACTCATGGCGGAACGCTTTTGCCTCTTCCCTATTTCTCGCCGAAGCCCGCGCTGGCGTGCATCAACAACGAGCATATAACCGCATTCCACGGTGTGCCCACAATGTTTATAGCAATGCTTGAGCATCCCGACTTTGCAAAAACCGACTTCTCATACATGCGCACGGGTATCATGGCAGGAAGTCCGTGTCCGATCTCGGCTATGCGCGACGTTATCGAAAAAATGAATATGCGTGAAATAACGATAGTTTACGGTCAGACCGAGGCTTCGCCCGGATGCACGATGAGTGCGGCTGACGACCCGATAGAAGTCCGCGTCGGCACTGTCGGACGCCCGTTGCCCGAGATAGAATGTAAAATAATAGACCCCGAAACGGGCAAAGAATGTCCCGATGAGGTCACAGGCGAATTTGTCGCGCGAGGCTACAATATCATGAAGGGCTATTACAAAATGCCCAAGGCTACTGCGGCGGCTATTGATTCGCTCGGCTGGCTCCATACAGGCGACCTTGCCTGCCGCACAAAGGACGGTAATTTCCGCATAACCGGCAGACTTAAGGATATGATAATCCGCGGCGGCGAAAACATCTACCCAAAAGAAATAGAAGAATTTATTTATACGCATCCTAAAGTACGCGACGTGCAGGTCATAGGCGTTCCGGATGAGCAGTACGGCGAAGAAATAATGGCATGCATCATCTTAAAAGACGGCGAAACGATGACCGAGGACGAAATGCGTGCGTATATCGCATCGAACATGGCACGCCATAAGGTGCCGAAATATATTGATTTTGTTGACAGCTTCCCGATGAACGCCGCCGGTAAAATACTTAAATATCAAATGCGCAAGGATGCCATTGAAAAGCTCGGTCTGCAAAAGGCAAGCAGTATAGTTACCGCATAGTTCATAAATCAATATCTGCTTAATAACTGCCGGCACACCGTCGGCATACATTAAATCAAATGACCGCAGGGATATGATCATTCTCCCTGCGGTTTTTCTATGCTTTGAAAAAGGTGTTTTATTTGAATGCCTCAGATTCTTCCGTGCGTGACTGCCACTGACCGTGCGTAAAATCGGGAATATTCATCGGCGCACCGCCAAGTGCAATCGACTGCTCCGACAGCGGAGTTATGCACATCAGCGTAGCGGCATCATAGATATCAAGAAACACCGGCTTATCATTGCGGAGTGCATCAAAGAAATACTGTATTTCAAGCCAGTCAATGCCATCGTGACCGGGACGCACACCTTCCTCGATATACTTTTTCCACACGGGATGTAAGTACTCTTCATCATACTTATCCATGTTGCCGTGTTCGCTCTTCCATGCAGAATCCTTTGCGATATCTTCCTCGGTATCAAGAAAGACGGAATCAGTCGATTCCTCATACATGCCTTTTGTGCCGCGAACAGTGAAATCCCTGCTGTAATATCTCGGGAGCGTAGTATCAAGTGTAAGTACTATTGATTCACCGTTGGCGCACTTTATGACGGTCGTAACGATATCGCCCTGGCAGAATACGGTATCTTTTTTATCGGTATCCTTAAGATATTCTTTGAGCCCTGCCGCCTTGGATGCGGTGGATGTAAGAGTCATAAGTCTGTTGCCACGGTTTATATTAAGCACCTTCATGATAGGTCCAAGCTCATGTGTCGGATAGTTTTCGCAGTTACGGTGAACATAGTTGCGGAAGCGGTAGTGTCTGTTTTCTATTCCGTTAGATACTTCTCCGCGCAGGTCGTGATGATACCCACCCGCACAATGCACTATTTCGCCGAACACGCCCTTGCGCACCATGTTAAGCACTGTCATTTCGCGTCTGCCGAAGCAACAGTTCTCCAAAAAAACAAATTTTGCGTGTGTACGCTCGTATGTCTCTACCAAGCGGAAACAGTCCTCAAGCGAATATGCGCCGCCTACCTCAAGTGCCACGGCCATACCTTTTTCCATAGCGTCGATCGCTATACCGACATGTGCTTCCCAGCTTGCCGCAATGACAACAGTGTTGACATTTTCATCATTCAAAAGTTCTTTGTAATCAAGATATATCTTTGCATGCTTGCCCGTGCGTTCATATACGATGGCTTCGGCAGCCTGCGCACGGTCCTCATAAAGATCGCATACCGCGGTAACGCACTCATTCTGCGCAAGAATATTATCGCGCATGAGCATTCTGCCACGGGTGCCGAAACCTATAACGCCGACTTTTATATCCTTCATAATATACACCTCTTTACTTATTAAAAACTTTATGGTATGATTATATCAAGTCCGAAAACATAAGTAAATATAAAAAACGCTCAATAATATTAGTTTTCAGCTCAAAGGAGTAACTATCATGCTGTGGCAACCGCATTATATAAAAAAACAGTTGGAGATAACATGCTATTACACGTTTTTTGTCCGCCACTTTGTAAATGATTACACATTCCGCGGCGAAACACATAATTTTTGGGAATGTCTCTGCGTGCTTAACGGTGAGTTGCAGGTAACTGCGGATGAGCGTGTATATATGCTGCACGAAGGCAGTATGATATTCCATAAACCGTTTGAATTTCACAAGTTTTCGGTATGCTCCGAAAACGGTGCAGATTGCCTTGTATTCTCGTTCGACATGATCGGCACGCTTTGCTCCTCATTTGCCGAAAAAGCTTTTTTACTGACACCCGATCAACAGTTGATGCTGAGACATATCATCGGCTCTGCTGTCCCTACAGATGAATACACAACACTGCTGAACCGTGACCCGATATCGTTGCAGCTTACCGATCTGCACATACTGCAGCTCCTTTTGTCAGTTTCCGCAGAACCGCACGAAAACGTTCCTTCAACAGATATGGCTGTCGCAACATTCGAAATGGCAGTGACATATATTCGGGCAAATCTTTCGCAATCTCCTAAAATAGATGATATAGCAACGCACTGCAATACAAGCACTTCATCACTCAAGCGTTGCTTTGAAAAGTATGCCGGGACAGGTGTACACCGTTATATGCTGTTATCAAAAATAAACACTGCCAAGGAAATGCTTAAAAGAAATATGCGCGTCAATGAGATCGCGCATATACTCGGTTTTTGTGATGAAGCTTATTTTTCCGTTGCATTCAAACGCGAAACAGGAATGTCACCGTCTGAATATGCACGAAATAAATGATATATCTAAAAAAACACCGGGATTTCACTCAGCGTGAAGTACAGCCTTTACTTCGGCGGCAAGCTTTTCATACATATAAAGCGAACCGGCGCAAAGTAGCGGAAGTCCGTTTTGCTTCTGCTTGTCGAGTGCCGCTTCGATAGCCGCACGCTCGCTTTTTTCATGCGTTGCAGGGATGCCGAGCTTTTTGAACACTTCGGCAAATTCGTTCGCAGGGAGCGCTCTCGGATTGTCGGGAGTGAGCGTCGTTACCGTCTTGCATACTTCTGCAAACGTTTTTGCCATTTCGGTGTACGCCTTATCCTTCATGACGCCCGTTACAAGATTCACTCCGCCGTCAAAATACTTTTTAACGCTTTCTATGCATTGCCGTACACCCTGCATATTGTGCCCGCCGTCATATATTATCATATGCTCATAACTTAATATTTCAAACCGCGCATGCCAAATTGCGTTTGCCATGCCGTCCTTTACGTTCTGTTCGCTGATATCAAGCTGTTGCCGAAGAATATCAACGGCACTCAGCACAAGCGATGCGTTTTTTGGCTGGTAATTGCCCAAAAGCTTTATTTTGATATCTTTATGCGTGCCGAAATCAAAAACCGTTCCCGAAAGTGTCTGTTCCCTGACGGTAAGCTTTGAATAATCGTTGACCGTCACACTGACATTCTTTTCCGCCGCTTCGTTTTTTATCACTTCAAGTGCGCCGCCGCTGACCTCGCCAACAAGCACAGGACACGCTTTGATTATCCCTGCCTTTTCCCACGCGATTTTTTCAAGTGTGTCGCCAAGAATGCCCATATGGTCATAATCTATGCCGGTGATGACCGATAAAAGAGTGTTCTTTACTACATTTGTCGAATCGAATCTGCCGCCCATGCCCGCTTCAAGCACAACGATGTCGCAATTATTACGCAAAAACCACAAAAGCCCTATCGCCGTGATAAGCTCAAATTCCGTGGGCTTATCGTCCATGCTCTCGGCTATGGGTATCACCTCTTCAACAAGCTCCGCAAGCTCACGGTCGGATATTTCGTTGCCGTTTATGCACATTCTGTCGTTAAAACGTACTATGTACGGTGATGTGAACGTACCCGTCTTATACCCTGCCGCGATAAGCACCGACGAAAGCATGGAACAAAACGAACCCTTGCCGTTGGTTCCCGCAACATGTATGAATCTGAGCTTGTCCTGCGGATATTCGAGCCGCCTGCACAGCTCACTTATCCTTGAAAGTCCCGGCTTTGAGCCGCGCCATGAAACCTTGTGGATATATGCAAGCGCATCAGTGTATGTCAACTGTTTTCGCCTCCGAGAAGAATACCGCGCAACTGACGGTTTTTCAGAATGATATAAAGCAAAGCAAATTCGACGGCGGCTGTGATGATGTATGTCGGCACACGGAAAATAAGTGTAGGTCTGAGTGCCTCATACCACAGATACAGTCCGACGGTCTTTATGCACATATTACCGATGATATGTGAAAATGCCACAGCGCAAAACAGCGGCAATGCTCCGTGCTTCTTTTTGAAAATGAGAAATGTAAGTCCGCTGACAGCGCCGACGCTTGCCGCACCGACCGTTATTATCGGGTTTATCGCATAGCCCTTGATGAGACAGCCGAGCAGATCGGCGACTGCTCCGACGAGCGCACCCGAGATCGGACCGAGCGCGTATCCGGCAAGTATCACCGGGAAATTCTCGAATCCGATACGCAACACATCGCTTAAGTTTACCGCCGGTATTTTTCCTATCACTACCGACATCGCACACAGCATAGCGCCTATCACCATGCCCTTTACGCTTTTGAAGCCCTTGGGCTTGTTCTGTTCAGACATAAAAAAATCCTCCTCTCCCAAACAACATTTTGGAAAACGAAGGTCCGAAATGAAGCGGGATGCAGAACCGATACCGCAAGCTACAGCCTTTCGTTCACACGGCAACTCCCCGTCCGCGCGACACTTTACGCACCGATCCTTACTCTTCTTGTTATGTACATTTTTGATTATTATACCACCTGTATCAAAACTTTGCAATGGATTTTTGATATTGCAATATGCTTTTTTTATATTGACATTTGAACCCGTCAAGGCTACAATATAGAAAAAATGTATCGGAGGATATTATGAGAAAAAACACGGCAAGTAAAAAAGAATATCTTTTACCGCTTAAAATAATGAAGCTTTGGGGCGATGTGGAAAACAGCGAATTACTGCTCCGCAACCAAGAACGTCAGGTATATATCGGTGAGCCCGAAGTGGTCGCCATGCGTTCGGGCAAAAACACACACGCCGCCATACTACTCCATTTCGGCAAGGAGCTTCACGGCGGAATAAGCATCACCGTCCGCGGAGTTGAAACATCAACTCTGACCGCACAGGCGCACATTCGCTTCGGCGAATCCGTGGGCGAAGCACTTTCGACGCTCGGTGAAAAGGGTGCGTGCAACGACCACAGTGCGCGTGATTTTGAAGTAACGCTTCCCTTACTTTCTACGCAGGAATTTGCCTGCACGGGCTTCCGTTTTGTCTATCTTGAGCTTTTGACGGAATGTAAAATCGAGCTTACTTCCATGCAGGCTGTATTCATTTACAAGCCGTACCCATATGTCGGAAGCTTCCGTTGTTCGGATGAGCGGCTCAACAAAATTTACGATACAGCCGCATATACTGCGCATCTTTGCTTGCAGGATGAGCTGTGGGACGGCATCAAGCGCGACCGTCTCGTATGGATAGGCGACATGGCTCCCGAAATAAAAACCATAAAGTACGTGTTCGGAGACGTTCCTCAGATAATAAGCGGGCTTGAAGGCTCTGCAAAGCACTATCCGGCTCCGGAAACATGGATGGCCGGAATGGCGACGTATTCGCTGTGGTGGCTGATAGACGCAATGGAATGGTGCGATTATATCGGAAACTACGCATATATCCGCAAAAAGCGCACCTACATAACGAAGCTTATCCGACAGATACTCGACAATACCGATGCCAACGGCGTATTCATCGACAATTTTATTGATTGGCCGACGCGAGGTGATGACGAACACAGCAATATTTCACGTGCAGCCGCGGCACGCGCACTTGAGATCATGTTCATGGATGCCGCGATAAAGGCATGTGAACTGTTCGGCAACAGTGTCTTGAAAGAGCAGTGCGAAAAAATGCGTGAGTTGCTTAAGGATTTCGTTGCTCCCGACCCGAAGGATTTCAGGCAGATAGCCGCAATAGAGGTGCTTGGCGGCTTTGAAAACGAATACACGAAAAAGACTCTTTCCGCAAAAGGCGTAAAGGGCTTCTCAACATTCATGAGCTATTATATCCTTACGGCGATGGTGAAATATGTCGATACCGATACCGCACTTGAGGCTCTCAAAGCATATTACGGCGGTATGCTCGATATGGGCGCAACGACATTCTGGGAGGATTTTGATCTCGACTGGACAAAAAATGCCTGCCCGATAGACCGTTTCCCCGAAAAAGGCGAAAGCGATATCCACGGTGACAACGGCGCATACTGTTATGTCGGCTTCCGTCACAGCCTGTGCCACGGCTGGTCAAGCGGACCTGTTGCGTTCCTCACTGAGCATGTCCTCGGCATAAATGTTTCCGACGGATGCAAAAAGGCAGTGCTTACACCGCACCTCGGAAGTCTTGAGTATGTCTCGGGAAGCATCGCCACGCCGCTTGGAAAGCTCAGCGTTGCGTACACAAAAAAGAACGGCAAGGTCTTTGCCGAGATAAACGCCCCCGAAGGGATCAGTTGCACGCTTGAAAACTGTGAAAAACTTTGATCTGCACTGCTGTCGTTTTCTTAGGCTCGTTTGCACATTTTTTCAGTTAAGCTGACTTTGATAACACCGAAAATCAAAAAAATACTGCCGTTTTCCGGTTTCGTGTCAAAAATCCGTCATTAAAAAAATTCTCCCGAGATTCGGCGCGTGTTCATAAGGCAGTTTTTGTATAAAAAAGCACCTGCTGAGAAGAGTAAAAATCCTTTTCAGCAGGTTTTCTTTATTATGCGTCTCATACCGTAGCAAGCAGGGCAATTATATATAATTTCCGAAAAAAGTGATGTTTGCCCTTTCGGGCAAGTGATGTTATAGCTATGCTATAGTGATGTTTTGCGGCGTTGCCGCAAAGTGATGTGATGTGTTTCTCACACGCCCGCAGGCACATCACTCGGCGAAGCCGAACATCACGCATGAAGTGCACATCACGTTCCGCAAAAGGCGGAACACATCGTTTCGGCGCGTATCGGATAAGCTGCAAAAAAACTTCCTTATCGGCACGCGCCGAAAAACTGCGGGTGATTTTTCACTCTGTTCAGATTCTGATCCGAAGCGCCGGATCCGCGTCTGCCGGAACCGAGCGGGCGATGAGCATCGCGCCGTTGCAGCAGCGGATCTCCAACGAGAACCGATCCGCCAGAATTTCCACGTCGCCCGGATCACAGGGCAGCGTGTATTCGCTTCCCGCAAACCGGAGCGTTTTCCCCTCGAATCCGACGGAAACGCCGAGCACGGTGAAATCCGCCTTGCCATCGGCCATCCGGAGCGGGAAACGGCAGGGGAGCGTCAAAGGATAGGTACCGTCCGCCACCGGCGCTCCGACGGTGGGAAGCGCGCCGGTGTCGATCCAGTCCGCGCACAGCCGCACGACGCCGTCTACATCCGCCAGCGAGAGGACGGTGGGCATGGTCATGCTGCACTGGAAGGAAAGACCCGCGTCGCCGGCGTACAGCCAGCGGCTCCACGCGATGCGGCGGCGGATCCCGTCGGCGGAATAGAACGTCTGCGCCGCGTAACTGTCGTCGGCGAAGTCGATGCCGAACCGCAGCGGCCGTTCCGTGTCCGGCGTGAATATTCCTTTGCGAAGGTCGCCGGTGTAGTAGAAGCGGCTGGCGCCCATGAGCACCCACTTGACCCCATCACCGTAGGGCAGCGGGAACAGATCCGGGCATTCGCCGTCGCCGGGGAGCGCGATCTGCTGTGTCATGGTCCAACTGCGCAGATCCGTCGAGGTGAACAGCGCGTAGTCGTTCTTGTCCAGATACAGCGCGCACACAAAGGTGCCGTCACCGGCGGGGAACACCTTCGGATCCCGGTTCTCGCCAACTATATGGGGGATCACCGGGTTCTGCGCGTATTTCACAAAGGTTTCGCCGCCGTCGGTACTGTACGCCATGCACTGGCAGAACCGCTTTCCGGCGGACAACTCACTGCTGTCTCCGGCGGCGGTGTAATACAGCAGTACCGGCGGGACCGTGCCGTTGCCGAGACCGCTGACGTTGTCGGTGTCCACAATGGCGCTGCCGGAGAACATGGCGCCGAATTCGTCCGGCGCCAGCGTGATGGGCCGGTACTCCCAATGGAGCAGATCCGAAGATACCGCGTGCCCCCAGTGCATATTGCCCCAGACCGGCGCGAAGGGATTGTACTGGTAGTACAGATGGTAAACGCCCTCGCAGAAGATCAGCCCGTTCGGGTCGTTGTTCCAGCCGTTCGGGACGGTGAAGTGGATCGCGGGACGCGCGTCATTTTCGTCGTCCGTGTCGGCAGGGATGGCATCGGCAAAGCCGCAGGTAAACGGGTCATAGTCGCAGCGCAGGGTCAGCGTGTGTCCCTCGAACCGCGACATATCGGCATA
>JAZRZN010000010.1:0-17730 GCA_045601365.1 Clostridia bacterium | reverse complement strand
CGATCTGCGAAGGAACGCCCGAAAAGGAGGAAAGCGTCATCGACCTGCCCATCGGAAAAACGGACTCCGGCTGCCGGAGAACCGTATGCCCGGACGGAAAACGTGCCGTGACCCATTACCGCGTCCTGCACAGCGAAAACGGCTTTTCACACCTTCGCCTGCGGCTGGAGACCGGGCGCACCCATCAGATCCGGGTGCATTTGAGCGCCATCGGCTGTCCCATTGCCGGGGATTACCTCTACGGGCGCGAGCATCCCCTGCTGCCGGGCAGGTTCGCCCTGCACGCCTGCTTCCTCTCCTTCCGTCATCCGCTGACAGGCGAAACGCTGCGTTTTGCGTCACCGATGCCAAAGAAATTGTACGACCTCTTTTTCCGATCACAGGAATAGATGAAGCTTGGAAGTTTACCCCCAAGCCCCTGAGGAAGGGCACTGCGAGGGCTCTGCGCCCTGCACAAGACAAGGAGCGTTCCGCCCCTTGACCCCGGTTGGCGAACGGAGTCATCAGTGATTTTCTGACAACGCGCGCCAGTATAGCTAAAGGTAATCTCTAATAAATGAGGTGGCGCAGATGCGGATGAATTTTGTGCAAGATGCAGATTGTGCAAAATTCGCCGCAGATGTCACCGCCGTATTTTTCCGCTATGCTATTCCTTAACCGCAAGTGAAGCGCATGAAGCGTTCAGCCCGAAACGCCGAAGCGTTTCAACGGCTTGTGACAGCTCTTCTTTTGTCGGGATATGCGTATCAGGCATGGTATTCTCCATACCGAGCGCATCGTATTTGGAACCGGAAAAGTTATGATACGGGAGTACCCGTACGCATGTGATATTTTCGCATTCCGAAAGTTTTTTCGCAATGCCCTCTATCTGATCGGAATTATACTCCGGCACGAACGGTATCCTTATTTCGCATTTTGTGCTTTGCGTTATATAACGGAGATTCTCCCAAATGAGTTCGTTTGACTGTCCCGTACATTTTATATGCGTTTGTGCATCATCTGCCTTGATATCATAAAGAAAAATATCGGCGATCCCGAGCATCTTATCTATTGCGGCACGCGGAACAAAGCCGCATGTGTCAACAGCTATATTTATGTTCTCTTTTTTTAACAGAATGGCAAGCTCGCGGCAGAAATCCGCCTGTGACAGACATTCTCCGCCGGAAAACGTAACTCCGCCGCCGGATGAAGCATAAAAATCCTTATCTTCAAGAAGCTCCGGCAGAAGCTCCTTTGGAGTAACTTTTCTGCCGAAAAATTCAAGAGCTTCGCCAAGGCAGGCATCACTGCATTCACCGCATGTTATGCATTTCGAACGGTCAAAAACATGTCCTTGTCCGTTCACCGCATGCGCGCCCTTTCGGCAGGCTGAAACGCATTCGCCGCATGAAATACATTTGTGGCTGTAATACGCGATCTGCGGAGAATATCCCTTCCCCTCAGGGTTATGGCACCATTTGCACGCAAGCGGACAACCCTTAAAGAACACCGTGGTGCGTATGCCGTCGCCGTCATGCACGGCGAAATGCTTTATTGCGAATATCGTTCCTGTCATTTTTTACCTTTCCTTGCTGCTTTTTACTTTCCTATTTTTTATCTGCAACAGATGTATGTGACGGAGTTTCTGCCAAATTCAAAACAACAACTTCATCATTCGAATCACGGTAATAAAGATATCCGCCGGATACCCCGATACCGTCATAGCTGAAATTATCAATAACGGCTGTTTCTTTGACGGTTTCGGTTTTCGGATCATACTGCATTACCGAATAGCTTTCGCCGTTTTTAACGACAAAATAAAGCCTGCCTGCAAAGCGAAAATCAAAACAAATAATAATGCAATAAGCTTTTTCATATGTCCGATCCTTTCCTGTGGGCACTGCCCCAACCCACGCCCGCTTTTTGAAAAAAGCGCGGCAAGAACTTTTGTTGCGCTTCGCGGCAAGGCAACTCCACCCCTTGCGGCACTCTGATCGTAGGGTGCGGCGTCCCCGACGCACCGTTATACGCACCCAAACCATGGGCAGGAAACAAAGTAATTATGCCGAAAAACTTCATTGTGTCATTGCGAGCATCCGCAGGATGCGTGGCAATCCATGCTTGACGCAAAGTTACTTTTGTGTGCGTTTGGATTGCCGCGTCGCAACCGTTACTTCACCGTATCGAGATATCCGTTTATCAGCGCAGCATCAAGCGAAAGCTGTTTTTTTAATTCATTGACCGAGCCGAATTTTATTTCGTCGCGCACTCTTTTAATAAAGTGTACCGACATATCATGCCCGTAAATATCGCCGTCGAAGCCAAGCAGATGCGTTTCGGCAAAGACCGAATCGCCGTCGGAAACCGTCGGATTCGTGCCGATGTTCGTCATGCCCTTGTACGTTCTGCCGTCAAGAGTGCAAAGCGTAGCATAAACGCCGTGCGCAGGTATGCATTTTGCGGGCGGATATTCAAGATTCGCCGTCGGAAATCCGAGCTTTGCTCCGAGATGCTTTCCGGTAGTTACCGTTCCGCTTAGCGAATACCGTCTGCCGAGAAGCTCCGCCGCGCGTTCGACATTACCCGATGCCAGACAGTTTCTTATGAGCGTGCTTGAAACAAGCTCACCGCCGTTTTTGAACGGCATTCCCATCACCGCGCGGAAGTGGTATTCAGCCGAAAGTGCCGACAGCGTGCCGAAAGTGCCGCTCGCATTTTTGCCGAAGTGATGATTGAAGCCCGCTACGATATAGTCGGGCTTGAACCGCTTGCACAGCGAAAAAATATATTCCTCCGGCATCATTTCCGCAAGATGCGCATCGAATTTTTGCATGAATACATCTGTTGCGCCGCTGTTTATCAAGAGCTGTTCCTTTTCGGCGGCAGTAGACAGCACCCGTACATCACCGTCGAAATACGACGCGGGCGGAATATCGAATGTGCAGGCGATAACATCGTCGGCATGCTTCGCTGCTTCTTTCAGCAATGCGCGATGCGCGGTATGTACGCCGTCAAACGTGCCTAAAACAAGAGCGGTCATATGTCCTCCGCAAGCATGCATTTTATGTAAAACATACTGTTTTTCTTTTCGCCTATGCCGAAGAATTTGTTCTTACAATATATCCGTACAAATCCCGTTGCATCCGTCCCTGAAACAAGCGCGCCAACATTTACGGGATTGCCGTTTGAGAGCTTATTGTATACCGCGTCATCAAAAACAACTGCCGGCATATAGCTTATAGCCGAATCCGTCGGCAGAAGAAACGAAAAATCGTTTTGCGCGATATGTGCTTCGATATCGGAAATTTTAAGCGAATTTTTGATATCAAGTCCCGCCGCCTGCTCGCGTACAAGATGCGCCATGTATGCGCCGCATCCGAGTGCCTGTCCGATATCATGACAAAGCGTGCGGATATATGTTCCCTTGCCGCAGGTGACGCGCAAAAGACATTCGCCGTCCTGCACCTCGCTTGCGCGTGAGATGCCGTAAACCGTCACCTTGCGCGGTTCTATCTGTGCAGTCTCTCCGTTACGTGCCAGCTCATAGAGCCGTTTACCGTTAAAGTGCAACGCCGAGTACATCGGCGGTATTTGCATGATATCGCCCGAAAAACGTTCAAGCACATTATCGACATTCTCCGAAGTTATATCGCATTCGTGCGTTTCAAGTATATTGCCCGATGCGTCCTGTGTATCGGTCACCGCGCCGAATTTGATTTTTGCAAGATACGTTTTGCGGAACACCGTGATATAGTCGAACAGCCTTGTGGCTTTGCCGACGCATACGGGCAAAACGCCCTCGGCATCGGGATCAAGCGTTCCGCCGTGACCTATATGACGCTCATGAAGCACGCCCTTTAGCTTATTTACGACATCACTGCTCGTCCAATCGGGTTGCTTATAGACGTTGATTACACCGTTCAATCAAATGATCTCCTCTATTTTGCGCAAAAGCTGCATTATTACATCCCACAGCGTGCCATCTATAGTACAGCCCGCAGCAAGCTTATGACCGCCTCCGCCGAACGATTCGCAGATAGCGGCAACGTCGTGATCTGTCGTACAGCGCATTGAGACCTTATAGCCGTTATGTACCTGACGCAGGAAAAATGCGACCTCCGTTCCCTCAACACTGCGGCACATTTCGATAACGCCCTCGGAATCGGAGCTTGCGGCTTCGACCTCGGCATAATCATCGTACTCAAGATACGAATACGTCACGCGTCCGTCAAGCGCGGTCTGAATATGCTGTGCGGCGCGCCCGTTGATTCGCGTTTTGGCAAGTGTGGTCGTGCGGAAGAGCGTATCCGTCAGCTCGTTTTGTTTTATATTGTGTCTGTAAAGCTGTGCTGTCAGCTCCACCTCGTCGGCTGTGACATCGGCATGCGAAAGCCTGCCCGTATCGGTGGAAACACCGACGAACAGCGCACGCGCGATATGCTCATCAAGCTCAACACCCATAAAATCAAGTAATTCAAGTACGATAAAGCTTGCGGCGCTGTGTTCGCGCACAAGATTCGTATCGGCGAACATCGTGTTCGTTATGTGATGGTCTATCTGCGCCTTGCGCGGGATGCGTCTGAAAAGGTCGATGCAGTTGCCCATACGGTCGATACTGCTTATATCGACGCAGATGACACTGTCAAAGCTTTCGGCATCGCTTTCACAGACAAGGCTTGCGATCTCCTCTATTTTCATAAAATCCTGCGGAACCTCGCCCTCGCAGAACCATTTACCCTTTTTGCCCATTTTTTTCAAGGCATAAAGAAGCGCGGCGGCACTGCCCATAGTGTCGCCGTCGGGTGAAATGTGTGAAATTATCGCAAAGCTGTTGCCGCCGTTGATAAACTCAGCAATTTCGTTCATTTTTCTTCCTCTTTTATTCTGTTAAGAATTTCTCCTATGTGGATGCTGTATTCGATGGAATCGTCGGGAACGAATGTCAGCTCGGGCATTTTGCGCACCTGAATATATCCCGAAAGCTGACGCTTGATAAAGCCCTTTGCCTTTTCAAGTCCTTCGAATGTGTTTTTCTTTTCCTCCGCCGAGCCGTATACGGTGATAAATACCTTGCAGTATTGAAGATCGTTTGACAGCTCGGTTTTTATTATACTGCACATCGTACCGATACGCGGATCGTGCAGATCGTTGCGTATTATCTCGGCAAGCGCGCGCTGTATTTCAAGCCCGAGCCTGTCGGAGCGTTTGTATTGCATACTGTTTCTCCTTTCTTTAGGGGATATCCCGCACTCTGCCCTGCGCCGCCTTCGCGCTTTTGCAAAAGCACGCCGGGGCTTTTATGGCGCTTTATGCCGATTCGGGGCAAGCGGCAGGATGCAGAGGTGTGGGAACAGAGTCCTGCCGGATCGAAGTCTGCTTAAGTGTTAATTATCTTGCTATTTCTTCCATGATGAAGGCTTCTATCACGTCGCCCTCTTTGATATCGTTATAGCCCTGAATACCGATACCGCACTCGTAGCCCGTAGCGACCTCACGGACATCATCCTTGAATCTGCGGAGTGAATCGACTTCACCCTCGTGGATAACTATGTTATCGCGCAACAGTCTCAGCTTGCACGAGCGCGATATCTTTCCGTCGGTGACGTAGCTTCCGGCAACAGTGCCGTGTCCCGGCACCTTGAACGTCTGGCGCACCTCGGCATGACCGATGAGCGCTTCCTTGAACTCGGGCGCAAGCATACCCTTCATCGCCTTTTCGACATCCTCAATGGCGTCGTAAATGATGCGGTACATGCGCATATCTATCTTTTCATGCTCTGCCATAGCGCGTGCCGTTGAATCGGGGCGTACGTTGAAGCCGATGATTATCGCGTTCGAAGCCTGCGCAAGCGTTACATCGGAGCTTGTTATAGCACCGACCGCGCCGTGGATCGCACTTACCTTGACCTCATCGTTCGAAAGCTTTTCAAGTGCCTGCTTTACCGCCTCAACACTTCCCTGAACGTCAGCCTTGATGATAAGGTTGAGCTGTTTCATTTCGCCCTCCTGTATCTGCGCGAACAGATCGTCAAGCGATGCTTTTGCCTTGGCTTTTGCCTGAGCTACCTTGATTTTATCCTTACGTTCCTCAGCTACCTGACGCGAAAGTCTGTCATCCTCGGTAGCGTAGAGCTGGTCGCCCGCCTCGGGCACGTCGTTGAAGCCGAGTACCTCAACAGGTGTTGACGGCGGTGCTTCATTGAGCTTTTCGCCCTTATCGTTCATCATGGCGCGGACTCTGCCGAATACAGTACCGGCAACGACCGTATCGCCGACATGGAGCGTACCGTTTTGTACAAGCACGCTTGCGACAGGACCTCTGCCCTTATCAAGACGCGCTTCGATTATAGTACCCTTTGCCATTACATCGGGATTAGCCTTGTAATCCTCGACCTCGGCAACGAGCAGGATGCTCTCAAGCAGATCGTCGATACCCTGCTTTGTGTATGCGGAAACGGGAACGATCATCGTATCTCCGCCCCAATCCTCGGGAACTATTTCGTGCTGTGTAAGCTCTGTCTTTACTCTTTCGGGATCGGCGGCGGGCTTATCCATCTTATTTATCGCAACTATTATCGGCACGTTTGCCGCTTTTGCATGGTGAATGGCTTCGATAGTCTGCGGCATGACACCGTCATCTGCGGCAACGACAAGCACCGCTATATCGGTTGACTGCGCACCGCGCGCACGCATAGAGGGGAACGCCTCGTGACCGGGCGTGTCGATAAATGTTATCTTTTTGCCGTTTATCTCTACCTGATACGCGCCTATGTGCTGAGTGATACCGCCTGCCTCGCTCGCGGTCACGTTCGCATGGCGGATGGCATCAAGCAGTGATGTTTTACCGTGATCGACGTGTCCCATTATGGTGACTACCGGCGGACGTGTAACATAGCCCTCACCGTTTTTATCGCCGTCATCGGAAACATCTATGAGCGTATCTTCAAACGTCTTTGTAAGCTTCTGCTCAAGCTCTATGCCGTATTCCGAGGCTACCATGAACGCGGTCTCGTAATCTATTTCCTGATTTACCGTCGCCATGGTTCCCATCATGAACAGCTTTTTAACGATATCCGCCGCGGGCTTGCCGAGCTTTTCGGAAAGATCCTTTATTGCTATGTTTTCCGTCGTCATAACGGCGTTTTCGATAACGATAGGCTCTATTACTTTCTTCTGCTCTTTTTTATCCTTTTTGGGCTTACGAACGCGAACGAATTCATCATCGTCACCCGACAGATTCTGCATGCGCTTTCCGGCATCCTTGCGCGAAACGTTCTTCGGCTGCTGATCGTCGTGATTTTTGCGGTAATTTTTCTTGTTCGGATCGTAATTGCTTACGCGCTCCTTTTCCGTCTGCGGCAAAACGGCATCGGCAACACGCGGAGGACGCTGCTGTCCGTCACGGTTGAACGGACGCTGACCGTCGCGCTGCTGACCGTCTCGGTTGAACGGGCGCTGACCGTCGCGCTGCTGACCGTCGCGGTTGAACGGGCGCTGACCGTCGCGCTGCTGTCCGTCGCGGTTGAACTGGCGCTGTCCGTCGCGCTGCTGTCCGTCGCGGTTGAACGGACGCTGTCCGTCACGCTGCTGACCGTCTCGGTTGAACGGACGCTGTCCGTCGCGCTGTTGTCCGTCGCGGTTGAACGGACGCTGTCCGTCATCACGCCGCCTGTCTGTATTCTGATATTCGCTGTTAGGTCTGCGAAAGCCCTTGTCCTCGGGATTTTTCTCAGTGCTGTCGGACTTTTGCGGCGCATCGGCGGTTTTATCCGCCTGCTCGGATTCATTTTGACTGCTCTTTTCTCCGTCGGTCGCTTCCGAAGCCTTTGCCGTATCCTCTGCCTTTGATGTATCATCGGCTTTCACTTCAGCCGGTTTATCTTCTTTTTGCTCTGCGGCTTTTTCCTTTTCAAGCTCCATAAGCTCCTCGCGTGCGCGTTGAGCCTCATATTCGGCGCGTGCCTGCTCCTGTTCGAGCTTAGCCTGAGCCTTCTTTTCTTCTTCAAGCTTTTTTTCAAGCGCACTGCTCTTTGCGAGAAGCTCCTGCTTCTGCTTCTCAAGTGCGCTCTTGGCTATTTCTATCTGCCCGAGCAATTTTTTGCCGTTTTCACGAATTTCTGATGCTTTACTCATATATTTTAAGCCCTCCACAGGTTTTAATCATAGCTTCGGCGAAGCCTTTATCGGTAACGCAAGCGACCTTGCGTGTATCATGCCCTATCGCGTGACCTATAGGCTCAGGCGATACGACAAACGGTATTTTCCGGAATCCCGACATATCTGAAAAATGCTTTTTTGTGTTTTCACCGGCATCCGGCGATACGACCGTAAGATACACATCTCCGCTTTTTATCGTCTGCTCACACGCTTCCGCGCCCGAAACAAGCTTTTGAGCCTTTTCGGCAAGCCCGAGATAAGAAAGCAGTCTTTCCGATTCGGTTTTCGTATGCTTATCCATTTATCTCCTTTTCCAGCTCTGCGAACACGCTGTCGTCAACAGGCGTATCAAGTGCGCGTGAAAGTGCTTTTGATTTTCGGCTCTTTTCAAGACATTCCGCACTCCTGCACAGATACACACCTCGTCCCGACGCTTTGCCGGTATTATCAAGGATCACCTGTCCGTCGGGCGTTCTCACTATTCTGACAAGCTCTCGTTTTTCTTTCATTTCACGGCATCCGGCGCACATCCGCATCGGAATTTTTTTAGTTTTCAACTTCCTCACCCATCAGTTCAGCCGCTTGGCTTTCGGATTTGATATCTATGTTCCAGCCGGTCAGACGCGCACAAAGCATCGCGTTCTGTCCGCGCTTGCCTATCGCAAGCGAAAGCTGGTTATCGGGAACGATGACGGTAGCTTTCTTCTTGGGTTCGGTCTCCTCTATCTTAACGAGCAGTACCTTTGACGGGCTGAGCGCGTTGGCGATATAGGTGACGGGATCCTCGCTCCATTTGATTATATCTATTTTTTCATCGTTTATTTCATTTACTATGCTTGAAACACGCGTACCCTTGGGACCTACGCATGCACCGAGCGGATCGACCGAAGCATCCTCGGAATATACGGCTATCTTTGTTCTTGAACCCGCATCGCGCGAAATGGATTTGATAACTACCGTGCCGTTTGCGATCTCGGGTACTTCAAGCTCAAACAGACGCTTGATGAGCTGAGGATGTGTGCGCGAAACGGTCACGGTCGTACCGTACTGCGCTTTCTTGACCTCGGAAACGTACACCTTGATGCGCGTGCCGGGCGTATATTTTTCGCCGTTTATCTGCTCCTTTGGCGGGATAACGCCCTGCATATTATCAAGCTCGACATAGATATAGCCGTTTTCTTCCTTTTGAACGGTCGCTGTCATCAGCTCGCCCTCTTTGTCGGCATATTCGTTATATGCCTTGCCCTTTTCCGCCTCACGCAAACGCTGTGTTATGACCTGTCTTGCGGTCTGTGCGCCGATCCTGCCGTAATTTTCGGGAGTATCGTCTACCTCTACCTTGTCTTCAAGCTCTGCGTTCGGATCGATCTTTCTCGCGTCCTCAAGCGATATCTCCAAAAGGTTATCGTAAACATCCTCAACAACGGTCTTTACGATATAACAGCGTACATCGCCCGTTTCTCTGTCCATATGAGCCACTATCGTGGCGGCGTCACCGTAATCGCGTACCTTCTTGTAAGCCGATACCATGGCAAGCTCGACCGATTCAAAAAGCATTTCCGCATTGATGCCTTTTTCGGTTTCAAGCATCTTGATAGCTGTAATAAGTTCCGAATTCATATTTTCCTCCGTTTGGTCAGAAGCCTATATACGGTCTGACAGTATCAATATTATTTTTCTCCGCGCAGATATCTCCGTCCTTGACCGTTTTGACGGTGACGGTATTTTCGTCGAACGCTTTGAGAATACCCACAAACTTTTTCTTCCTGCCGCTTTCGGCTTTTTTGAGCTTAAGCTCGACCTCCTTGCCGATATAGCGTTCAAGGTCACGGTCGCGCTTCAGCGGTCTGTCGCCCCATGTGCTGACGCACAGGCAGTACGGTTTGCCGTCCGTCGGGTCAGCCGCGTCCACCGCATCCTCTATCGCGCGTGAAACGGTCTCGCAAGCGTCGATATCAACGCCGTTCTCCGAGCAGATGTAAAATGTAAGACACATTTGACCGTCCTCACGGGCATATTCGACATCGGCAAGCTCGAAGCCGAGCCGTACTATTATGTCGTTCGCGGCAAGAGCCGCCGCGGAAGCAACGTCACGCATAAACTTTTCCCTCTCTCAAAAAGTAAGAGTGGGATATTCGCCCACTCTCGCAAGAAGTATTGTGTGTAATGCTATAATACCACATAATAAAGAAAAAAGCAAACATTATTTTGGTATTTTTTTATATTTTTATGTGTAAATACGGAATTTTTAAGTGTTAAGCCCCATTCCGGCGGTATCGGCACGCAGAGCGACCTCTGTTATGTAAACACTCTCCTCCTGACTTATGCCGGAAATTCCGTCCGAGATCCTGTCAACGAACATTTTGAACACATCCGCACCGTCAGGCAACGGTATCTCACGCATACCGTTTTCGTCGATAAGCGTGACATGACCGCACATATATTCGGCAACGCCCTTACTGCCGACGATGCGCAGGCGGTCATCATCGTGCGTCGGAGCGGTCTGCGGTCGGAAATAATCCGCAGTGACTGTCGCAATACAGCCGTTTTCCATATTGAACACAGCGGCGGCAGTAGTTTCAAGGTCACCGTTTCCGAAATTCACGGAATTATCCGTAACGGAGACGGCATTTTTGAATTTCAGCCCGGTGGTGAAATATATCCAATGCAGAGCGTGGATGCCTACCCACGGGATCAATCCGCCGAATGTTTTCTTACTTTTATAGAAATCCGGACGTGTACCGAGCTTATATGATTTGCGTGCGTTTACCATGCGGATATCGCCGAGCTTTGCGGCAAGCTCACGCATGCACAGACACCACGGCTCACAGCTTATGCCGAACATCGCCGAAACGAACGCGGTAGTTTTGATGTTTTTGATTTTTTCAAGTGCTTCAAGCGATGTCGCAAGCGGCTTTTCACTGAAAACGTATATATTGCGTGCAAGGCATTCAAGCGTATATTCCGAATTGAGATCGAAGCGTGTGTTGATTATGGCTATATCGGGTCGTTTCGTTATCAGCTCATGCGCATCGGAAAATATTTCTGTCCGTATGCCGTTTTCGGAAAGCGTACCGTATACGCCGTCCATGCTCTCGCCGTCAAAGCCGGCGGCGATGCCGATGACCGTGTGATTTTTAAGTTCCGGCAATGCGTATGACCAATGCCCCGATGAACCGATGATGCATATTTTCATAATGTTACCCTTTCTTTGATAAAAATCGTTACGGCAGATCAAAGTAAATCTCTATATGTCACGATCCGGCATACAATTCCGCATATGATTCTGCGCTTGTTTTCCACGAAAAATCAGCAGACATCGCTTTTTTCCGCACGGCGTTCCATTTCGGTCTGTTCCCGTACAGCGTGACAGCGCGTTTGAGCGCATCAGCCATTTCGTGAGCATTGTAATTATCGAAGCGGAAGCCGTATCCGCCGTCATTCACATCTGTGACAGTGTCGTTCAGTCCGCCCGTCGCGCGAACGACCGGCACCGTGCCGTACTTCATTGCGATGAGCTGTGCAAGCCCGCACGGTTCAAAGCGCGACGGCATCAGGAAAATATCCGCACCGGCATATATCCGTTGCGCAAGCGCACCGTCGTAGCCGAGATGCACGGCGACTCTGCCCGGATACACCGATGTAAGCGATGCGAAAAAGTCCTCATATTCGCGTTCGCCCGTGCCGAGCAGGATAAACTGCATGCCGGAAGAAAACATCAGTTCATGGATCATGCATTTTATAAGATCTATGCCTTTTTGATCGTAAAGGCGTGAAATGACAGCCACGATCGGTGTTTGTGCATCCTTCTCAAGCTCCAACTCCGCCTGAAGCGAAGATTTACAGCGCGATTTGTTTCTTGTATTTTCAGCCGAATAGTTATATGGGATGCGTGTGTCGGTCGCAGGATCGAATTCCCTGCCTATGCCGTTGAGTATCCCGAAAAAATCGTCAATGCGCGATCTCAGTACACCGTCCATCCGTTCACCGAAATACGGTGTCAGCACTTCCTCGCGGTATGTCCGGCTGACGGTGGTTATTTTATCGGCAAAAACAAGTCCTGCCTTCAAGAAGCTTACTCCGCCGTAAAACTCTAAAAATTCGCTTGTAAACAGCGTATCGGGAACGTCAAGCAGGTCTTTTAACAGTTGGAAGCCGTATATCCCCTGATATTTGAGATTATGTACCGTGAATACCGAGCGTATGTTTTTCTCCTTGAAGCGCGTCTTTAACAAAAGCGGGATAAGCCCGGTCTGCCAATCGTTACAGTGGATGATATCGGGATCAAAGCCCGTCAGCGGCAGTAATTCGATTACCGCAAGCGCAAAAAACGCATATTTTTCTGCCTCGCCTTCGTTATATCCGTAGACGTTTTCGCCGCCGAAATAATATTCGTTATCAACGAACCAGAAGGTAACGCCTTCATGCACACACTTGAAAAGCCCTGCATACTGATTGCGCCACCCCATGCGGATAAATGTGCTTCCGCAAAATTCAAGGTCACCGCTTACCGATCTGTGCTTGGGAATGATGACGGCGGCTTGTGTGCCGACAGCATTCAGCGCGACGGGCAACGAACCGATAACATCCGCAAGCCCTCCGACCTTGACGAACGGAGATGCCTCCGATGATGCGAATAAGACCTTCATATACAGTTCCTCCTGCGCACGTTTTTCGGTCTTATTTTAGCATATTTGATTTGAATAGTAAAGCTGAAAAAAAAGTTTCCGTTTTTTATGACAATATGGTATACTATAACAGAATAGGTCAATTATACGTCGGAGGTACTTAATATATGAGGAAAACAAAAATAGTTTGCACGATAGGTCCTGCGTGCAGTGATGAGGAAACGCTTACAAAAATGTGCCTTGCGGGAATGAACGTCGCACGGCTGAATTTTTCGCACGGCACACATGAGGATCACGGAGAAAAGATACGGCTCATCAAAAAAGTGCGTGAAAAGCTCAACCTGCCGATAGCCATAATGCTTGATACAAAAGGTCCCGAATACAGGATAAAAACATTCAAAAATAACAAGATCACTCTTGCTTCGGGCGATAAGTTCACATTTACCACCGATGAGGTCGAGGGCGACGAAACACGTGTTTCGGTCAACTATAAAGGGCTGATAAACGATCTTTCCGTAGGAGACAGGATATTGCTGAACAACGGTCTGATGACATTTGAGGTCACAGAGCTTTCGGGAGCGGATGCCGTTTGCACTGTCATCGACGGCGGTGTGCTTTCCAACCGCAAGAGCATGAGCTTCCCCAACAAGGTGCTTAAGCAAGTTTATTTAAGCGAACAGGATAAGTCCGATATCCTGTTCGGCATAGAAAACGATGTGGATTTCATTGCCTGCTCATTCGTTTCGTGCAAACAGGATCTGCTTGATGTGAAGCAGTTCCTTGAGCAAAACGGCGCGAACGGTATTGAGCTTATCGCAAAGATAGAAAACCGTTCGGGCGTAGATAATATAGAGGATATCTGCTCCGAATGCGACGGCATAATGATAGGCAGAGGCGATATGGGCGTTGAGATACCGTTTGAGGAGTTACCCGCAATACAGAAGCATCTTATCACCAAATGCCGTATGCTCGGCAAGCGCGTGATAACCGCTACCGAAATGCTTGAAAGCATGATACATAATCCGCGTCCGACGCGAGCCGAAATATCCGATGTTGCGAACGCTGTTTACGACGGCACGAGCGCGATAATGCTTTCGGGTGAGACCGCGGCAGGCAAATATCCCGTGCTGACGGTCGAAACCATGTCGAAAATCGCCGAGCAAACCGAAAAAAGTATAAATTACGGCAAACGTTTTTTATCCCATGAATTTGTTATACACAGTATGGTCGATGCTATTTCGCACGCAACATGCGGTATGTCGATAGATATTCAGGCAAAGACGATCGCGGTATGCTCGCTTTCCGGTATGACGGTGCGCATGGTAAGCCGTTTCCGCTCGCCCGTTGACATTCTCGGACTTACGATAGATGAAAAAACATGGCGCAAGCTGGCACTTTCATGGGGCGTAATGCCCGTAATGTGCGAAGCCTACGATTCAACGGACGTGCTGTTTTATACCGCTAAGCGTCTTGCAAAGGAGAATTTTTCACTGCAAAAGGGAGACCGCATAGTCATTACCGGCGGCATCACCAACGGCGTTTCGGGCAACACGAATCTTATTAAGATAGAAACGGTTTGACAGGGCGCACCGTAACCGACATTACGCAAAGCAATACATTTTACAAGCATCAAAAAAATACACACGGAGAAAAAGTATGGAGTATTTATCGGTCAGAACAAGAGGAAACAGCGATCCAAACGGAAAACCGAGGGTATATTTTACATGTCACCCGGACGATTTTAAGATCGGTTTCGACAAAATATGCGATGATATACTCAAAAACCACGATTGCGCTATCTACTATACCAACGACATGACATCATCGCTTCCCGAAGAATACCGCGATACCGACTTGGGCAGAATGAACCTGTTCGTTGTGCCGATAACGTTCAAATTACTTAAAAAGCCGAATCGCGCGATGGATTCGGATATAGTTTTTGCGCTTGAAAAGCACATCCCGGTTCTGCCGATAATGCTTGAAAGCGGTCTCGATGAATACTATGCCGAAAAATTCGGTGAGCTTCAGTATCTTGATCCGTACAGCCGCGACACGACCGCTATCAGCTACGAAGAAAAGCTGAAAAAATATCTGTCGGCTGTGCTGTTCGATGACAAGACCGCCGAAAGAGTACGCGCGGCATTCGACGCGTACATATTCTTGAGCTATCGCAAAAAGGACAGAAAATACGCAAACGAGCTGATGCGGCTGATACATGCCGATCCTGTCTGCCGTGATATTGCGATATGGTACGATGAATTTCTTACGCCGGGCGAAAGCTTTTCGGACAACATTGAAAAAATGCTCGGCAAAAGCGACCTGTTCACGCTTCTTGTAACGCCGAATCTTGTAAACGAAAACAATTATGTAAAAACCGTTGAATACCCGCAAGCCCGCGATATGGGCAAAAATATACTGCCCGCGGAAATGGTCGATACCGATAAGAACGCGCTGAAAAATCAGTATGACGGCATACCCGATATAATAAACGCACATGACGATATCGAACTGAAAAAGAGCTTTGCGCAGGCGTTTTCAGCATATGCGCTCAGAGAAAACGATACCGATCCCGCACATAATTATCTCATAGGCTTAGCGTATCTTGAAGGTATAGATGTCGAAATAAACCACGAAAGAGCGGCGGAGCTTATCACCTCTTCGGCGGAAGCCGAATTGCCCGAAGCAATGGAAAAGCTGATCGAAATGTATAGATCCGGCGAGGGCGTAAAAAGAAATCACGAAACTGCACTCATGTGGCAAAAACGTCTTGCAGAGCTGTATAAACGCAGGTTCTTACAGGATAAGAACGATGACAATGCGTCATGCATGGAAAATGCGCTTTGGAATTTGGGCGACTACTGCATGACGCTCGGGAAGCTCAAGGATGCCAAAGAAACTTATTGCACTATGTTTGAAATGTTACAGTATATCGACGCACAGTGGAAAGTAAGAGGTATTTCTGTATGTTGTAATAAATTTGGCGATATAGCAAAAGCCGAACAAAATCTTGCGCTCGCTAAAGAATATTACGAAAAAGGCTTGGAAATCAGTAAAAAGCTTGCCGATAGAATTGGTACGGTGCAAGCGTATAGAGATCTTTCCGTAAGCTATGGTAAACTCGGCGATATCGCAAAAGATGAACAAAACCTTGCAGAAGCCAAAGAATATTACGAAAAAGACTTGGAAATCAGCAAAAAGCTTGCGGAAAGCACGGGTACATCGGAAGCGTTGCGCGATCTTTCAACAAGCTATAATAGGCTTGGTGATATTGCAAAAGTCGAACAAAAGCTTGCGTTTGCTAAAGCATATTACGAAAAAGGCTTGGAAATCAGTAAAAAGCTTGCAGAAAGCGCGGGTACGGCGCAAGCATTGCGTGATCTTTCCATAAGCTATGAAAAACTCGGCAATATTGCGCAAGCCGAGCAAAAACTTGCAAAAGCCAAAGGATATTACGAAAAGGGTTTGGAAATCAGCAAAAAGCTTGCGGAAAGCACGGGTACGGCGCAAACATTGCGTGATCTTTCCATAAACTATAATAATCTCGGCGATATTGCAAAAGCCGAACAAAACCTTACGCTTGCCAAAGAGTATTACGAAAAAGGCTTGGAAATCTTCAAGAAGCTTGCGGAAAGTACGGGCACGCCGAAAGCATTGCGTGATCTTTCCATAAACTATAATAATCTCGGCGAAATTGCGCAAGCCGAACAAAACTTTACGCTTGCTAAGGAATATTACGAAAAGTATTCGGACATCAATAAAAAGTTAACAGAAAGCATGAGTACGGCGGAAGCATTGCGCGAGCTTTCCGTAAGCTATGAAAGGCTCGGCGAAATTGCACAAGCCGAGCAAAACATTGCAAAAGCAAAAAAATATTACGAAAAGAGCTTAAAAATCAGTAAAAAACTTGTAGAAAGCACAGGTATGCCGGATGCGTTACGAAATCTTTCCGTAAGCTATGAAAAACTCGGCGACATTGCACAAGCTAAGAAAAATCTTGTAAAAGCCAAAAAGTATTATGAAAAGAGCTTGGAAATCCGCAAAAAGCTTGCGGATAGCACGGGTACGGCTCAAGCATTACGCGATCTTTCAATAAGCTATAATAAGCTCGGCGATATTGCAGAAACTGAACAAAATCTTGCGCTTGCCAAAGAGTATTATAAAATGAGCTTGGAAATCAGCAAAAAGCTTGTGGAAAGCACGGGTACGCCGAAAGCATTGCGCGGTCTTTCAATAAGCTATAATAATCTCGGCAATATTGCACAAGCCGAACAAAATCTTGCGCTTGCTAAGGAATATTACGAAAAATATTTGGAAATCAGCAAAAAGCTTGCCGACAGCGCGGGTACGGCTCAAGCGTACGATGATCTTGCCGTATCGTATTACAAATTGGCATGTGTTTCAAATGATAAGGCTCTTTTTCAAAAAGCTCATGAAATATGGGAGGATTTGAGCCGGCAATTTCCACAGATACACACATTTGCCGAGCGTCGGGATATAGTGAAAAGAGTACTTGCTGAACAGTTCGAAGACTGACGGCATCAAAAAATATGTTTTATATCTTTGATATGTCCTGTCATTGCGAGCATCCGCAGGATGCGCGGCGATCCATGTAAGCAAAATGTTACTTTTCGTCAGTATGGATCACCGCTTCGCTAACGTTCCTTGCAATGACACAATGGAGTAAGCGAAAAGATAAGGCATATATTCTTGCAACAAGCGTCGAAAACGGAGCGTCAAGGATTGCCGCACCCATTCGATATATCAACTTAAAAAGCCTCTAACAACACAGTAAATAAATAACAAAAATAAATTTCAAAGGAGAGAATAATTATGCTTAACGAACAACAGCTTATTCAGGCACGCGAGAATCTTGAACAGCTTACGCGTAAAAAACTTGATGGTAAGCTTGAGCTTACGGAATGCGACCACATCAGCATCGTAAAGACTGCCGACGGGTATAAGGTCG
>JAZRZN010000009.1:0-10179 GCA_045601365.1 Clostridia bacterium | reverse complement strand
GTATCTTTTGGAATCAAGCGAAGGATTGGAAAATCTCAGAGACCATTCGTGGGAAAGCTGTGAAAATGTCTGCTTTGATCGGTGTGAACGTGTAGACGATTTATTTCAAGCTATTCTTGAAGAAGAAAAACTTGGGAACGTGGTAATCCATAGGTATCTGGAGATTGATCCTGAAGAACAAAAAATGCACGCGAATTATATAAAAGCACATATGGAAAAATACTCGCCGGAGGAAAAAGAATTTTATTACAAGTATTTTTCTGCTTTATGGGATTGAATCAATAAATCCCGGTTTGTCGAGCAGGCAGACGCACGTACCTTTTGTTCGTACTTACCTAGAAAATGTACCTTTTGGTCGCTTTTAGACATAAAAAAGCGCAACCCGACGGGTTGTGTTTTTTTATGGTGCAGAAATGTGTGAGAACGTGACTTCAGTCACCGTTCGTAGAGCGGACAAGGTTGCAGCGCAGGAAAAACTGCAAATACTCGTGTACGACGTCCGCTGTCACAGTTATACGCACTCAAACCATGGGGCAGGAAATAAAGTAATTATTCCAAAAAAACTCTCTTGTGTCATTGCGAGCATCCGCAGGATGCGTGGCAATCCAGGTGTGGCGTAAAGTTACTTTTGTTTATGTCTGGATTGCCACATAGCTTCGCTCCTCGTAATGACACAAGGGAGTACGCGAACGGATAAAACGCATATTCCTGCAACAAACATCGCTTGCGGTGCGGCGAATATCGGCGGGCGGACAATGTTCGCTTTTTAAGGATAATACAACTTTTTGCATGATCCCTTTATGTTGCAGAAATGTTTTTCCCGCTCAACAGAATACATTCCCCAACTACGAACTGAAGAAAAGCTATCTTTTTAATTAAATCAGAATATTTACACGGCACGGATAAAAGTATATAATAAAGTACGATATCATCAATGAGGACTGTTAGGAGGTCGCATCATGCGTGACGATACTGAATTTGAAAAAGTCAAAACTGCCCTGTGGCGCGAGGATATACACGAATATTTCGTTGCGCATAAGGACGCGATGCTTAAAGATCTGATGGATATCGTAAGGATACCGTCGGTGAGGGGCGAGGCAAGACCCGGTGCGCCGTACGGCGAAAACTGCTTCAAAGCGCTTAAAAAGGCAGAGGAGCTTTACTTGCAAAACGGCTTTGATACGGAATCGGATGACGAGGGGAAATATTTGCTTTCGTATTTCGGAGAAGGCAAAAAATCAATAGGATTTTTTGCTCATTCCGATGTCGTTGCGCCGGGTGATGATTGGATATATACATCTGCCTTTGAGCCGACAGAAAAGGACGGATTTTTAATAGGCAGGGGAGTTCTTGACGATAAAGCGGCGGTAATAATTTCGCTTTATGCCGCCAAAGCGATAAAGGAGCTTGAAATTCCTTTCGGAAGCCGTCTTGTTATGTTTACCGGCTCAAACGAGGAATCGGGCATGGATGATATCAAGTCCTATGTTAAAAATAACGTGCCTCCCGATTTTTCATTGGTTTCCGATACGGGCTTTCCGTGCTTCAGGGGAGATAAGGGCAGAACGATCTTTACCGCTGTCGGTACAGCTGACCTTGTGCAAATAACGGAGTTCAAGGGCGGTAAGCGGGTCGGCGGCTCGGTGGTCGGCAATGCCGCGGCAAGGGTGAAATATAGTAGCGAGCTGTATTCTGAATTAAAAGCTTCGGAAAGCGAAAGACTGAAAATATCCTTGAGCGACGGGGCTATACTGCTTGATTCCGTGGGCATCCCAAAACATACGGCTTTGCCTGAAAACTCGCTGAATGCCGTATTTTTGATAGCCGATGCGCTTTCGTCCTGTAAAAATCTTTGTGAGGCTGACCGCAGACAAATGAGATTTGTTGCGGATATGACAAGAAATTATTACGGCGAATATTTGCAGATAGAAAACCTTGACCCGGAGTTCGGACATCTTACCTGCGCGAATTTTTTTACGGAGCTTGATAACGGCAAAATCAACATGGCGTTCAATATCCGCTACGGACTTGCTGTCGATGAAGGGAATATCTTGAAAAGCATTAAAGCAAAGCTTGATGAAAACGGATTTGTGATAAAAGATATATCGTCCTTTCCGCCGTCGTGTATTCCCGCCGATAACAGATTCGTTGTCGGATTGCTTGAGACATATAAGGAATTTACAGGGGAAAAGGATGCCTGCGCTTACATAAACGCTGGCGGAACATACGCCCGGGAGCTTCCCGTTGCTGTGGAAATCGGTCCGTCGTTTTGGAAAACAGTACCTTTCAGCATTCCCTCGGGGCACGGAAACGTTCATCAACCCGATGAAATGTTAAGTATCGAGGGCTTTTTGGAGGCGGCGGAGCTTACGACATTGATGCTTATTAAATGCGATGCTCTGCTGAATGAAAACTGAACGTTTGCGCGGCATATAAAAACAAAAAAGGAAGCGATATCGTGAAAATCTTGTTTATGGGCGACCTTAATTTCAGAGGCTGGGAATCGGTGGGGTCAAGAACAGGAATACTTGATGAAATGTTGCCGTATTTCCGTTCGGTCGATCATAAGATAGCAAATCTGGAAACGCCGCTTGCAGATAAGGAAAAGCATAAGCCTATCTGCAAAAGCGGACCTAATCTTATATGTGACGGGGAATTTGCGGACTTTTTGACGCTGTACGGCTTTGATGCGGTAACACTTGCGAATAATCATATCGGCGATTACGGCGAAAGTGCCGTTCTTGAAACATTGGATATACTGGACAGCAGAAATGTTTTGCATACGGGCGCAGGCGAAAGCTGTAAAGCCTTTCTTTTCCACTTTACATTTGCATGCTGATATGATATAATTTTTGCAGAAAGTCTTGTTACGCAAGCCTTACAGCCTGCATCGCCGACTTTTTGAATATTTCCGTTTCCAGAGGTACTTGCTATGAAAAAATCGTTTTTGAAATTCAAGAGGGCGGCGGCAGTTTTTGTATGCGTTTGCATCATATGCTCGGCTTTTGCCGTGCCTGTTTCTGCCGAAAAGTCAGCCGGAGCGTCGGAATCCTTTGTGACATCTTTGCTTAAAAGCACCCGTACGGTATGCCTTAACAAGCTTGTAAGCTGGACGTTGGACGGATTCATGAACGCTATGTTTGAGCCAAAGGAAAGCGAAGAAGTAAAAATGCTTAAGGACATTCAGGAGCAAATCGGCAATGTGCTTGCAAATCAGCAGAAAATCAATGATGAATTGAAGTCTCTTGAAGGGCTTGTTGAAGTTCAGTCATATCTTGAGATCGTAAATAACTATATGGATGCGCTTACGCTTTGCGAGCCGTTCTTCCAATGCTACGATACGCTGAACAGTATCGACAAAACCTACGCCGGACAGCCGGATGCGCTTAAGATAGAGCGTCTGCGTGCTTTGACCGACGGGCTCGGCATAAGCAATATGAACAGCGCAAGTACCTCTGTTGATGATAAGTTTCTGAGCCTTTACAATAAGTTCGTCGGACCGATCTCATATACGGTCAACAAGCAGGTCATTTCCGACGGCGATCTGTTTGATGTCTACCGTGAAATAAAGCGGTATCAGTATTGCTTCGAAAATGAAGCATGGGACGATATGGAGAGCTTCTTTGATTATGCTTCGTACAGCTTTGCCGTGGTATCGCTCATCGAAACGGCGTCTGTTCAGGCAAGGATCGAACGCTGCCGCATACATAATGAGGGCAAGCAAATAATTGATCTGGATTATTACAGCACTGCGTCTTTGGAAACATGGCTTTATAATCAAGGCGGTACTGCCGCCGATACAGACCTTGAAAGCCGCATTGCCAAAGGTAATGATGTCTATGCCGATCATCAGGTCGTAAGGCAGGATGTATTCCGTCATTTCTGGAAGCCGGGATATGAGGTACTGCTTTATACAAACGTAAAAGGCTTAGGCAACCACCCGGTCGATGAGCCGCTTGCGGGGAAAGGCGGAACGACGGCAGGCACGAATTTCAGTAAGACGGCGGGTATGCGCGTCAGAAGTGAGGGCGAAGATGCAAAGCCTGTTGACGCATTCTGGAATACCTTTTACAATTCCGACATTTATCCCGATAAACAGCTTATAAATACCGAAACCGTAAATATGATGCTCACTGCCTGCGGTCACAGCTCCACGCTTTCCGATATAATCAAATCGGGCGATTTCATTTATACGGGCTGCAGCGGCGCGGATGACTGTATAGGACTTGTGTTGCGCAAGGACGACAGCCTTAATCCGTTCAAAATAAAACAGTCGCACGATACCTATTGGATGGAAGGGCTGGGTTCGGTATATACCGACAATATAAGAGTATATCCGCGGTTTGCACCGTTGAGCGGATCAAATGACATCGGCAAGGGCAGTGCATCCGATTACAAGACCTATCATTATTACCATACAAGCAACGGCAAGACAAAGTGGTATGTTGAAGATGAATATACGAAGGGATCACTCGCACAGCTTTATGTTTTTGAAGATACCTGTCTTCACAGCCGTTTGCAGTGGGTAGATGGCTCTGCCGCTGTACCGACATGCAAAACAGAGGGCAAGGAAGCGGATTTCGAATGCCTTGACTGCGGTAAGGTGTTTGCAGGAAAGTCTTTGCCGAAAGAACCTCATACCGGCGGAAGCTGGCAAAAGACATCGTCAAAGCATTGGAAAATATGTGATGTTTGCGGCGAGGAATATGACGCGGCATCGCATACGTCTTCCGATCCGCATGTGATGCTTACCGGGTTATATATGTGTGATGATTGCGGATATATTACGAACATTTCTCCTATCATGCTCGGCTGGCGTGTCAACGGTGAAGGAACGCAACAGCAAACGGGTGAAAATGCGAATAATGACAAGCCTCACAATACAGGGGACAGCGAAAGCATAACGCTTTGGATTGCTTTGCTTGGGCTTTCGTCTGTGGCGTTTTGCGCCTGTGTTGCTTCCGTAAAAAAGAAAAAATGCAAAAAAAACTGCTTGCGTTTTAACAATAAGGTGTGCGCCATTACAAAAAAATAAGTGCCGATAACCGAAAACGTCGGCTTTGCCGACGGTCGGATCTTTATAATGTCTGCTGAATAACTGCCGACACGCCGTCGGCAGGAAAAGAAAAAAGCATTTTCATGCTTTTTTTGTCAAAATCTTGCGATTCCGGCTTCAGCATTCATTGAAATGTTCGGCATACATTATATAAATAAAGTCTATCTCTGCAAAGGGATAGGCTTTTTTTGCAGTATGACGGGCATGTCAAAGCTCTGCGGTGAAAAAAATAACGCCGGTTTTTACACCGACGTTAAAGTTTGTTATCTTTTTTTCTTTTTTATCAGTAAGGTCAAAGCAAACGATGCGGCAATGGCGATCAACAGGACTATTGAGCCTGATATGTATGCGGCGGCACCGGGAGAAGTATTTGCGGGAACTGACGGAGTTGCGTCCGGGGTAGCATCCGGTGTTGGTGTCACTGCGGGAGCGGCGGTCACTTTAACAGCCTCTATGATATTGTTTTTCATATCATCTGTCAGATATGTCAGCTCTGTGTTTATCTTTTCTTCTTCGACCTCTGTAGGGTCTTCGAAATCGTCTTCGTTGACGATACAAAAATCGTCGATATCATATGTGAATTGGCTACCGGGCAGGCTGTCTACGCAGAACCACCAGCAATGCTCAGCTTCAAGCAATTCATCTTCAATATCAAATGAATCGGAAATAAAGCATTGCCAGCCGTTGGCATCGGGCTCGGAATATGAGCCGCTGATGTGTGCATAATAGTTGTTGCCGCTTCGTGCCTGTACATCTATGCCGTAGGATTCGTCCTCAAACACATCCGCTTCACGCGAACGGATAAGAATGTATTTTTGAGGAGAATACGCAGGCGTACAGCGACACCAAAACGAAATAATATATGTTCCGCTTCCGGCTTCTTTGAGGTACGGGTAAATGTTTATAGACGGAGAATACCATGATTTGTCGGCGGTTATCGAAAGATAATTGTTTCCGCTGTGACCGCCGTCGGTTTTTATTGAGATGCTTTTGTAAAGATCGTCAGATACCTTGGAATCACCCTTGGCATCTATCAGCTTGAACCATTTTGTTTGCTTAACATCCGATATTCCCTCAAATGTTGAAGCAGCGGCATCGATTATGTTTACATCTTCATCGACTGCAAATGCCGAAAAAGCAAAAGAAATGCAGAGAATCACTGTGAAAAAAGTTAATAATATCCTTTTCATAGACACCCACCCATATATAGTATAAGATAATCGAGTTTGTCTCGCTCATACTATAGTATATCATCAAACTTTTTGTTTGTAAATGGTCTATTCGGATAAAATGCGAATAAAATTTGTTTGAAAGGGTGGATTTTGATGAGAAAAATTTTTATTTTGCTTATGTGTATCGTGCTTACGGGATGCGGGACGGTGAACGAAACAAAAATCGAAACGGGCACGGTAGGCTTTACCGTAGTAGATGGCCTGAACGGTTTGCCTATAGAGGGCGTGCGGATCGTTGTGCCGGAAAGCGGGGAAGAGTCGGTGACAGACAGCGACGGGCATTCGCAAAAGCTTGCGATCCCGATAATAAAATGCGGGAGCGGAAAACTCCAAAGTGACTGCGGGATATTTACCGTGCTTGCGTTTAAGGAAAATTACAACGACTACGCATTGTTCTATGCAAAGCTTGATGCGAACGAGGAACGCAACATGAAAATATTCATGTTCATGACGGATACACCGCTATCAAACGGCGCACCGCTTTCGACGGTGGAGGCACCTGACAGAGAATGGGTGGAAAAGATAATAAAAGAGTATAAATAACGCAAAACATGAATAAATACACACAAAGAATTTCCGCAAAATCATAAAAAGTGCTTGACATAATGTTTGTTTGCAGGAAAAAATTCATCAATACTGAGTTATCCACACCTGTGGATAACTTTAGTAATATCTGTGGATAAGTTCATATGTGGCGTAATATATAGAACAGAATTGTGGATAACTGTTGTGAGTAAAATATGAGTTATCCACAGGTTATCAAAAATACCGTTGTTTTTGGGGATAATGGCTGTGGATAAAGCAGTTGATGATATTTATTAAAAAAGTATTACACATAGCGCTATTTTGCAATAGCCTTCAAAAAATTAACAAAACAATCATTGTATATTTTATGCATTTGCATGTAAACGCATAAGTGCCGATATCACTGACAAATGCAATCACAATCATACGAAAAAATAATGCGCATCAGCCTGTTCCGAAAGACTTGATGCGCATTGTTTGTTGTTTGAAAAAATTATTTTTCCATGTCTTTTGCCTGCTCACGGCTGTGATCGACTTCGTCATCGTCATATTCAACAACGGAGATGGCTGCCTTATTGAACACGAGCTTGACTTCGTCCGGACCTACGGCTATCGTAACGATATCGTCATTGATTTCCTTGACCTTACCGTAAATACCGCAATCCATCATTACGCGGTCGCCGTTTTTAAGGTTGTTTTTACGCTCCTGCATCATCTTTTGACGTTTTCTCTGCTTCCTGCCGGAGAGCCACATAAACAGGATCATTACGACCATGATTATGATGAGACCGAGAGAACTTTCAAGACCTGCAAGTGCTGTCGGCTGAGCCGCGGTTTCTTCCAAAACACCAAATATCATTTTAATACATTTCCTTTCGTTTTATTACCATATATAATAGCAGATAAAATTGAATTTTACAAGTGAAATTTTCGTAAAATCATTCATATCCGTATTTTTGCATGAATTCATTTCTGAAATCGAGTGATCTGTCTTCCCAAATAGCTTTCTTCAAATCCTCGGTCAGCTTGTGCAGAAAGCGTATGTTGTGCAGAGACGCAAGGCGTGCGCCCATGATCTCTCCGACATTCAGCAGGTGGCGGATATACGCGCGGGAATAATTCCTGCATGCATAGCAATCGCATTCTTCGTCGAGCGGGCGAGGGTCATCCTTATACTGACCGTTGCGCACGACAAGCTTTCCGTGGCTCGTCATTAACGTGCCGTTGCGGGCTATCCGTGTGGGCAGAACGCAATCCATCATATCTATTCCGCGGATAAAGCCTTCGATAAGGCAATCGGGCGAGCCTACGCCCATGAGATACCGCGGTTTGTTTTTAGGCATATTCGGCATGAGATCATCGAGTATCTCATACATGAGAGGCTTCGGTTCACCTACGGAAAGACCGCCTATGGCGATACCGGGGCAATCCTCATATGATGCCGTTGCAAGTGCGCTTTCTTTGCGCAGATCCTTGTACATGTTGCCTTGAACGATGCCGAACAGTGCCTGATTCTCGTTTGTCCATGCATCGTGACAACGGTCGAGCCAGCGCAAGGTACGTTCCATATTCACTTTTGCATCGCGGTATTCGCATGGGTATGGGGAACACACATCAAACTGCATTATCACATCAGCGCCGAGTGATTGCTCTATCTCAATGACCTTCTCCGGCGTGAACAGATGCTTCGAGCCGTCGAGATGCGAGTTGAAATATACGCCCTCTTCTTTTATTTTGCGAAGCGCGGAAAGGGAAAACACCTGAAAACCTCCGCTGTCGGTGAGAATAGGTCTGTCCCAATGCATAAATTCGTGCAGACCGCCCATTTTTTCGACAAGTTCATGACCGGGGCGAAGATACAAATGATATGTATTCGAAAGGATGATTTGCGAATTTATATCCTTCAGCTCCTCGGGCGAGAGTGCCTTGACCGTAGCCTGCGTTCCGACGGGCATGAATACGGGTGTTTCTATCATCCCGTGCGGCGTATAAAAGCGTGTGATCCTCGCACCGCTTTGCTTGCATTCTTTTACTATTTCAAATTTGAATTTATCTGTTTTCATGTTCTTTTATTTTTGAGTTGACATAATAATTTAGTTATTGCGCGTATCGGAATGTTCCATGTTATCATACAGTTTGGTAAATCAGAATAAATCGCTGTGTGTTCCCGTTCTGGTCAAATATAAAATCAATTCATTTCCGTCGATTTTATAAATCAATAACCAATCGGGAATGGCATTCACGGTAAAAGCCGAAATTGCCGGATAATTGATGATCTTTATATTTTGGCTCAAGCACTTCTCCATTTGCTAATTTTTTGATTACATTTGTAAGCAATTCAATTTTGTAACCACGTTTCGCGGCGAGCTTCAAATCTTTTTTGAATTGATTAGACGGTGTAACTTCATATTTCACCTAAAATATCCACCATCATTTCATCAACATCATTATATCTTTTGTATGCTTCGGGATGTTTTCTCATATCTTCTGTTTCCTTCATTGCAGCAAGTGTAACAGCATTCGGTACTTCTCGTGTTATTGCAAACGGAAAAGAACCCTCATAAACCATTTGCCTTAAAAAGATATTCACGGCTGTAGATAAATCCATTCCAAAATCAGCAAGCAAAACCTGTGCTTTTTTCTTTGTTACCTCATCAATAGAAACATTTGTAGATACTTTTGCCATATCAATCAACTCCTTTTACTATAGTATACTCATATTATTCACATTTGTCAACATTTTATGCGTATATAATGCGCGAGATTCAACATATCATCATCGCATCGCCGATGCTTACGGTTTATAGGATTTTACCAATCGGAAAATACTAAAGTCAGAGCGAATGAATTGCTATGCACCCTAAGCAATTATCTTCCCGCAGGCAGAAATTCCAACTTCAATTTCATCCCCATTCCCTCTGCCAGACGCTGTAAGGTTTTCAGGGAAGGATTTGCACTACCGCTTTCAAGACGACTGATATCGGCTTGCGTGATTCCGGTTTTTTCGGCAAGTTCTTTTTGCGTCATACCGGTGTCTTTTCTTGCATCAATGATTGCTTGAATTATAGAAAACCCAGGTTCAAGTGCATCATATTCTTTTTTGAAATCAGCACCTTTTAATCTTTCATTAAGGAAATCATTAAAGTTTGTCATTTTAATTACCTCTTTCTGCTCAAATATTCGTTACGATACTTTTTTGCAAGTTCAATTTCGTTTTTCGGAGTTTTTTGCGTTTTCTTTATAAAACCGTTCGTAATAACCACTTTATGTCCGACAACGAAGAAGTACAAAACCCGTGAAATATCAGAACCGACCTTCGCTCGGATTTCAAAAATCCCGTCGACAAGATGCTTTGAATACGGCTCT
>JAZRZN010000008.1:0-1126 GCA_045601365.1 Clostridia bacterium | reverse complement strand
AGAATGAACTGAAAGAACAAAACCGCAGAGACACCGAAACCCTTGCCATTCTCACGGGATTGGAAATAGACTCGGTGAAAAGCGGCATCAAGCCGGACTTATCCGAATATCTCGAAAACAAAGGCAAACGGCGGAGCCAGTATCTCAAATACAAACGCCTGCTTGACGATATGGAAAACCGCCCGGCGTGGTATGAGGATTCCTTTGCCAAGCGGATGAGCAGATATATTCAGTCCACCGACTGGAATACCGTGACGGCGAATGTGGAAATGCTGCCGCACTATGCGTATATGCTCAAAAAGACCGTGCAGAAAAAACCGGTAACGCCCGCACCGTCCGAAGAACTTTTTACCTTTGCCAAGCACCCGAACTGGCAAGACAATCTTGACAAAGACCTGTTCCCAAAGATTGAGCAAGTCATTGCCGCTTACGACCGCTGTCTGAAACGAATACGGTCAAGCAAGCACCCGACACCGGGCAACGGTAAGGAAAAGGATGTCCGGCGCATCCTTATGATGCGTAATCAGGAAAACACATATACCGCGGAAGAACTGTACGCACTTTTCACGGATATTGATGCCACAAGAATATCTGTCATATACAACGCCATAAAAGCCGAGAAATGGCATTTTATGAAGCCGGAACAGCGGTATGAATTTCTATCCGAATATCTGCCCGAAGAAGGATTCCGTGAGTATGACGATCTCTTTACCGATTTCCGTCAAGGCGGATACCGCATATTCGGGGATATTATCTGTGATATATATGCCGAGAACAAGAAAAGCAACAAAGAGATATTACGCTTCAAGAATGACACGCCGGAGCTTATCGCCATGCTGGATGCCTACCTTGCCTGCAAACCGGGCAAGGACTATATAGAAGCGGTGGCGACGGCTTGTAAAGCAGAACTTTCCAAAATCGCCCCCTGCTTTCAGATCATCCGCTATGCGGAAGCAATGGGCAGGCGGGACTTTATCTTTGATGTGCTTCTCGATGAAGCGGAATTCTATCTCATAGGAGGCGGAAACGAATGATCTCAAACGAATGGGAAGAATATCTTGCCTATACCGAAACGCCCACATACTCTGTAAACGATAAAAAATCCTATCCCTTTCTCGGCAGATTT
>JAZRZN010000007.1:0-1080 GCA_045601365.1 Clostridia bacterium | reverse complement strand
TTTTGCCCTTTCAGTTCAAATTCCTTGCTTTCCTCGTTGAACACATAGTACTTTGTAAGCACCTTGCCGCACACGGCACAACTGCCGTCATTGGCAAGAATGTGTTCGCCAAGCGGAATTTTGCCCCCGTTCGAGAGCCATGCCTGAAGCTGATTGTACGTGCCGATTTCTTCCGTACAGCGAATGTCTTTATAATACTTACCGTCGACAATATTTCTGTAATATGCCTTTGTTCCCTGTGTTTCGCAGGTTGCGGCGACCTCGGGGTAAAATTCAACAAGTGTTTTCTCGCAACGGTCGCATTTGCCGTCGCCGTCTTCGTCTATATGCCCGAGTGCCTTGCCGTTAAGACCCTCATCCGCAAGCCATTCTTCAAGAGCAACTGCGTCGCCTATTGGGGTCGTGCAGTATTTATCCTCGTAAGAATAGCCGTCCTGTGTGTTTTTATAATACGCCTTATGTCCGTCGAGCCAACAGTTCGGCTCGGTTTCATCGTACACAAGTAATGCGTAGATATCCATGCTTTCGGTACCGAAGGGAACAAGATCGTATTCTCCTACAAAATTACCGTCGGAATACAAATAGTTTTCAAGCCCTGCAAGCGTGTGTTCTTCAACATAGTTTACTGCCAAAAAGTCGATCTGTTCCGCTAAGTTTTCACCGGCGGTACACGGCAGGGTAAATGCCGGACTGCCACCGTACGAAATGTAGAAGTTGATATTTGCCTTTGCAAGCGTTCCGCAGGTGTCGCAGTAGCCGTCCTTATCATTGTCGGCGTGTTTGCCGTTGCCCTCGCCGTTATTGCCTTCGCCTGCAAGCCAAGCATCTATGTCCACAATGAGGCTGTCCGGCTCAAGCGTTTCGGTGGTATAGTATTTGCCGCTTACACAGTTTTTGAAGTAATTTCTGTGTCCGTCTACGCAGGAAGGCATGGTTTCCGGGAACGGCTCGATATTAACGAATAAGACATGAGATAAATCGTCATATACATAAACGCCGTCGGCAAATGTCACAGATACATCATCCGATTCCTTGCCGGCGCCGATATGCTCACCGCCGTAATAACCGACGGCGGAAATT
>JAZRZN010000006.1:0-14908 GCA_045601365.1 Clostridia bacterium | reverse complement strand
GAGCCAATTTCCCTGCGTGAAGCCTATGATACTGTTCGGCCAGTATTCGGGATGCTGTGAAACCATGTTCGCGTCGGTCTGATCGAGCGTGCCGGAAACAAGCGAAACATGTGCATAGCACGGAAGCTTGCTTTGATCCTTGATCTTCACCTTGAGTGAGACCGTATACTCGCCCGCGCCCGTACCGTAATATGCGTGTTTGGCATCATTGAAAACATCAGCTCCGATATTGAACATCGCCGATATCTGATAGTTTCCGCTTGTGGGAGGAGTGATCTCTATCGCACGGTTGTTGCCGAGTTCAACATTTTTAATTTCGGTATTTGATTGATTTTTCCAGCCCGAAAGATCGCCCATTTCCGCATCACCGTTGACGACCTCATGCTTTTGCGGAAGTATTTCCTCATGCGGATCTATCTTTTTATCATTGAACGATACCTCAACGTCATCGACATAATAATCCGTCACAAGATTGTCAAGTGCGACATAAAGTCCGTATGCATCATCATTTGATGCATAGCGTGCCTTATTCGCATCAATAAATTCCTGCGTTACGGCAAATGTTTTTTGAATATTGAGCCAGCCGTTATCAAGCGCGGTAACGGTGTATTCGGGGTTGCTGTTGCCGCCCAATATAAGCCATTTGTTCTGTGTAAAGCCGATAATGCTTTCGGGCCAATATTCGGGATGTGTTGCAACCATCTGCGCGTCGGATTGGTCAAGTGTGCCGGAAACAAGCGTTAAGTGCGCATAACACGGAAGCTTGCTTGCATCCTTTACCTTTACGTTTAACGAAACTTTGTAATTTCCCGCGCCGAAGCCCGTGTAGCCGTTGGCTTCATCATCATAAACAGCCGCGCCGATATCGAACATTGCGCTTATCGGATAGCTTCCCTCAGTGGGAGCTGTGACTTCTATCACGCGGTTATTTTTGCCTTCTTCTTTTACGTTGGTGAGCGCCGTGCCGGATGCAAGACATTTCCAGCCGGTCAGATCGCCCGTTTCCGCATCACCGTTGATGACATGTTTTATCTCGGGTTCTGCGAAGACGGTAGCCACAGTGCATACGGAGCAGACCGCAAGCACTATCGCAATAATGATACTTACTGTCTTTTTCATACTAAAATCCCCTTCTTTTTTTATTTCAAAAATCAGCCTAAGAACTCCACTGTGAAATCGTCGATGTCGATGTGCTGATTATTGTTCACATCAATTTGATGGAAGCAGAATGCCCACCAATGATTGCCCGATGCCGCGATATCGTCTTCTTCGACATTAAGCGAAATGACAACATCCTCCCATTCCTCATTGTCGGTATTTGTCTGATGCGAAACGGTCGCAATGTAATACGGATTTGTCTGGTGCATTTCGATAAACGAATTTACATCATTCTCCGTTTTGCCGCGGATAACGACACCGGGTACTGCCGCATCACTTCTGTACTTGAAGGTTATCTCATACTCGCCCGCTTCCTTTATATAAGGGCGAAGGTCGATGAGCGGCGTGTAATAGTGCTGATTGTCGCTCTGGTCGGGAGTGTAGCGAAGGCACTTGCCCGAAAAGCCCTCGGTAAGCGAAAGTGTTCCCTCGCCCATTATTTCCCATGCGGTATCGCCGATATTCTTTGCATCGTCGAATGTCGCCGATTCCTTGGGAATGATGTTGATGACCTCTCTCGGTGTCGGTGACGGAGTAGGTTCGGGTGTTGCCGTGGGCTCGGGTGTCGCGGTAGGCTGTACCGTTGCCGTTGCCTGAACAGTGGCTGTCGCGCTCGCGCTTGCCGAAGCCTCGGCATCATTGTTGCTTTCGCCGCATGCGCAAAGTGAAAGCACAAGTACAACGGAAAGCAGTGTCAGAATAAGTTTTTTCATGTTTGTTTCCTCCTGTTTTTAATTGGTTCTATTTTTAATGACCAGAAGCACCCAGTCATTATTATCGGGTTTATAAGGCGAATCATAACTGCCGTCACCGTTCGGCGTGATGCTGTCGGAAATAAGAGTATATTCGTTGTTGCGCGGATCGTACCACCATGCCGAATACGTTGCCGCTTTATCCATTTGTTTTAGCGTTCCGACAGCGTTTATGCGGTTTTTGTTGTATGCGTATATGATGTATAATTCATCGTTTCTTGTCGCCGCCGCGAAATAACAGCTTTTGGCGCCCTCGAAGCGGTTTCCGTCATAAAATTCGGGTGTAAGCGTCCACCATGAGTATTTGTTCAAAAACTCCTTCATGTAGCCGACCTGCAAAGCCGATTCGCATTCCGTCAGATCTGACCATCGAAGAGCCTTATCCGCGGGCAGGACATTGTCAACGCCATCCCAAAATCCCGAAGAATACTCCGAATCATACAGCCATATATCCCCCGCGCCGTAGCCGTAGCCGCACATGCCGCTTAAAAATGCCACCCAGCCCTGCACACGCGCGCCGTAGTTTTTGGTCCACAGACAGCAGTACAGACTTTCGTACATAACGGCAGGCTTATCGCTTACCCAATAATCCTTGGGTATCTCATCGTCATAGCGGCGGTCTTTCTTGAAGCCCCACTGCGCCGCCCACCACGAATGCCCGTGTGCGAAATTGCCGTTGAAGGTCTCCTCCGCAAAGAACGCAGACATTCCGATACCGTCGTTAGCCTGCTCCGGCTCGCTTCCGCGTCCCGTGACCGTTGTCTTGCATGTGCCGTGCTGATGTGCCGACAAAGGATGCGAATATGCATCGTATCCGTGAATGTATTCCGCTATCTTTACCCACGGATTTTTCCAACAGGAATAGTGCCAACCGTTCCCGCTCGGGTTATAGTCATTGCCGTCTATCTCCTGCGCGAGCGTCCACATAACGGGGAATGAGCCGTAGCGTGCGACCCAATGACGGCACAAAAGCTTTATGTATTCGGTATCGTTGAACATTTCCTCGGTAAGAGCGGTCGGGAAGAAGAACTCAGCATTGGCATGCACAAGCCCTTTCTCGGCAATATACCGATAGTATTCATCGGCGATTCTGAAACCCTCAAGGTCATTTTCGTCAAAACCGTCGGTAAGGTCGAACGGTGCGCCGAGCGGCTCGGACTGATACACCGTAAAGCCCTGTTCGACACGCTTATCGACAATATACTTAAAATGCGAATCCGTTTTGATATTTTTCGCATATGCGCCGGGAGAATCAAATTCCTCTTTATACATTCCCCAATGCGTATCGCCCAAGTAGAAGAACGGTGTGCCGTCAGCATACATGAAATACTTGTGTTCTTTATCGGTTTTAAGAAAACCGCGCTTATATATTTCAAGCTCGCCGTCATACGGGAGCGCATCCACCGTACCCGAGCATGATGCAAGAAAATCATAACTGCTTTCGACGGTAAAATCCCAAATGCCCGTTTTTGTGGGCGCAAAGCGCAGGCAGAAGATGTTTTGCCCGTAATAGAAACCGGGCAACCGCAGTGTGATTCCGCTTGCGCGATGCCTGAACACGCCGTAAAATTCATGCTTCAGTGCAGTGTCGAAATCATACTGTCCGTTTCCGTTCAGCCGGATCTCGACCGATACCCGGCATTTTGTTGTAAGCTCCATATTTTCCTCAATTCTTTGTTACAATAAGCACCCAATCCTCTATATCGGGCTTATCCGGCAACGAATAACGCTGTTTGTTATCACCCTGCACATTTTTGTCACCCTCGGTATATTCTCCCGTGCGCGGATTGAACCACATAAGCGAATATGTTGATTTTTCGTCAAGATTCGTAAGTCTGCCCGTAGAAGTATTGCGGTTATACATATATATAATGTATGTACCGTTTCCGTTAGAGGCGTTTGCGTACAGACAGTCCTGATTACCGAGGAAGAAGCTCATATCGTAGAAATCGGGAATGAATGTCCACCACTCGTACTTTTCCAAAAACGTCTTAAGGTGTGCAAGCTGAAGCGTTGAGGGACATTCAAGTACCTCTGACCACTTCTTTTTAAGGTCGTCATCGGTGACCTCATGTACCGTGCCGTCGATTATTTTCGCATTGTAGCCGCCCTTGTAAGCCCATACGTCGATAACACCGTAGCCGTAGCCGCACATGCCGCTCAAGAACGCTACCCAGCTCTGCACACGCGCACCGAAATCGTCGGTCCACTGATAGCAGTACGGACTTTCGTACATAACGGCAGGCTTTTCGCTTGCCCAATAATCCTTCGGCACATCGTCGGCGTAGCGCCTGTTCTTCTTGAAGCCCCACTGTGCGCCCCACCACGAATGACCTGTAGCAAAATTATTGTTGAATTTTTCGGCAAACGCGAACGCCGACATGCCGTTTGCTTCTCTCTCGCTTCCGGTACCGGTGACCGTCGTATGCCCTGTTCCGCGCTGATGTGCCGTGAGCGGATGCGAGTAAGCATCGTATTTGTGGATATACTCGGCAATCTTTACCCATGGATTGTTCATGTAGTTATATTTCGCGTCGCCCTGACAGTCGTTATCCACTTCCTGTGCAAGCGTCCACATAACGGGATATGCGCCGAAGCGTGCCACCCAATAGCGCGATATCTTTTCAAGATACGCTTGATTGTTCACAAGCTTATCTGTAAGCTGATTCGGATAGAAAAACTCCGCATTCGCATGGACAAGCCCTTTTTCCGCAATATACTTATAATAGATATCGGCTGTCTGAAGCCCGTCAAGATCACTGCCCGAAAGTCGGTCACTCAAATTGAACGGTGCATTGATCGGCTCACTCTGGTAAACGGTAAAGCCCTGTTCGACACGCTTATCCACGATATACTTAAAATGCGAATCCGTTTGGATGCCTCCGCCGTTCGGTCCTGCGGTGTTAAGCTCCTCGGAATACATCGCCCAATGCGTATCGCCGATATACAAAAACGGTGTGCCGTCGGCATAAGTAAAATACTTCTTGCCCTGCTCTGCATTTACGAAACCGCGCTTGTATATCTCAAGCTCACCCGTGTAAGCGTTTGCGCCTACGGTCTTTGTTATGCCGTTAAGTGAAGGCTCGTCGGCGCATTCCGTCTTAACATCCCAAATACCGTACTCGGTAGGTGCAAAACGAACGCGGAACGTATTGTTCCCGTCAAAAAATGCAGGTATTTTAAGGCTTGTGCCGCTCGTGCGGTTCGTGAAAACCGCATCCATCGAAACATCAAAACCGTCATTGTCCGAATATGCCTTATCGGGTGAAAACGAAAGCTCCGTTGCTACCCAACGCTCCGTCAGCACATCGACTTCGTTTTCGTTTATCGCTACCGGCGTGGGCGTAGCTTCGGGCTGTTCGGGCGTACCGTTTCCGCCGCACGAAGCGACGGAAAGAAGCACGCATATCAATAAAAACAGTGAAATGATCTTTTTTGTCATTTTTATCTCCGATATCAAAGCTGTTCTTTTTTCTTGAATATCACTGACGCAGCTACTGCAACGCATGAAGCAATAAGCATCACAAGTGCGGGAACGCAAAGCGCATCGCCCGTATCCTTGGGCATGCCGTCATAGGATATCTTTACATCGTCTATATAATAACCGAGCCAATTTCCGCCATCGACATACTGATGGTCAAGCACCTTGCCGCTTCCGTCAAGACGGATACCGATTTTATACGCTTCCTTGTTGCCTTTTATCGCATCAAGCATTTCGTTCGTGATATCGAATGTATATGTGTACTCAGTCCAATCGGGCGTTACCTTTACGGCAGTCTTTTCTTGAGAATACGCCTTGAACTTATCCCACGCCGCGCCCGAATACGAAACAAGCGAAAGTGTGAACGCGCCGCTCTTGTTTTTGTCATCACTTTTTATTCTGAACGATACTGTATATTCCTTTGCTCCACCGCCGTTATAGCCGTTTGCGGGATCGTTGACTATCGAAGCGCCGAGATCGAATACGACACTGCTGTAATAATCATTTGCCTTGGGTACGAAATGTATAACATTGCTTCCGTCGATCTTCTCATTCGTGAGCGTACCGTTATTAAACAGACCGCTCCAGCCCTCAAGTGTTTTAAGCTCGGCGTTGCCGTTGACGGTCTGCATTGCCGTCACCTGCTTTTCACCGCTCTGCTCTCCGCCCTGTTCGCCGCCCTGTTCTTCCTCCGCAGGAGCGTCGCCGGCAAATATCTTCATATCGTCGATATAGTAGCCCATCCAATTACCCTGACCGTAGGCATAACTGCTTCCCGAGCCGTCAAAGCGCAGTGAAAGCATATACGCATCCTTGCTGTCGAGTGCGGCAAGCATATCATCGGTGATATCGAACGTGAATGTATATTTTGTCCATTCGTTTTTCGATACAGTGATATATTTTCTGCTTTCGGTCGGCTTTGCGCTCATTTTGTTCCATACATTCGATATCATGGAAACATTGAACGCGCCCTCGCCCGTTGCCGAATCATCGCCCTTAACGCGGAACGAAACCGTATATTTCCCCGCGCCCGCGCCGTTGTATCCGTTATCGCTGTCCTTTACTATGGCAGGACCGAAATCGAACATTACACTGCTGTATACATCGTCCGCCTTCGGTACGAAATGTATAACATTGCTTCCGTCAAGCTTCTCGTTTGTAAGTGTTCCGTTTCCGAACAGCTTGTTCCATCCCTCAGTTGTACCAAGCTCGGCATCACCGTTGATCACGGTTTTGGCTTGAGGCTTTTCGGGAGACTCGATAACCTTTACATCGTCTATGTAATAAACGACGTTGGGATTGTCGATGCTGACATACAGCTCATAAGCCGTGGCATCGCCGCCGTCAAATTCGGCTTTCTTCGCGTTGATGAATGCGCTTGTCACGGTAAATGTTTTTGTCACCGTGTTCCATTTTGATGTTGCATCATACTGTATCGTTGCATCCGCATCGTTCGTAACGCCCTCGTTCAAACGTATCCATGCGTCCTTATTGTAGCCGATGCGATTATATGTATCATCCGACCAATTCCACGAGCCTGTACGCAATGAAAGATGTGCAAACTGCGTGCCGGCAACACTTGTCTTTACCTTCATTGAAATCTTGTATGTACCCGCCCCGCCGCCGTTAAAACCGTTTTCGGTATCGCGGAACACGTCCGCGCCGATATTGAACATCGGTATCGACCAATCGGTAAGTCCTCCCGACGTGGCGGGCGTAAACTTTATAACGCGGTTACCGGCGTTATCGGGATCTGCAATATTTGCAAGCGACATACCGCTGTTTAAGTCCGCATATGTTTTCCATCCTGTGAGATCACCTTTTTCGGCGTCACCGTTCACCGTCGTCTTTGCTTCCGCGCCGGCAAATACGGCGATCCCGGCAAGCAAACATACTGCAAGCAATACAGTGATTACCTTTTGAAAGCTTTTCATTTTTTGATTCCTCCAAATTTGCATAATTTCGGCAGCCTGCACATTTTTTCATCAAAACGCACAAACCGTTCCTTATAAACAATTTTAACAAACGTAATTTGATATGTAAATATTTTGAGTATGCAAGAAACATATCGAAATTGACTTTTCAAAAATCTCATGCACAACAGAGATTGACATTTATTTTTTGTCGGCTTATAATAGCATTTAGGAATTTGCGGATATTATCGTTGCATATGCAACCGATCTGAAAGGATATTTATATGAATATTCAAATTGCTCATTTTGCCTGTGAACGCTGTATAGTCAACGATCGCTGGATGTACGATACACCCAGCGGACTTATGCGTGTATACTTTATTCATTCAGGTGAAGGATGGATATACAATTACCGTGAAAAGCACCGCCTCCGACCGCACAAGCTGTATCTGTTCACGCAATACAGCGATTTTCGCACACTTGAAGCGACAAATCTCGATCACAGTTTTTTTGATTTTCATGCTAACTACGCGCTTAAACCCGAGTGTTTTCTGGAGTTTGACGAGTCTGACTTCCCGTTTATAAATTTCGAAACACTCGCCTTTATGCTCCACAGCAAATCAGTGTACGAAAACTCACTGCGTTCACTTCTCATAACGATACTTTCTTACATAGATGAATCGCAAGGTCTGCCGCTGATAGCCAATGAAACCGTACTTCGCTCGATAGAGCTTATACAGGCACAAAGTGCAACGGTCTCAACATCTCAGCTTGCCGAAATGCTGTGCATAAACGAAAGCCACTATATACGGATCTTCAAAAAACAGCTCGGCATAACGCCTATGCAATATATACGCTCATGCAAAATAGCTACCGGCATAGCGTGCCTGCAAAACGGAATGAACGTTGCCGAAGCAAGCGAAAAATGCGGTTACAGCTCTTCCGTGGCATTCACTCAGGCGGTAAAAAGCGAAACGGGCGTACTGCCGTCACACTTTTTCAAGAAAAAGAAATAAGCCTTTATTTTCATCCGTATCTGTTCAGGTAAAAAAATACTCCCGATGTGCATTTTAATAACACATCGGGAGAACTTTTTATAAAACACGAGCATCACACCGGGTTCCGGCACTTACAGCTTTTTCAGGATTTCTATTGCTTTACCGGGCAATCTGCCGAGATGATCCGGGCCTATGTTCAACAGCAGGTTCACTCCGTTGCCGTTGAGTCTTTTTCTTATTTCGCGGATTTCTTCAGGCGTTTTATAGTTATTGTCATACACCGAAAAATTCCAATGATCATTTATCGTGATCGGCGATTCGTTAAGCTCTTTTTTACCTTGCATATTGACATCGTTATCCGCGCCCGAACCGTAATCACCTATATCGTTGCCGAGCCTGCCGCCTACAAGGCATTCAGGCTGATGCTTTTTTACAAGATCGTAAAATGTCTGACTTTGCTTCTTTGACATTGTCCACGGGCAGTCAAACCATACAAGACACAGATCGCCATACTGTGTAAGTATTTCTTCCACCTGCGGGATAGCCTTTTCATCAAGATATTTTTGGAAATTTATCTCTCTGCTTGCAGGAAAATCCCATGTATTGTGGCACTCCTTATAAAACTCGCTTTCTATGTAACCGCCTGCATCCTTTTCATCCCAATCAAGATCCTGTGAATAATACAGACCGAATTTGATGCCGTACTTTGCACAGCTGTTGGCAAGCTCATCAACTATATCGCGTTTGAACGGCGTGGCATCGACGACATTGAATTTCGATACCGCGGAACGGTATAACGCAAAGCCCTCATGATGCTTTGATGTAAACACCATGTATTTCATTCCCGCATCTCTTATCAGCTTTACCCATTCATCCGCATTGAAATAAATAGGATCAAACGCATTCGCAAGCGCATGATACTCTTCCATCGGTATTCTTTGGTGGCGGCGCACCCATTCGTCACACGGCTGTCCCTTATAATCACCGTCAAGCACGGAGTAAAGTCCAAAATGAGACATCATTCCGAAACCTGCCTGTCTAAACCATTCTCTGTTGTCCATTGCATATTCTCCAATATAAAAATCAATGACATAATTATACACATACCGCGCGGATAAGTAAATAATACCTTTGTGCTAAAAACATATCCGTATTGACTTTTATATATCAATATGCGCACTTATTATTTTCATATTTCCCGAACATGTCGGCTCAACAGCTCCGTTCCGTCAAGCGCCGACAGTTGTTTCATTTCACACAGACCGTGATCTTGTTGCAATAGTCATCTTTCTCATTGAATGAATAACGAATGCTCTCTGCCAGATTATTGATAATGGCAAGAGAGATTTCGTTATCTGAAGTATTCGGATCGTAAAACTTTCCGGGATAGGTGATGATCGCCGTTTCTGCCCGCCTGAGAGCATATCGGGATAATTCATGGCACGTCGATCCATACCTACCATACGCAATAGCTCGATCGCGCGGTCATATGCCTCCTGCTTCGGCATTTTCAGCAGTTCCATAGGAGCGAACATAACGTTTTCCAACACCGTCATATGTCCGAATAGATTAAAGCTCTGGAATACCATGCCCATCTTTTTACGGACATTGCTGATATTGCAATGCTTATCGGTAATATCAATACCGTTGATAATGATTTTCCCCGACGTCGGACGGTCCAACATATTGATGCAACGGATCAGCGTGGATTTGCCGGTGCCTGACGGACCTATTACCGAATATCTCCGTCGTTGATCGTCACATTCACATCCTTCAGCGGTATCACATTCGGATATTCCTTGCGTAAATGTTCGATTTTGATCATTTCGTTTTCACGCCTTTCAAAATCTTTTTCTCACTGCGTTTTTTGGTATCGGTTTTGATTTCAACAACCCGTACCAACACTGTAAGCAACCATGCAAGCAAGAAATACAGCACTGCCGTTGCGATAAGCGGGAAGAACGCCTTATATGTACGGCTGCGGACGATATCGCTGATTTTTGTAAGATCCTGTACCGCGATATAGCCGACGATCGCCGTATCCTTCAAGAGTGAAACGATAATTCTTTCTGTACAGCAAAAAGATCAGGAAACCGAGTATCGTACCGAACAGCACGGAAAGTGCCGTGATCGCCAATGTAGTGCCGATCCCGTCGATGAACAGCTTCCATCGGTTCTCACGGATAAATGTTTTATTGAAGCTCTCAACGATGCCTGCAAAAAAAGCCCGATCCGTTCTCACCCGAGGCGACGCCATGTGCGCCGACAAGAACGATGCCTCCGTGATAATCGGGATCGGAGAACAGTATGGATTCCTGTCTTTCCTTCGTAATGCTGACGCAACCTGCAGCAAGGTCGGCATTCCCCGATGACGTGGCGGAAAGGAAACCGCTTAAACTGTAATCACTGATTTCGAGCGCATAGCCGTATTTTTTGCAGAAAAGCACGGCGACCTCGATATCATATCCGGTGAACTCATTGTTCTGCACAAAGGTGAATGGGGCACCGGTCTCCGTACAGATCGCCATTTTCAGCGTTCCGTTTTCACCCGACAGGACACTGAAATCAATGATCGCCTTTGTGTAATCACCGTTGATCCATTTGCCGCAAAGCTCGTCTATCGTGCCGTCATTCCAGCTTTCGGCAAGGAACTCGTTCATTTCTTGGCAGATCTTCGTATGCCTGTCGCTGTTCTTCGGGAACAGGAACGCATACTCCTCATGTGTCAGCTGTTCAATGATATATTCTTCCGGGTAGTTGCGCGAAATACTGCGGAAGATCGGCTCGTCGGCAAGATAAGCGTCGATCTTGCCTATCCGCAGAGCAGTCGGCATATCGCTCATGGCGTTTAGATATTCCGCCGTATTCCCCGGGACTTTCTCTTTGATGCCAGAATGCCGTCAAAGTTGGAATCGGCCGTTTCTATTGCATAACCGTTGGCACGGCAGAAGCGGTATAAAATATCGATCTCATAACCGATGCACTCTCCGTTTTTGACGTACACGAAGGGTTCGCCCGCGTTGGTGGAGGTAACGATCTGAAGTGTCCCGTTTTCACCGGTCAGCTCGGTACGGTCGATCACCTGCAGGGCTTCATCGCTTCCGAACCATATGTCATCAATTTCTTGAAGCGTGCCGTTTTCCCGAAGCTCAGATAAAAATGTGTTCATTTCATCGCACAGATTTTTATGCTTGTCATCTTTCGGGAAGATAAAACCGTAACTGTCATCCATCACCTTTACCATGATCGACTGTCCCGGATGCGAAAGCACAAGCTTTCTCGCGATCGGCTCATCCGCGAGGTAAGCATCGAGCTTTCCGACGGAAAGAGCCTCAGCCATATCGGCATAGTTGGCAAAACAGTAAAGCTAACAGTCGGGAATATTTTTCTCCGCTACCCGGTCGAGTATCATCCCGGTGATCACGCCGATGCGCTTTCCGGCAAGATCCTCAACGTTTTTGTACTGCGATGTTTCGGCTTGTGACCCTGTATCGTTACATCCTGCAAGCATCGTCAACAAAACAAGAGATACCAACAAACACGCGATAAATTTTCTTAATTTCATATTACTTCTCCTTCCGGAAAAATACACGAATTAGATAACGCATATTCAACGCATTTTGTTTTCTTGTTTTACGGCGATATTTCAGTGAGATCGGCTTGCTTTAATTTGCTTTTTTGCGTTTTTCGATCGCGGTGAATATCATCGGATAAACCGTCATAAACAACAGCGGTGCAGATGCCTGTAAGAAGAAATGCACAATGCCGATGCCGATCGCCTTTCCGAGAGGCTCCATTACGATATTCCAATAACCGATGAACAAAAGCGCTCCGACAAGACAACGCATGGTCTTTTGATAAGGTGTTCCGTCGGTATCAAAGCGGATAAAGCGGCGTTCGATGAACCAGCCGAGTACCACGCCGAAAAAGCGTCCCGGGTCCTTGAAACCGCCGACGGTCATCTTCGTCGGGTCAACAAGCAGTTCTCCGTTCACATAGTCCATGGGATAGCTCTTAAAATACATATACGGCAGTAAAACTGCACACATCGCCACCACGATAAGAACGATTACCCAGTCAAGATTCGGATGACGTGTAACGAAACGATCCACAAGAAGAACAAGCAATGTGCTGACCACACCGACAAGAAGTCCTATCAGAACATCCTGCGGCGTATGAACTCCCACATAGAGCCTTGAGAACATCGTCAGTGCGATCATCAAACCCATCAGAACGCAAAGCCCCTTGCGCTTACGGTATACTCCGATAAGTCCGCCATACATACCGCTTACGGATGTTGTATGTCCGCTTGGGAATGAATATCCGGTCGCACCCGACATTACCTCAGGCAGAGGCTTTATGAGATCACTGCGTATCCACGGGCGATAAACGCAAAATGTGGATTTGAGTGCCGAAACTCCGTAGCATGCCGTACCGTATGATCCAAGCCCGATCGCGCCCGCGCGTTTGTTGAATGCCCAAAACAGAACGAGTCCCGGCATCATAATGTAATAATCGACTGCTATTGTGGTGAGAAAAGCGAAAAAACTGTTAAGACAGCCACCGATCGCTTCCCGCAAATTTTGAAGTGCCAAAAGTATTTCTATGTCCATTGGAATTCCTCCGTTTTATTTGATTTATATATTATATCATATTTTCACAAAAAAATCAACATTTACGGAAAAAATTTTCTGTCACAGGCTCATAAACAGTTTCATTCCGCACATATATAATGTCTGCTGAATAACCGTTTTCTTTTATACAGGCATTTCCGATACATAATGTTGCAGGCAATGGCTTTGGCTATCGAATTTTAATGATGTTTGCCCCTGCGTGCAATTGGTGTTGCACCTTCTGTGCAGCAGAACAGCGGAACTCACATTGGAGCTAGTTCCGCTGTTTGAATTATATGAATATCAATGCTCTGCGGTGAAAACCCGTCGAAGCGCGCATATCCGTCTGTTACGAAATGTAAGCAATACCGCACGATGCCTTTTCCGTCATTTCAAATTTGCAAAAAGCTCGTGCCATCCCGTAACCATTCGATTTTTCGCAAGTCGAACTTAAAAAAATCCCTCTCGGATGTAACGGTCAGACAAGCTACGGCATAAATTCCAATACTTATGCAAAAAAATCGCTCGGCAACGTTCACGTCGGGCGAATTTTTTATATTGCAATAAAAGCTTTTTGCCCCGCTTTTTTCAAAAAGCGGGCAGGGGTACGGGGACAGCGTCCCCGGAAAAAGCATGCGGGGGGGGGATGGGGCCACCGCAAAAGACAGGGGCGGAGCCACCGTGCGGGCAAGTTATGTTTTCCCGGTCGCTGTATCAGTCAAGGCAGGTCGCGCCCCATTCGACCACGGTGAAGCCGTTGCGCGTAAAGGTCGGCTCATCATCGGGAGCATCTATTGAAACGTATTCATCAAGAGGTTTATATACCATGAACACGCGCAGGATGCTGTCGGGCGTGGGCGAAATATCAAGCTTTGCGTTTTCCTCATATTTTTCATGCTGGAAGGTTATAAGATTATATTCGTTGTTCTGCATGAGCGGAAGCCAATAAACTATAAATTCGTTGTACTCGCGCGGAGTCATTCCCATCGCGGAAAGATGCTCCTGTAGGAAATCGGCGGTATCTTCGCCCTTTACGCACCAGCCGCGCAACATATCGTAGTCGATGTCCGCATAGCCGTCCCAGAACAAATAAGAGTATTCCTTTCCGTCTTTTTCAAGCGTGCCGTCGGGATGCGCAAGGACAGTCCATCCGTCTTCATACTGCGGATATGTGCAGTTAAGAACACCGCTGTAATCAAGCTTCACGGTGACAGGCGTGTCTTTTTCGGGATAAAGATATATTACGGGCTTCCCGGTCAACAGGACTTTATAATCAGCGTTTTTGATTTTTTCGACACCGTCAGCTGAAAGCAAAAACTCAACGGTGAGCTTTTGCTCCGAGCCGCTTGATGTGCGGAACGGTATCTCACAGGTATATGTACCGGGAGTTATAAGACTCATCGCGGAGCTGAGACGGTATTCGAAATACCCGTCTTCGCCGGGATCAAGATAATATGTATCGATTTGACGTATCCACGATATAATTTCTATCCGTTCGTTACTGCCGTTATGGATATTCATTGATATCCTATTCATTTTTTCGATCCGGTTTTTATTGGACTCAGTATTCAGATAATAGTTTACACCGCATGAACCGATAAATTCCGCGGTCAAGCCGGGTAATGAAGATGTGCATGCAACCTCTAATGCGTCATGAATAAAGGGATATTCAAATTCGGGCACACGCATTGTTTTCGGCATTGGCCTGGATGTCGGCGCCGCGGTAGGTTGTGGCGTCGGAGTAGCGGTGGGCTCGGCAGTCGGCGTAGGTGTCGGAGTGGGTTCAGGCGTTGGCGTGGGTGTGGAATTTGGATCGGGCGTAGGTGTAGGATTTATCCACGGCACTGCGGTAGGTGTCCCGAACGGCGTAGCCGTTACATTGGCGCTCGGCGACGGCGATACGGGATCGTCGGTTTTGTTCCCGCACGAAACCGTACATACCGTTATAAGTATCGCGGATGTGATCGCTTTTATCATAGCCGTAAAACGTGAT
>JAZRZN010000005.1:0-4838 GCA_045601365.1 Clostridia bacterium | reverse complement strand
GCAAAAAAGAAAGCCGCTCGTGAGCGGCTGCCGGTAAATGTAATGCGGTGCTAAACTTTCAAAGCCCCTTTCAGGGGCAAAGCCAGCAAAAGCCCCTTATAGGGGCAAGAGCAAACCACCGGTTTACCGGTGGTTATGATTTTGGTATAATATATGCGGTGATAAAAATGATAGTTCGATGAGCTTAAAGCCCTGCAAAAAACAGATGCATTTTTCAAGTACGACAAAATATTGAAGGAGCATTTCGCGGAAAGCGAAATAATTGATGCATTGCCCGCAATATTTGACGCAGATATGAAAAGCGTCACCACGAGAGCCGATTATCACAGGATCATTGCACATTTGCGGAAAATTTTTGGGTATCCGAACGGAGAAGAAACAGCACGCACTCTTGCGGAAAAATGGAAAAATGAATTTCCGAATCGCAGAACGATGCTTGACGAACTGAAAAAAGCAGGCTTTTGAGCCTGCTTTTACTGATATAAGACCGAACGGTTGCCGTACGGAAAACATATTAAAGAACATGATTCCGCAGGCGATACGGATAACGGAATGATTTACCGAAAATATTCACCCATGCGCGATGTATCGAGCTTATCGAATCGGCGAAGCAGAGGATACAGCTTTTGCGCGATGATGCGTGTGCCGCCGACCGTGTTGCTTTCGATATTGAGCGGCATAAGCGGCTCGTGGAGCGACATGCGCAGCAAGAACCAGCCGTCGCCGTCATCGGCAGCGAACGATACGCGCACGCCCTCATGGTTATCGGGCGCAAGCGACCAGCCTTCGGTGCTTTCGGCATATTCAAAAATGTGTCTGATGATGCTTTCGCCGTATTCCTTGAAATCGTCGAGCGCGATATTCATGCGGAATTCTATGCTTTCGACAGGTTCTTCAAGCCCGAGCAGAAGATCGTCAAGCCTTTTGCCGCACTTTTTGAGCTGTGCGGCTTTGATGAGAAGCTTTGTTATAAGATATGCGCCGTCATCAAGAAAATAGTTTTCCTTGAACGCCGCGTGTCCGCTCGTTTCGATGGCAAGCGGACAGTATTGCCCCTCACGGTTAAGGCGTATAGCTTCATTGATAACATTTTTATATCCGCGCTTGAAGCGGTGGTGCATGCCGCCGTGATTTTCAATAAACTTTTTCAGCCCACTTGATGTTATCGAATCGGTAACTATCACAGCGGGAGTTTTTTCTTCAAGCAGTATCGCCGAAATAAGCGCGATAAGACGGTTGCGGTTGATCTCATTTCCGTGTGAATCGACTGCGCCGGCGCGGTCAACATCGGTATCGAATATGATGCCGAGATCTGCGCTCGCGTTCTTTACCGCCGCCGTCACCGAAGCCATGGCTTCGGCGTTTTCGGGGTTCGGGATATGATTCGGGAAATTGCCGTCAGGTTCAAGAAATTGGCTTGCCGAAATATCCGCGCCAAGCGGCTCAAGCACCTTTGTGGCGAAAAATCCGCCCGCACCGTTGCCGGCATCGACAACGACCTTGAAGCCCTCAAGCGGTTTTTCGAAATTTTCGGCATTTACCGAATTGCGCACGCGGTTCACGAGCATTGCGGAATATTCCGAAAGAAAATCGAATACTTCCGTTTTTCCCGCGGCAGAAGGCAAACGCTTGTTATCCTGTGCGTATTCGAGTATTTTTTCGATGTCTTCGCTCTCACAGCCGCCTGTCTTGGTGAAAAATTTAAGTCCGTTACGGTCATATGGCAGATGACTTGCGGTTATCTGTACCGAGCCGTCGCAATCAAGCTCAGGTACGATGCATGTCATGAACATCGCGGGCGTGCTGATAAGCCCGCAATCAATACAGGTAACCCCGGAATCCGTCAGCGCACCGATGACCGCGTTCTTTATACGCTGTGCCGAGATGCGCGAATCGTTGCCGACAGCTATCTTTAAGTTATCCTTTCCCGTTTTTTCTTTGAGCCACAGCCCGAACGCGCCCGCGATGGCAGAAATCTTTTCGTCGGTAAGGTTTACTTCGCCATTCTCGCTTTCCACGGCTATGCCGCGTATATCCGAACCGTTTTTAAGTATTTTCCATTCTTTTTCAAGCATTTTCAAGTACCGTATCAATATGATTTAGCAAAAAATATTTTTGTTTCGGCTTTTTTGCCGCAGTGAACGCATGTACAACCGTCGGCTTCGTAGCCTTCAAAGGGAATGTTGCGTGTTGTCGCGCCCGTTTCCTGCTTGATGACGGCTTCGCATTCGGGATCGCCGCACCACGGCGCGAACACGAAGTTTTTATTTTCTATCGCTGTCTTGAATTCATCCCATGTTGAGGCGTTGCAGGTATGCGCGTCTCTGTGACGGCGTGCGGTCTCAAGCATATCCTTCTGGATAGTCGTAAGCAGGCTGTTTACGGTCTCGGCGATGTTTTCAAGCGAAACGAAAAGCTTTTCATGCGTATCTCTGCGCACAAGCACGCACTGCTCCTTTTCTATATCCTTAGGACCTATCTCAAGACGGAGCGGAACGCCCTTCATTTCCCATTCGTTGAACTTCCATCCGGGCGAAGCGTCACGGTCATCGAGATTTACGCGGATGCCGTTTGCCTTAAGCAACGAATAAAGCTCGTTCGCCTTATCGAGAACGCCTTCCTTGTGCGCGGCAACGGGAACGATGACGGTCTGTATGGGTGCTATCATCGGCGGAAGCTTAAGTCCGCGTTCGTCACCGTGTACCATTACAACGCCGCCTATCATGCGCGTCGAAGTGCCCCAGCTCGTCTGGTAAACATATTTGAGCGTGCCGTCCTTATCGAGGAACCTGATATCGAACACCTTTGAGAAGTGGTCGCCGAGGAAGTGCGATGTACCCGCCTGAAGCGCTTTGCCGTCAAGCATCATCGCTTCGATGGAATATGTTTCCGCCGCACCGGCGAATTTCTCCTTTTCGCTCTTTCTTCCCGAGAACACGGGGATCGCAAGCACATTTTCGGCAAACTCACGGTAAACGCCGAGCATTCTCTGTGTTTCCTCTCTTGCTTCTTCTTCCGTGGCGTGGATGGTGTGTCCCTCCTGCCACAAAAATTCGCTTGTGCGCAGGAACGGTCTTGTTGTCTTTTCCCAGCGGACGACATTGCACCACTGATTATATTTCAGCGGCAGATCACGCCACGACTGTACCCATTTTGCGTACATGTGGCATATTATGGTCTCACTCGTGGGGCGCACTACAAGACGCTCGGCAAGCGGCTCGTTGCCGCCCTGCGTCACCCATGCGACCTCGGGCGCGAAGCCCTCTACATGCTCTGCTTCCTTTGAAAGAAAGCTCTCGGGAATGAGCAGGGGGAAATATGCGTTCTGATGTCCCGTATCCTTGAAACGCTGATCCATTTCCTTCTGGATAAGCTCCCATACGGCATATCCGTACGGGCGTATTACCATTGTTCCCTTTACGGGACCGTAATCTACCATTTCGGTCTTAAGTACAACGTCGGTATACCACTGAGGGAAATCCTCGTTGATATCGGCTATCTGCGTTACAAACTGTTTATCAGCCATGACGGTCAACTCCTTCTTGATGAGAAAAAACAATAATTTATAATATTATAAATACACGAAATGCTTTTGTCAAACAAAAACGCCAAAAAGCAGGCATTTTACCGTTTTTTTATTGCTCAAAACGCAAAAACATGGTACAATGACAATAAATATTGAAATTGATACGGAGTTTTATATGAAAACATTACGCCAGACTATTTGTCCTGTGCTTGCCGCACTGATATGGGGACTTGCATTTTCCGCGCAGTCGGACTGCGCCGCGAAGGGTATGCAGCCGTTTACGTTCAATATGCTTCGCAGTGCCATAGCGTGTGTTACGCTTATACTTGTAGCGGTAGCTTTTTCGGGCGGACCGAAGAAGCTCAAAGCAAAGATTTCATCAAAGGGATATTTGAAAAAGCTTGTTCTCGGCGGATTCCTTTGCGGCATCGCACTTTGCACGGCATCATATCTTCAGCAATTCGCCATAGGCGGAAGCGAAAGCGGAAAAATAGGCTTTCTTACTTCGATATACATAATAATGGTACCGTTGCTCGGTATTTTCGTAAAACGCAAAGCACCGTTCAATGTGTGGATAAGCGTGTTTGTTGCACTTGTGGGAATGTATTTTCTCTGCATTGAACGCGATACGGGCTTCAGGCTGTCGGTATACGATCTGTGCGGGATCGCCTGCGCAGCGGTATTTGCCATCCATATACTTATTATTGATCGCTTTGTCGCATATGTTGACGGTATACATCTGTCGTTTGCGCAGTTTGCTGTCGTAACGGTCGTTTCGGGAGTGGGCGCACTGATATTCGAAGAGCCGTCCGGTGCCGTGGCATCGGAATGCATATGGCAGCTTCTCTACGTCGGCGTAATGTCATCGGGAGTTGCGTACACATTGCAGATAATATCGCAAAAAGATTCGAATCCGACGGTGGTAACATTGCTTTTAAGTCTTGAATCGGTGTTTTCGGTGCTTGGCGGCGCGGTGATTCTTAACGAAACGCTGTCTGTACGCGAATACATCGGGTGCGCGATAATGCTTGCCGCAGTTATTTTTGCACAGCTTCCTTTTGCAAAAAAGACAGCGGAAAAGCAGGTCTGACAGAATACCGGTAAATGTCCAAAGTTTCTCAAAAAAACATTTGACAATTTTTCCGGCTTATAATATAATAACCGTGTTATCGGGAGCATAGCTCAGCTGGGAGAGCGTCTGCCCTACAAGCAGAATGTCATAGGTTCGAGCCCTATTGTTCCCACCATATTGGTCCGGTAGCTCAGCCGGTTAGAGCGCTAGCCTGTCACGCTAGAGGTCGTGGGTTCGATC
>JAZRZN010000004.1:0-4956 GCA_045601365.1 Clostridia bacterium | reverse complement strand
GGTGGTAATATTACCGTTTTCTACTCCCTCGCCGAAGGTGTGTGCGGCAAAATCGGAGGTAAGTCCCGAATGCTCGCAGGTGGAATCGTGCCAATGCACAAGCTCGTTATAGCTCCAATTTTCGGAATAGGTATGCTCGTGCGCAGAGGGAAGAGTGCCGTTTATAACCGTACCACCCTTGTAAACAAATTGGCCGTTGTTACTACCGTCGATGCCTGCACCGATCGGTGTTTCACTTTGAGATGTTACTCTGACGGTGCCGTCTGATATGGTGAAGCTACCGCCATCACCTTGATAGCCACCACCGATGCCTGCACCGGCTTTAGATGTAGCTGTGACAGTGCCGCCGTTCATGGTAACTGTTCCTCCATCGCCTTGATAGCCGCCACCGATGCCTGCACCGGAATTAGATGTAGCTGTGACAATACCGCCGTTTATGGTAACTGTACCGCCATCTCCTCCGGGTTCGCCGCCGCCGATGCCCGCACCGTTGCCGGATGAAGCATTTACAATACCGCCGTTCACGGTAACTGTTCCTCCGTCGCCGCCGGCGTTGCGGCCGTAACCACCGCCGATGCCCGCACCGTTGCCGGATGAAGCATTTACAGTACCGCCGTTCACGGTAACCGTGCCGCCGTTGCCTCCTCCGTTGCCGCCGCTGTCATTACCGTAGCCACCACCGATACCTGCACCGGAATTAGATGTAGCTGTGACAGTGCCGCCGTTCACGGTAACACTGCCGCCGTTGCCGCCGTTGCCGCCCTCGCCGCCGCCGATACCTGCACCGAATGTGGATTCAGCCGTGACAGTACCGCCGTTCACGGTAACCGTGCCGCCGTTTCTTTCAAATCCGCCGCCGATACCTGCACCGAATTCAGATTTAGCTGTGACAATACCGCCGTTCACGGCAACCGTTCCTCCGTTGCCGATATTGCCGCCGCCGATGCCCGCACCATACATGGAAGAAGTAGCCGTGACGATACCGCCGTTCACGGTAACACTACCACAGCTGTATCTAAAGCCACCGCCGATGCCTGCATAGTCATAATAAGCTTGCGCAATGATTTTACCCGTATCATTTTTCTGACCGTAAATATTCAGCACCTTGCTTCCGTCAACATCTATACCGTTTTTTGCTTCAAGCGTAACGCCGTCGGGCAGGATGATATTCGTCGGGTTGTCGGCTGTGCCTTTTACAATAATTCTGTCGCCTATTTCAATATTTTCGGGAACAAGATACCAACCACCGGAAAGCTCGGTTGTGCCTGCTTTGATATCTTTGGCAGTTTTGGGAATATCAAGCTCCGCGGAAATGACCTGTTTCTTATCCGCATCCCATATGCGGTCAATATATGTTTCAGTTATTTCTTTTCTTCCGCAGTTACACACGCCGTTTGTATATGTATGTGCTTCGGGGACTGATCCACCGCAGTACGAACATTTCCGTGTATGTGTGCCGATACCGTTATTCACATATTCATCCGTGAAGGAGTGTTCCTCCGGCTCGCCCAATACATCGCAGCATGAATATTTGCGAGAGTGTGTACCGTCACCGTTATTCACATATTCACCGGTGAAAGAGTGTTCCTCCGGCTCGCCCAATACATCGCATCCCGTGCATTTGCGTGAATGTGTGCCATCGCCGTTGTCAACATAGTCACCTGTGAAACTGTGTTCAATTGTCGCACCGCACACACAGATATGGTTTACAAAGGCGTGTTCACTTGTCGCAAATACATCGCAGTATGCACACTGCCTTGAATGTGTGCCGTTGCCGTTGTCTTTATATTCACCTGTGTAATCGTGAAGGTGAACGGATACATGTTTGTATCTGTATTGTGCGTATACCTGCGCTGTAACGAAAGAATCAGCCGCCGTATCACCTGCTTTGATAACTGTACCGTCAGCCACAGTAAATTCGTGGTGACCACTGAAACCGCTGCCGCCGTTATATCCGACACCGATACCCGCACCTTCTGCCGATACAGCCGTAACACAGCCGCCGCTGAAAATAAAATCAGTGCCGTAGCCGTTGAAACCGCCGCCGATGCCCGCACCTTTTTCGCCGATAGCAGATACAACACCGCCGGTCATGGTAAAGGTGTTGCCGTCGCAGTTGCGACCGCCGCCGATGCCGGCGGCATCGATTTTACCTACAGCCGTTACATTACCGCCGTTGACTGTTATGTTTCCGCCGTTGCCGTAGGTACCGTACCCTGCTTCACCAAGAGTGTGATATCCGCTGCCGATACCCGCACCGTGGTCACCGCCGGTTGCGGTTACTTTACCGCCGTTAATCGTGACGGTCCCGCCGTTCTCGTTATAACCGCCGCCGATCCCTGCCGCACCGGAGCCGCCGGTTGCGGTTATGTCACCGCCATAGACCGTTACATTTATATTTTTATCGATATATTCGTTGTTACGGTTATCACCGCCGCCGATACCTGCACCGCCGTCACTGCCGGTTGCGGTTATTCTGCCGCCGTGTACCGTAATATTGCCGACAGGATTATATTTATCACCGCCGATGCCGGCACTGCCGCTGATGACGGTAGTTCCCGAATTGCTGTCGGCTATAAGACTGCCCATATCGTCTCTGTCAGACTGGGCATAAATTGTCAGGCTGTTATCATTGCTTACCTTGATGCCGCCCTTGACTTCCAGTATGCAGCCGTTCTTCAGAATAAGATTGGCATTGCCCGAAACGGTGATCCTTCCGTCAACCGTCACTTCATCGTCAACCGTATACCATCCGCTTGAAAGCGTGGTAGTGTCCGCCGTGATTTTTTGGGCTGTTTCCGGGATATTTTCTTCCGTTGAAACGACCTGTTGTTTGTCGCTGTCCCAGCTTTTGGCGATATATGATGTTATATTTTCTTTTCCGCAAAGGGTGCATACATTATTCACATAATTATGTCGGCATCGATAGTTGCAGAGTGAGCATACACTTTCAATAAATGTGTGATCATCTTTTATAGTTTGGGAAAACAAATCACAAAATATGCATTGTCTGGAATGGGTAACGGCATCGTTTGCACTGTATTTGCCTTTAAAATTATGGCGGTGAATGGATACATAACTGTTTCTGTTTGCTTTGTATTGTGCGGCTGTAACAAACGCATTATTATCAGCCGAAGCACCTGCCCTGATAATCAAATCGTCAGCCAAGGTCAATTCGCCGTGGCAATTAACATTCTCTCCTCCAATGCCCGCATCTTCTGCGGATACAGCCGTAACACAGCCGCCGTATATCTCTATATGGCCGCAGCCACCTCCGAAACCACCGCCGATACCGGAAGCCGCATAGCCGCCTATGGCTTTTATGTAGCCACCGTTTATCGTTACGTTTCCACCGCTGGCATAGCGTCCTCCGCCGATACCTGCGCCATCGAAACCGCCGTATGCAACGATGCTGCCGGTGCCGTTTATCTGACCGTAAACGGTCAGGGAATTACCTTCGGTCAGATCGATTCCGGCATACTTACTCTCGGGCGAAGGAATTTTCAGTTCACATCCGTCGCAAAGAACAAGATGCACATCCCCGTTCACGGTGATATGTGTGACCTCCGGGAGCGTAACGCTTTCCGAAAGCACATACCATCCGCTTGTAAGTGAACGGGTTTCGGATGTGATAAAAGATACATTGCTGAAATCAATAAACAGAAGATCCGCTAACGTTATGCCTGATTCTTCATGAAATGTATAATGCTTAACCGCTTTGTCCGCAAGTGTGTTTTTGAATACGGTGAATGACGAAAACAGTCTTGAATCTTTATCTTTAAAAGTCCAGGAATTAAGCATATCGCAATAATTCTCTGTCTCGACATTGGATAAAACGCGCATTTCGTCACGTATGCTGTCAAAAACACATACATTCTCTCCGAAAACAATTTCGGCATTAAAAGGTTTGCCGGAAAACTCTGCAAGAGGAGCTTTTCCTCCTATGGAGGTAATATGTCCGCCGTTTATTATGACCTTGCCATTCTTGCGGTTATCTATCCCGTTGTCTGCATATGCCCCTCCTTCTGTGACCGAACAGCCGATTGCGGTTATGTCGCCGCCGTTTATTGTGATATTTCCGCAGGTAGCTTGAGACATAACGCCGTCGCCGATACCGGCACAGCCATTTCCGTATGCGGCAATTTTTCCGCCGTTAAAAACGATATCACCGCAGGGTTCATGATATCCGCCGCCGATACCGGCACCGCCATTTCCGCATGCGGTAATATTGCCGCCGTTTATCGTGACAGTGCCATCGCCGCCTATACCGCTTAACCAATCAGATCCTTTTGCTTCAAGCTCACCGGCATTTTCACCCTCGGACTGTGCATAAACCGTTACACTGCCGGTCATTATTCTAATACAACCAATAGTAAGCTTACACTCATCCGCAAGTATAATATGCACATCGCCGTTGATTTCAATCTTGGCTCCTTGCCCGTAATGATCTACTATTGACACCTGATTTTTAACAACATACCACCCGGATGTCAATTCCAGGAGCTTATGTTGTATCGCTCCACCAATATCTAAATCTGCAAACAGTGTGTAGTCCGTGCAGGTACGCACCTCAAACGCACCTGACAAGGTGTTGTATTCAAGATACTTTACACCCTCCTCCGCCGCAAAGGCAGTGATCGCCGACAGCGGAATGATGCCGACGATCATCACGACCGCAAGCAATAGACTGATGATTTTCTTTTTCATAATTTTTTACCTCGCTTTTGAAAAGATTTAAGTTTTCAGTTTTCGGTTTTCAGTTTTCAGTTTCAGCATTATTCTGTTGATTGATACCGAATGACAACTTAACACTTGCTGCTTAAAACTCAAAATCATCCCCGTGGGGGCATTCGTCATATTTGAATGTTGTCAGGCGTGAGTGGACATCGGGATAAATTCGCCTTCCTTGTCTTCACCGTCATCCTTGTCACCCCCGCCGCTTACGGTGATGATGTC
>JAZRZN010000003.1:0-1177 GCA_045601365.1 Clostridia bacterium | reverse complement strand
TGATATTTCTTCAACGCTCATTTTTCTAAGCAAATATTCGTTCAAGCCGGTTTTTCTCGTAAGCTCTTTCAAGCGGATCAATCTGTCCGACTTTTTTCGCGGAATTTTTTCAACTTTTCGCGGCTTGTCAGGGACGTAGAGTGGGCATGCGGTTATCGAATACGATTTTACATAGACTTTTGGTGCTGAAAAGATTTTTGTCGGTGTAGCTGTCCAACCGCGGACAGGAATGCCTTTTGAACTCCATGAACACCCGCCTGTCGAGCGGTCGCATGTCCAGCAAAGCTGGTTACTCAGTTGTGTATATCCGCTCATATGATCCTCTTTGCGATTTCAAACGCACTCCGAAGTTTGACCGCCTTTTCTTCCCTCTTCGGGAAAAGCTTCGAAAAGCTGCTTACGCCTATCCCGAGAATATCTTGCCATTCTTTATCTGTTGCAAAAATCTTGCCGCCGTTGAGCTTTATGAGATTTTCGACAGCACAGCGCTCCATTTCTTTCATTTTGTCTCCTCCAACCTTTTTGCGATAATTTTGCCAAGAACCCCGCACTCATCAAGCGGAACTTCACGTATGACTTTTACCTTTTTCGCACGAAGCTTCCACTCACTGTTTTCGAGTAAAAGCAAGTCCGAGATGCAAGCTTCGCATTCGATTATCGCAATATCAGTCCATTCTTTTCCAAAATCCAAAGCACGGTGAAGAGTTGTTAAATGGATACCTCCCCCGCACTCGTGTGATGTATCGGCATCAAACTCTGTCGAGATCGCTTCTTTGCCTATGCTGTAAACAAACGTGTGGTCATAATCGGCAAAAGAATCTTTTCCGCTTCTATGTACGGCTTTGAAAAGCCATGCACTTTTTTCATCGTGTCGGATATCGTACATCTCAAAAAATTCCGCGAGCGTTTGCGGCGATCGTACGATTCGCGCATTTCCATAGGTATAAATATCGCAAAGATCGCTTTCGTATAAAACTTGGGTGTTTTCGTATGCTTCGACCGTAGCCGTGTCGCATGCTTCGACCGTAGCCGTGTCGTATGCTTCGACCGTAGCCGTGTCGCATGCTTCGACCGTAGCCGTGTCGTATGCCACGACCGTAGCCGTGTCGTATGCCACGACCGTAGCCGTGTCGCATGCCCAAACCGTAGCCGTGTCGTATGCTTCGACCGTAGCCGT
>JAZRZN010000002.1:0-96101 GCA_045601365.1 Clostridia bacterium | reverse complement strand
ATATGGATTGCCACGTCGCGTTGCTCCTCGCAATGACACAAGGGAATACGCGACATGATAAAATGTGTATTCCTGCAATAAACATCGCAAGCGGTGCGTCAAGGATGCCGCACCCTACGGCATATGACATAAAGTTTGTCTTACCCGTAGGGAACGCCGTCCCCGGCGCTTGCGCTTGCATGAAAAAGATCGCAGGAAAATACGGTATATTTTATATCTTTATACATCGTGTCATTGCGAGCATCCGCAGGATGCGTGGTGATCTATAAATAACAAACAGAGACGATCGCTTTTTCAGCTCTCGTCTCTGCGCTATTCTCGGGACTTTTTTAACAGCCCCTTTTTTGTGTCAGTCGGCTATCAAACCACGCCTTGAGCAAGCATAGCGTTGGCAACCTTGAGGAAGCCCGCGATATTTGCACCGGCGATGAGGTCGCCCTCCATGCCGTATTCCTTGGCAGCGTCATAGGAGTTCTTGAAGATGTTCTTCATGATCTGATGAAGCTTCTCGTCAACTTCCTCGGCAGTCCATGAATAACGCATTGAGTTCTGGCTCATCTCAAGGCCCGAAACCGAAACGCCGCCGGCGTTAACAGCCTTTGAAGGAGCGATAGCAGTACCGCTCTGTCTGAAGTATTCAACAGCATCGGCTGTCGTGGGCATGTTGGAAACCTCGATATAATACTTCGTACCGTTGGCTACGATCTGCTTTGCATCCTCAAGCTTGACCTCGTTCTGAGTAGCGCAAGGCATGCAAACATCGACCTTGACTTCCCACGGCTTCTTGCCTGCGAAGAACTTAACGCCGAATTTATCGGCATAATCCTGAACCTTATCTCTGCCGGAAGCACGCATTTCAAGCATATAGCCGATCTTTTCGGGAGTGGAGATCCCGTCGGGATCGTAAACATAGCCGTCGGGGCCCGAGATCGTCAGCACCTTACCGCCAAGCTCTGTGATCTTGGCAACAGCGCCCCATGCAACGTTACCGAAGCCGGAAATAGCGAACGTCTTGTCCTTGATATCCTCGCCGTAGCTCTTGAGCATTTCAACAGCATAGTATGTCGCGCCGTAGCCGGTAGCTTCGGGACGAACGAGCGAACCGCCGAAAGGAAGTCCTTTGCCGGTAAGCACGCCTGTGAACTCGTTTGCAAGGCGCTTGTACTGACCGAAAAGATATCCGATCTCGCGTGCGCCTACGCCCATATCACCTGCGGGAACATCGGTATCGGGACCGATATGACGGAAAAGCTCTGTCATGAATGACTGGCAGAAACGCATGATCTCACCGTCACTTCTGCCGCGGGGATCGAAGTCCGCGCCGCCCTTACCGCCGCCCATGGGAAGGCTTGTAAGGCTGTTTTTGAAGGTCTGCTCAAAGCCGAGGAATTTGATTATCGAAGTGTTTACGGAAGGATGGAAGCGAAGACCTCCCTTATACGGTCCGATAGCCGAATTGAACTGGATACGGTAACCTCTGTTTACCTGCACCTTGCCGTTATCATCGACCCACGGAACGCGGAACATTACCTGACGCTCAGGCTCAACAAGGCGCTCAAGCACGCCGCTCGTGATGTACTCGGGATGTTTTTCAACAACGGGTTCGATAGATTCAAGAACCTCACGAACCGCCTGGTGGAATTCCGCTTCGCCCGGGTTACGCTTGATAACGGTTTCCATCAATTCTGCGAGATACGCATTTTTGAAACTCATAATTTTTCCTTCTTTCAATATAAATCAAAGACAAAACGCCTTTTTTATGGAAATATTATATTACAACTTTTTTTTCGTGTCAAATATTTATGCACTGATATTGCAAATTTATTTCAAAAATCCGCTTATTATCTGTTCCTCGGCTTCCTTTTCGGTAAGTCCGAGCGTCATAAGCTTGATGATCTGTTCTCCTGCTATCTTCCCTATCGCCGCCTCGTGGATAAGGCTTGCCCCGACATCGGCGGCAGTTATCTCGGGTATCGCGCTGACGCTTGCATTATCCATTATTATCGCGTCGCATTCGGTATGCCCCGAGCAACGGTTGTTCCCCTTTACATTCGATAAAAACAGCTGTCTTGATTCGTCGCGTGCCACCGAGCGTGAAACGACATGTGTCGAAGAATCCACGCCCGCAAGCTCTACATCGAAAGCGGTTTCGGCATACTGCTTACCGTGCGTCATTATTTTTTCCTTGACGATAAGTGTCGCGCCGTCGTCAAGATGCGCGTTCGTCACGCGCTTGGTGGAATTTATTCCTTTTATCTGCGCCGTTTCCATTTCCATATAACCGTTTTCCTCAATGTAAATGACGGTCGTCGGATTCATGACGTTTTCGCCCTTGCCGTCGCCCTCGCCGTAGTGCTTTTCGATGTATCTTATCCGGGCATTTTTGCCTACATGGAACGTGTGTATGCCGTCATGTTGGCTTTTTTCGTCTCCGCCGTTATGGATGCCGCACCCCGCTACCACGGTGACATCGGCATTTTCACCGATATAAAAATCGTTATACACAAGATCGGTAAGCCCCGTTTGACTGAGTATCACAGGCAGATGCACGCTTTCGTTTTTCGTGCCCGGCTTGATGATTATATCTATCCCGGGCTTGTCCTCTTTTGTGACGATGTCGATATTTTCTGTCGTAGCGCGTCCTGCGCCCTCACCGTTCATCCTTATATTGTACGCGCCCTGCGGCACTTCATGTATTCCGGCTATCTGCTCAAGCAGGTCTTTCTGTATCTGATTCATAAAGAATGTCTCCTTAAAGCTTATCTATGAGTGTTTTGCATGCGATCTTCCTGCTGTTGAGCAAGCCCGGCAGAATATCCTTTTTTACACCGAAATCGGCTATGCGCCCCTCGGCAAGCACAAGTATCTTATCCGCGATGTCAAGGATGCGTTCCTGATGCGAAATTATAAGTATCGTACCTTTTGTTTTATTATACATATTTTCAAAGACCTGTATAAGATTGCCGAACGACCACAGGTCTATTCCCGCTTCCGGCTCATCGAATACCGAAAGCTTTGTGCCGCGGGCGATTATCATGGCTATCTCTATCCTTTTAAGCTCACCGCCTGAGAGCGACGCATTGACCTCACGGTTGATGTAATCCCGTGCGCAAAGCCCGACCTCGGACAGATAGTCGCACGCTTCGGCGATCTTGAGATTTTTTCCCGCCGCAAGGCAAATCAGATCCTTTACGGTTATGCCCTTAAAGCGCACAGGCTGTTGGAACGCAAAGCTTATGCCTTTTTGGGCGCGTTCGGTTATCGAAAGCTCCGTAATATCCTCGCCGTCAAGTATTATCCTGCCCGATGTCGGCTTATAAATGCCCGTTATGATTTTTGCAAGCGTGCTTTTTCCCCCGCCGTTGGGGCCTGTCACAGCTACAAAACGGTCATCGGTTTTTAAGGATATATCGTTCAGTATCTCCTTGTTTTTATTATTCTCATCGTTTACGGAATAAGAAATGTTCTGTAATTCAAGCATGGCTTGTCCTCCGTGAAATATGGTTAATCCGCGGTCTCACACTCGTTTTGAAGTGCCTGCATCGCGTTTTGCGTAAGTGATATCTTGGCCTCAAGCCGATCGACGGTGCAAAGCTGTTCGCCCCAAAGCTCACCGAGTGCGGGAAGCTCGAATATAAGCTCTGCGGTCTCGGCGGCGTTGCGTATCTCCTCATTGCCGATCTTGAGCATTTGCTCTATCAGAAACTTGCGCTTATAATCGGTTTTTTCATTTTGCAGGACGTGTACACGCCGGTACCAGCGTTTCGCGTTTGCGCACGTCACAAGCGTATTGACGGCAAATGCGCACATTATACGCAGTTCATTTGCTTCCTTGCCTTCGATATTTTTCAGTATCATTGAAGCCTTATTGAAGCCGTCAGCCGCCCTGAGCATCATATCGGTCTCATATGTTATATCTTTTTTATCGAACGGGAAATCGTATATCGCCTTTTGCACGAGCGGATACGCAGGTCCGTAGGCAAGCGGGCCGGAAATATCGGCATCGTCGGCAAAAAGGCAATTCACGCCGTCGCTTATTTTTTTGAACACCGTCATCATCTTTTCGGTATTCTTTGCGCCGTAATGCGCAAGTGAAAGCTTTTGTACCGTGATGCCTGCCCCGTCGCACGGTGAAAGCAGTTGCAACTTAAAAAACTCACTTACTATCGACGGATAAAGCCCGATATAACCGCTTTCGACAGTCCCTTTGACATTCTGTTCAAGAAGCGATCCGTTTCTGAGCATCCATTGCATCATCGCGGGAACGAACGGTAATGTGCGCAATTCGCATGTCCTGCCGCACGCACCCGTCGAAGCCCAAACGGTGATATTCCGCTTTTCGGCTTCTTCTTTCATTTTGACGAACTTATCCGAAGCCTGCGACATCAGCAGTGAACCGTGCCTGCTGACTGCTTTGACACCGTCGCGCTCTATAAGCTGACCTTCGTCAAACGAAAGCAGAACAACGCTGTTTTGGGGCAGCTTATTTATATTATCATTCTGCCAATATTCGGCTGAAAATATACATTTATGCGTGCATGATGAATTGATGCTTTTTTCATCGGGTTCTTTTTCGAATATAACAGCGTCGATATTTTCATATGTATCTATGTTTTCGGTCACAAGATAAGTGCGCAGACCGTATTCCTTTGCGGTTTTTGCCGCATCCTCAAACGGCGCGGTATCGTAAAGAATTATGCCGTTATAGCCGTTATGAAGCAATATATTCAGATATTCGGGCGGAAACTCATTTATCCCGAGTGCCGAAGCCACCGTTCGCGGAAACACCTTCGGGCTGACGCGGCAAGCACTGATAAACGGAGCGCCGACAGCATTCATCATATCCTCACTGTAGAAAACAGCCTGCACTATGGCTTCATACGTTCCGCCGACAAAAACTACTTTATCATCCGCAATATCTATGCCGAACGAATTACCCATAGTTTCATCAAGCAAAAACGAAAAATTCTTTTCGCTTTTTTCGGCAAGAGAAAAACCGAAGGACTCCTCAAAATATTTTTTATAATCTTCGGCAGCATGTCCGACGGCAGGCGCATCACAGTTTTGTGCTATCGCCCATGTATTGTCGATGCGCACCGAGTTATCATGCCTTGCCGCAGTATCACGCAATCTTATTCTGTGTACCTCAAACATTCCGATCAGCTTCTTTCCTCGTCAGTATTTTACCACATATCCCGATATTAGGCAATTATTTTATTATTCCCCTTATTCTGTTAAGCCTTTCGTTCAAAAAATCGTATTTATGCTTAAGCTCGTTATATTTATCAAAATAACAGCACTCACTGTTGGTACAATCGCAAACGGGCTTGGCGAAGCATTCGCTTATACAGCACCACCCGCTCACACCGTTGATCTCGGTTTTTCCCCAATTATCGCTGATTTCCGTCACCGTTATCACCGAGCCCATCAACACTACGCCGACCGCCTTTGAAGCCGCAGTCGGTTTTTCACGCAAATTCATATGCTCCTTATAAATTATGTAATTGCCCGTTTTGTACATACATATCACTCCTTTTTGAAATGATATGAAAGAAAGGGTGCCGTTATGCACAGCACCCATTGAAATTATTTGAAGCTTCTGTTAGCTATTTCGATAGCCTTGCTTACCATGTGTCCGCAGTCACGGGACGAAACATCGCCCCAGCCTGAATTTTTGACTGTATCGTAAACGCCAAGCTCGCGCGCTATCTCCTGCTTCAACTCATGTGACATCATTGACATGTTGTTTCTCCGTATACTTATTTTTATAAGCGACGGCTGAAGCGGATTCAGTCACCGCTTACGTCATTATTGTCTGCAAGACGAAGCATTTTATTTGCGGAATTTTCAGGTAATTTTAATTCGAACCAAAAGTCCGAACCTACGCCCAGTGTGCTTTCGATGCCGAAATCGGCATTGTGCGCTATAAGGATGGATTTGACTATCGAAAGTCCGAGACCTGTGCCGACGCTTGAACGGATATGCGTTTTTGAGCGGTAATATCTGTCCCAGATATTCGCAAGCTCGCTTTCGGGAATGCCTTCGCCGGAATCAATTATTTCGATGCGTGCGCTCTCGAATGTTTTGGAAATATGCACGCGCACCTTTTTATCATCGCCCGTATAGTTTATGGCATTGCTCAAAAGATTGTAGATCACCTGTTCTATCCTGCCCTCATCGCCGAGAACATACACGGTCTCCGGCGAATCAAGCTCGAACGTATAGCCCTGCTCTGTCATTACCGAAAAGCGTTCAAGTATTTTCGTGACCGTATTACAGATATTGAACGCCTTGAATTCAAATACTTTTTCGCCTGCTTCGATTTTCGACAGTTCAAGAATATCGTTCACAAGGCGCGAAAGTCTGTCGGTCTCATCAATGATTATTTGCAGGTTCTTTTCACGTTTTTCTTTATTGTCACCCGAAATGTCGCGTATCATTTCCGCGTACATTTTGATCATCGTAAGCGGTGTACGCAGATCGTGCGATACGTTTGCCATCAGCTCACGCCGAAGCTGCGCCGAATGCTCGATCTCGTCGGCGGCATAGTTAAGCGCCTTCGAAAGCTCCGCTATCTCGCCGAAGCCCTCGTCGCCCTCGAACCGAACGCCCGAATTGCCGAGTGCAAGCTCACGCGCCGAGGCGGTAAGCTTTTCGATGGGATGTGAAAATCTGCGTGCGATAAGATACGAAAACAGCATGGCAAACAGCAGAGCGATGCACGTTATTATGATGAACTGATGCTGAAGCACTCTTATGACCGAATCTATCGGTTCAAGCTGTGAGATAACATATATATATGCCCCATGCCCGTTTGCATCGGTGAAAGCACCGTACAAAAATATATTTTTGTTTCTGCTGTCGCTTTGCAGACGGTAATAGACTTCATTTTGCGGATTCTGTGCGATATCCTTGCGGATATCGGCAACGATGCCTATGTACTCGTTCAGCTGTCCGAGCCGACGGTCATTTATTTCTCCCATAGAATCGTTAGCCATAAGCACATTGCCGTCGCTGTCGGTTATTATGAGAAAAATATTATTATCGTATGCATGATCGCGTATCGTTTTGTCATCAAGCTTGCCCGAATCGTACAGACGTACTATCCTGCGTGCGTTGCTGAGCGTTTCGCGTGCCATTTCGCCCGTGTAGTAGTATTGCAGAAACACGACCTGCAAGAGCCATATGATTATGAGCATGGAGACCGCGAACACGCAAAAGTATTCCCACATGCCGAACTTGAAGCTCCGCTGTCTGCGCTCGGTCTTATTCTTCCGTTTCAAATATGTAGCCTACCCCCCGAACGGTGGAAATAAGGTCTCTGTACTGACCTATGCTGTTGCGCAGCATCTTTATATGAGTATCTACCGTTCTGTCGTCGCCGAAAAATTCATATCCCCACACCTCGGAGAGAAGCTGATTGCGTGAAAGCGCGATATTCTTGTTTTTTATCATGAATATCAGCAGATCGTATTCCTTCGGTGTAAGCTCGATGCGCTTACCGTCGATGTAGACTTTTCTCGCCGAAACATCTATATCTATCCCTTTTACCGTAAGATGTGCGTTTTCGTTTTCTTTGGTACTGTTTTCATGCCGCGTGATGATGACATTTATTCTCGCCATCACCTCTTTGGGTGAAAACGGCTTTACTACATAATCGTCGATGCCAAGCTCAAAGCCGAAAAGCTTATCGTACTCCTCTCCGCGCGCGGACAGCATCAGCACGGGGATATCCTTGAGCTTCCGTATCTCCTTGCACGCCGAGAAGCCGTCAAGACGCGGCATCATGACATCCATTATGATAACATCAAAATTTTCCGTTCTGCACTTATTGACGGCATCCATACCGTCAACGGCTTCCGTGACCGTATGCCCCTCAAACTCAGCATACTCCCTCAAACCGACACGGATATTTTCCTCATCGTCAACAATTAAGATCCTTGCCATAAAAAGCTCCCCCTTTTCAGTGCTTTATTACATGATACACCGCAATTGTGAAATACAAATGATAGTTTGGATATTATCTGCTAAAATATTGTAACACAAAACAAAATAAAAATAAATAAAAATTTTTTCAAGAAAACGTTTGACAAATTCAGGTTAATGTTATATACTATCAGCGTTGTTTGAAAATATGTGCGTGTAGCTCAGCTGGATAGAGTAACTGGCTACGAACCAGTAGATCGGGGGTTCGAGTCCCTTCACGCACACCAAAGAGCAACACTCTAAATTTTTTATCATCCCTTAAAGGAGGTGTCATTCATGGCAAAGTATTGTGAGATTTGTCAGAAAGGCGTAATGTCAGGTAATAAGGTTTCCCATTCAAACCGTCGCACCAGAACTTATTGGGCTCCTAATGTTCAGAAGGTAAGAGCGATCGTTGACGGCGCACCCAAGCAGATTTGCGTCTGCACCCGTTGCCTTCGTTCGGGCAAGGTTACACGCGCTCTGTGATAAAAGCACACAAATTAAAGCTGCTGTTCAGGCAGCTTTTTTTGTTTTTGTTGTCGCAATATAAATTTATTTGCACGCCATTTTATGTATCTCATCTATCAGCAGACGTTTCATGTCGCCGATGTTTCCGCTGGCGAGCATCTCGCCTTTTTTGAAAACAACGCCCTTTTCGCCGTTGTTTCCGCCGCCGGCAAGTCCGATATCGGCATCCTTGGCTTCACCCGGACCGTTCACCACACAGCCCATTACGGCGACCTTGAGCGGTGTTTTTATGTTTTTGACCTGTTCTTTCACTTCACTCACGATCTTTTCAAGCGGTATCCGCGTGCGTGCGCACATCGGGCAGGAAATTATCTCCACGCCCTCGTTGAACATGCCTATGCTCTTTAATATATTCTGCGCCGCATACACCTCTTCGACGGGATCGCCCGTTAATGAAACACGGATAGTGTCCCCTATGCCGTCCATAAGCAGTGTGCCGATGCCTATTGCATTTTTAACTACTCCTATATCTGCTGTGCCGGCTTCCGTTACGCCCAGGTGAAGCGGATAATCGCATTTTGAGCTTAACAGACGGTATGCCGCTATCATTTTTCTGACGTTCGAAGACTTTACCGAAATGCAGATATCGTAAAATCCTTCATGCTCAAGCATTTCGACATTTTCCATCGCGGATGCCACAAGCGCCTCTGCCGATGTTTCACCGAAGCGTGCTTTGATTTCCGGCGAAAGGCTTCCGCCGTTGACACCTATGCGCACGGGAACATGATGCGCTTTTACGCAATCGGCAAGCATCTTAAGTGCTTTTTTATCCGTGATGTTGCCGGGGTTTATCCTCAGCTTATCCGCGCCGTTCTCTACCGCCGCTATCGCAAGACGGTGATCGAAATGAACATCTGCAACAAGCGGTATCGAGATGCGCGACCGTATTTCACTGAACGCTTTTGCGGCATCCATGCTGTACACCGACGCACGCACGATATCGCATCCCGCCTCTTCCAGCCGTTTTATCTGTTCCACCGTTGCGCAGGCATCGGCGGTATCGGCTGTAGTCATTGACTGAATGGCTATTTTACTGCCGTTTCCTATTTTTACGTTTCCTATTTTCAGCTCTTTTGTCATTATTTCACCTTTCACACAGCAAACAGCTTTGAGACCTCAAGCACTATCATCAAGCCGAAAAGAGCAATAAGTCCTATGCCGTTTATCATGCCTTCCACATTTCGCGGAATATGCTTTTTTGTGATACCTTCGATAAGTGCGAACAGCAGTCTGAAGCCGTCAAGCGCAGGTATCGGCAGCAGATTCATTATCGCAAGATTCATGCTTATGATTACAAGTAACTCGGTAATAAGCGATATCACGCCTCTTATGCGCTCGCCCGGTGCAATTGTATCTGCCGTTGCGGCCTCCTGCACAAGATCGCCTACAGAACCGATAGTCGATATCGGACCCGTGACGTTTTCAAGCCCGAGCTTGCCCGTAACGAGCTGACCGAGCGTTTTGTACATCGTTTTCGTCATCCAGACGTTATACTTAAACGAATATCCGAGCGCCTGTATCGGATTTTGCTTTACATTTTCATATCCGTATGTTATGCCGACGCGGTAAGTGTTTTCCGCTTCGTCAAAATATTTTTGTGCGGAATACTTTACTTTTTTTCCGTCGCGCAAGGCGGTTATCTCAAACGGTTCGTCGCCCGCGCCGTCGATATATTCCGCAAGCTGACCTGCGTCGATCACCGATTTACCGTTGACTGAGCATATGATATCGCCCTCACGCGCATACGCGGCTATCGGTGCTTCCGGCGCGATCGCAACAAGCTTCGGTGCGTAATAGCCTGCCGAAAACACAAGCACTGCTGTAAGTATATACGCAAAAAGAATATTGAAGCCCGCTCCCGAAAACATAACGACGGCACGCTTATACCACGGCATGTTGTTCATCGAATGCGGATCGTCATCTTCGCCGTCCTCACCGTGAAACGCAACGAAACCGCCCATCGGGATCGCACGCAAAGAATAAACTATTCCTTTTTTCTCTTTTGAAATAATTTTGGGACCCATTCCGACCGAAAACTCATCTATTCTGAATTTCAACAGCCGCCCCATTATATAGTGCCCCAGCTCATGCACGAGGATCAGCACTCCGAGCATGAGTATCGCTATTATCCAAAAAGGAATGCTTGAAATCAAAACCGTCTCCCTCCGAGTATCTGCCTTACGGAAGCATCCGTTGCGTAAATGTCGTCAATGCTCGGTTCGCGGATAAGCTCCGTATTAAAAATAGTATGCTCTATCATGTCGGGAATATCACAAAAGCCTATTTTTTCTCTTAAGAACAGATCGACTGCGACTTCATTTGCGGCATTCAATGCGCACGGAATGTTCCCTCCCATTCGCATAGCCTCAAATGCAAGATGCAGACACGGGAATTTTTCGTAGTCCGGCTCAAAGAACGTGAGCTTTTGACGCTTTGCAAGGTCAAGCTCCCCCGCGCCGGAATAAAGCCTTTCGGGATATTCGAACGCATACATTATCGGTAGCTTCATATCCGGCTCGCCGAGCTGTGCGATGACCGCGTTATCGTTGAACTGTACCGCCGAATGCACTACGCTTTCGGGATGGATGAGCGGATGTACCTTTTCCGGCGGAACGTCGAAGAGCCACGAAGCCTCCATGACCTCAAGCCCCTTATTCATAAGTGTTGAGCAGTCGATCGTTATTTTATTTCCCATGCTCCATGTCGGATGCTTGAGTGCATCGCGCCATGTAACTGTTTTAAGGCGGTCGCTGTCCCATTCGCGGAACGGTCCGCCCGAGCAGGTAAGGATTATTTTTTTGATCTCATTATCCGCACGCCCCTGCAAGCATTGGAAAATTGCCGAATGCTCGCTGTCAACGGGATAAATCATATCGTTGTTCGCCTTTACCGCGTCAGAAACGAGTTTTCCGCCGGTGACAAGAGCTTCCTTATTGGCAAGGGCGATACGCTTTTTCGCCTTAAGTCCTGCCATTACCGCAGGAAGCCCCGCTATGCCGACGACCGACACAAGCAGTATTTCGGCGTTTTCGGCTTCCGCTACGCGAAGCATGGCATCCTTACCGCAAACAAGTGCCGTTTGCGGCGGCACTTTGTCTTTTATGCTGTTGTATGCATCCTCGTTTTCGATAGAGGCGATATCCGGCTTAAATTCAATTATCTGCTTCAAAAGCAACTCGGCGTTGCTTTTTGCTGAAAGTCCTACTATATTGAATTTTTCCCTGTACATGCGCACGATGTCGAGTGCCTGTGTACCGATAGAGCCGGTAGAACCTAAAATCGCTATATTTTTCATAATATCTCCATATTGAGAAATAACTGTGCAAATGTAACTATAACTATAAGACAAATGCTTATAGAATCCATTCTGTCCATTATCCCGCCGTGACCGGGTATGTATTTGCCGTAATCCTTGACAGAGCAGAAGCGTTTGAGCATGCTTGCGACAAGGTCGCCTATCTGCGCAAAGCCGCCGCAGAGCAAGCCCATGGCTATCCACACCGCCGGGAACGTATCCGTCGGATCAACAAGCATGATGATACATCCCGCAAGCGTGCCGCCGACAAAGCTTGCTATTGAGCCTGCGACCGTCTTTTTGGGACTTATCTGCGGGCACAGCTTTCTTTTGCCGAAAAGCTTACCGCCGAAATACGCAAGCGCATCCGAAAGGCAAGCGCACAGCACGGCATAAACAAGCAGGCGGCATCCGAGCCGTTCGGGATCGGAAATATCGTGCGCGGCAAGGCATATAAGCAGTGACGCGGGTACGAACGGATACACAAGCGACGCCATACCGCCGAACAGTCCCTTGAAATCGGGTTTTTTTGAAAGTATGACGCACGACGACATGACCGCAAGCGATAATCCCGCAAGCAGTAAAAGACTGCCCGCGCCGAAGAAATACACCGCCGGGAAGATCAGTGCCGCAGTGAGCAACAGTATGATGCGGTTTACCTTATACCCCCCGGCATTCAGTGCATTTGTGACATCAAACATCATCAGCACGGCAACGGCGGCGGCAACAGCAAGTGTAGGTATCGCGCCCCAAATGACCGCGCCGACGACAACGGCTATCATGACAGCCGCGCTCAAAACTCTTTTAAGGAGATCCACCCGTCAAACGCCTCCGTATCTTCTGTTACGCTTTGAAAACTCTTCAAGAGCCTTATCAAATTCTTTGTCATCAAAATCGGGCCACAGCGTATCGGTAAAATAGAACTCCGAGTACGCCGCCTGATATAAAAGGAAGTTTGAGAGGCGCTCTTCCCCGCTTGTACGGATAATAAGGTCGGGGTCGGGCATATCGAAGGTATAAAGATTTTTCGATACGGTCTCCTCGGTTATTTCGGTCTCGCCCGATTCGACGATTTTTTTGACGGCACGCACGATCTCATCACGCGCACCGTATGCAAGCGCGATTGAGAGTACAAGCTTACCGCAATCCTTTGTCTGCTCCATGCCGTAGTTTATCGCCTTCTGCACTTCCGGCGCGAAGCTCGAAATATCGCCGATAACATTTATCCTTACGCCGTTCGCCTTAAGCTCGTCGACCTCGTTATAGAAACAATCTATAAGAAGCTTCATCAGCGCGCCGACCTCGTCCTGCGGGCGTTTGAAGTTTTCCGTCGAAAAGGCATATATCGTCAGATATTCGATGCCGTTTCTGACGCAATACTTTACTGCTTTTCTTACATTTTCCGTCCCCGCTTTGTGACCGAAAGTCCGCGGCAGACCTCTTTTTTTAGCCCAACGCCCGTTGCCGTCCATGATGACGGCAACGTGACGCGGAATAATACTGTTTTCCATATTCATATGCCTTACAGAGACATAAGCTCCTTTTCCTTATCAGCCGAAACGCTGTCTATCTGCGCACTGAATTTATCCGTCATTTTCTGCATGGATTCTCCCGCGCGCTTCTCATCATCCTCGGTTATCGTTGAATCCTTTTTCAGCTTTTTGTACTGCTCTATCGCATCGCGGCGGATGGCACGGATAGCGACCTTCGCATCCTCGGCATATTTTTTGACCTGCTTTGCAAGCTCGATACGGCGTTCCTCGTTAAGCTCGGGGAAAATAAGACGTATCACCTTGCCGTCGGTATTGGGATTGATGCCGAGATCGGATGTCTGGATAGCCTTGCAGATTGGATTCACCATAGAGGCATCCCACGGCGCGATCATCAGCATTCTCGGTTCGGGCACGGAAACGTTTGCCACCTGCACTATGGGCGACATCGTGCCGTAATATTCTACCGTGATATGGTCAAGCACCTTCGGGTTGGCGCGTCCCGCGCGGATGGAAGCCATGTTTTCCTTAAGCACGCTTACGGTTTTGGACATTCTGTCCTCAGCGTCGATTTCGATTTCTTCAACAAACTCATTAGCCATAAAACTATCCTCCTATTGTTTATATTTATATAATACCAAATTTATTCGTTTTTTTCAAGAAAAAAAGATGCCGTTTGGCATCTTTTTTGTAAAATTTACATTTTTAATCACAAATCAGCCGTAAAACACAGTTTCGGCATCGTTTTTGACCGTTGTGCCGAGTGCTTCGCCCGCCGATGCGCGGCTGATGCTGTTCTCCTCATGAAGCGCGAACACACATACGGGGATATCGTTATCCATGCATATAGCCGTTGCGGTGCTGTCCATTACCTGAAGACGGTCGGCAAGCACCTTTTGGAACGGTATGGAAGCATATCTCTTTGCGTTTGCATCCTTGCGCGGATCGGCATCATAGACACCGTCGATATTTTTGGCAAGCAGGATCACATCCGCTTCCACCTCTGCCGCTCTTAAAGCCGCGGCTGTATCGGTAGAGAAGAACGGACTGCCCGTGCCGCCCGCGATGATAACGACATCGCCGTCGTCAAGATGTGCTTTTGCTCTTCTTGAAGCATACGGTTCGGCTATCGCGTCCATTGCAACACTCGTCATAACATGGCATTTTACGCCGAATTTTTCGATAGCATCCTTCATCGCAAGTGAATTGATGATAGTTGCCAGCATGCCCATATGGTCAGCGGTCACCCGATCCATATCGGTACCCTGTCTGCCGCGCCAGATATTGCCTGCGCCGATGACTATGCCCGTCTGCACGCCGGTTTTTGAAAGTGCCGCTATCTGCTCCGCAACATCGGCGATCCTGCCGAAATCAAAGCCCTTGCCGTCGGCACCGAGTGCCTCGCCGCTGAGCTTAAGTAATATCCTTTTATATGCCATAATACCTACTCCTTGATTTTTGCAAACATATTAAAAGGAACACATCAAGTGTTCCTTTATTTTGAATTATTATTTTACCATCTGCCCCATAACTTCTTCGGCGAAATTGTCCTGACGCTTCTCGATGCCCTCGCCCATCTGATAACGAACGAAACGCTTTATTGAGAAATCGCCGGCTTTTGCAAGAAGTGCGGTGATAGTGTTTTCCTGGTCCAGCATGCTTACCTGCTCAAGCAAGCAGTTTTCCTTATAATACTTGTTGATCCTGCCCATAACGATCTTATCAACGAACTGTTCCTTTTTGCCTTCGTTAAGTGCCTGAGCCTTGGCGATCTCTTTTTCCTTTTCGATAACGTCGGCAGGAACATCCTCACGGCAAAGGTAAGGGGGATTTGCCGCCGCGATATGCATTGAAATCGTATGGAATATAGCTTTGGCTTCATCGCTTGCATCAGCACCGGCGATCTCAAGCAGAACACCAATCTGACCGCCCATGTGGATATAAGTATCGAACATGCTGCCGTCAGCGGCAATGCGCTCGAATCTGCGAACGGAAATCTTCTCACCGCACTTGCTTACGGTCTCGGCAACAAGCTCGTTGACCGTTCTGCCGGCTTCCTTGATGCTTTCGCCCTGAAGAAGCTCATCAACGTTTGCGGGCTTCGCAACTGCTATCTGTTCTGCAAGTGTCTGTACAAGACCCTTGAAAGCGTCTGTCTTTGCAACGAAATCGGTCTCGCAGTTCACTTCAAGGATAACGCCTGTTTTGCCGTCATCGAAGATGTTGCTCGTAACAAGACCGAGCGCGGCGATACGGTCAGCCTTTTTAGCCGCCGTAGCCATGCCCTTTTCGCGCAGTATCTTTAATGCCTCGTCCTCATCACCGTTGGCTTCGATGAGTGCCTTTTTGCACTGCATCATGGGGACGCCGGTCTTTTTCATGAATTCCATTACCTGCTTAGCTGAAATATCTGCCATAGTAGTTTTACCTCCCAAATCAAGCTTCTTCGGAATTGATCTCTTCAACGATCTCGTTTACCTCAGCCTCAGCCGCTTCCTCGGATTCCTCTACCTCAAAGGATTCGCCCTGGTTGGCTTCGATAACGGCGTTAGCCATTGTACCTGCAAGCAGCTTTACGGCACGGATAGCATCGTCATTGCCGGGGATAACATAATCGGCGTCATCGGGATCGCAGTTCGTATCAACGATGGCAACTACCGGGATGCCGAGGATCTTAGCCTCATGGATAGCGTTGGCTTCCTTGCGGGGGTCAACAACGAACATCGCATCGGGGATGTTTGTCATTTCGCGGATACCGCCGAAGTTTGCATCAAGCTCTTCCTTTTCCTTCATGAGCTTAGCCTGCTCTTTTTTGGGAAGAAGCTCCATTGTGCCGTCCTCGATCATCTTTTCGATCTTCTTCATCTTTTCGATTCTCGAACGGATGGTCTTGAAGTTGGTGAGCATGCCGCCCGCCCATCTCTGGTTTACATAGAACATGCCGCAACGCTTTGCTTCGGATTCGATCGACTCCTGTGCCTGCTTCTTTGTGCCGACGAAAAGGATAGATCCGCCGTTAGAAGCTACATCGAATACGAACGAATAAGCTTCTTCTACCTTCTTGACGGTCTTCTGAAGGTCAAGGATGTAGATGCCGTTGCGCTCCGTAAAGATATACGGTGCCATTTTCGGGTTCCATCTGCGTGTGGGATGACCGAAGTGTACGCCTGCTTCAAGCAAGCTCTTCATTGAGATAACTGATTTTTCTGACATTTTAATGTCCTCCTTGTTTTTTCCTCCTCATGCACGCTGCAAGCTTACCTTTCGGAACAAGCACATTGCCCACTGCACGAGTGTGAATTTTTACCTGATGATTATATCACATTACTTTTTTATTGGCAAGCACTTTTTACGCTTTGGTTCTTTTTTATTTCCGTGAAAAATAACGTTGAGAAAACAGCATATGCTCATACGTTTTTACGGCGCACTGTCTTGACTGTCCCGTAGGGTGCGGCATCCGCTGTCGCACCGTTCGCGCACAAAGCACGGGCAGGAAACAACGCCATTATTCCGAAAAATACCCATTGTGTCATTGCGAGCATCCGCAGGATGCGTGGCAATCCATGTTTTACATAAAGTTACTTCTGTTCGTATCCGGATTGCCACGGAGCTAACGCTCCTCGCAATGACACAAAGATATAAAACATGTTGCGATTTCCTGCAACTCACCGTGCGACAGCGGTGCGTCGGGGACGCCGCACCCTACGCGTTATCATAGACGTGCAAAGCGAAATAAAAGTTTTTGCCCCGCTTTTTTCAAAAAGCGCGCAGGGGTGCGGGGACGAAGCCACCGGGAACGGCAAAGGTAAAGAACCTACGCTTTTTCAAACATCCATTCAAGTGCGTACTGAATATACTCGTCCCAGAACTCCCAGCAGTGCGTTCCGGATCCCTCCATATACTTGAAATCGTAATTTTCGCGTACTATAGCGTCTTTAAGCGGTTGGTCGTCGTGATACAAAAAATCCTCTGTGCCTATCGCCATAAAGATACGCGGACGCGTTTTGCAGTTTTTGATGAGCCAATACAGATCGTCATTATCGGGTATGTTTCGCTCCTCTCCGAAAATGCTTTTGAAAAGCTCCACCCAATATTCCGAACGCTTTTTTATATCACCCACGGGCGAAAGTGCCGCGGCGCAGGCGAACGTTTCTTCTCTCAACGCTATCTTGAGCGCACCGTAGCCGCCCATAGAAAGTCCGGCGATATAGCGATCCTCACGTTTGCGCGATACCGGGAACATATTTTCTATGATATTCGGAAGCTCGCGTGCGATATAATCATAATATCTGTCGCCGTGTACCATATTTGTATAAAAGCTCTTATCGCCGTTCGGCATGACGACCGCGATACCGTATTTTGCCGCATAGCGTTCTATTGACGTTCTGCGCATCCATATAGTATTGTCATCGGACAAGCCGTGAAGCAGATACAGCGTTTTGTAATTACCGCCGGATGAATTGTTCTCCAAGCCTATCTGACCGTTAGTGCTGTTCTGCGGCATGATGACGTTTACCTGAACGCACTTGCCCAACGCTTCCGAAAACATGCTCATTTGAATAAATGCCATAAAACAATTTTCCTTTCGCCTGACTTTTGTCTTGTTCATAAACAACAGGTGCGGAGACAAAGTCCCCGCATCTCGTTATTATTCCTTGTCCGCCTTGGGAAGGAGAGCCTTTCTTGAAAGGTTGACCCTGCCTTTATCGTCGATCTCGATAACGCGAACCATGATCTTATCGCCTATTGCAACAACATCCTCGACCTTCTTGACGAACTTATTGTCAAGCTCACCGATGCGGCAGAGACCTTCCTTGCCGGGAAGAAGCTCAACGAATGCACCGAAATCCATGATGCGCACTACCGTACCGAAATAGGTTTCGCCGACCTCTATCTCCTTGACGATATCATCTATCATTTTCTTCGCCTTGTCGCCCGAAGCCTGATCCACAGCATAAATAACGACAGTACCGTCATCGTCGATGTCGATCTTGACGCCGGTCTCGGCAATGATGCCGTTGATGACCTTGCCGCCCGTACCGATGACTTCGCGGATCTTATCAACGTCGATCTTGAATGACATGGTCTTGGGTGCATAGGGTGAAAGCTCCTTGTTCGGCTCGGGGATGGTTTCAAGCATCTTGCCCATGATGAACATACGGCCTTCTCTTGCCTGAGCAAGCGCGCGTTCAAGGATAGGCTTGTCTATGCCCTTTATCTTGATATCCATCTGGATAGCGGTGATACCCTTTTCGGTACCTGCTACCTTGAAGTCCATATCGCCCAAAAAGTCTTCAAGTCCCTGTATATCGGTAAGCACTGCGACCTTGTCCGAGCCCTCGCGTGTATCCTTGATAAGACCCATGGCAACGCCCGCAACGGGTGCCGATATCGGAACGCCTGCGTCCATAAGCGAAAGCGTTGAGCCGCAAACCGATGCCATTGAGGTCGAACCGTTCGACGAAACTATTTCCGAAACGACACGTATCGCATACGGGAAATCAGCCTCCGACGGGATGACCGGCTCAAGCGAACGCTCTGCCAACGCGCCGTGACCTATCTCACGTCTGCCGGGCGCTCTGAGGGGCTTCGGCTCGCCTGTCGCGTAGCCGGGCATGTTGTACTGATGCATATATCTCTTTGCGGTCTCGCCGTCGATGCCGTCAAGCTCCTGGACATCGGAAAGCGGTCCGAGAGTGGTTATCGTCATCGCCTGCGACTGTCCGCGGGTGAATACCGCAGAGCCGTGGGTTCTCGGGAGCATACCATGCTCGCACCATATGGGACGTATTTCCTTTTCGCTTCTGCCGTCGGGACGAACGCCCTCGTCAAGTATCTTATTGCGCATTACTTCCTTTTTGATGTAATAAAGCGCATCGCCTATTTCACGCTTGGATTCGGGGAAGATATCGGCGAAATGCTCCTGCACCTCAGCCTCGGCCTGCTCCTCACGCACTTCGCGCTCGTGGCGGTCAAACGTATCCATTACCCAAACGATCTTGTCGTAAGCAAATTCTCTTACTGCCTTGTCGATATCCTCGGGAACGTGATAAAGCTCCATCGGAAGCTTTTCCTTGCCTATCTCGGCGCGTATCTCCTCCTGCCATGCGACAAGCTTCTTTATTTCCTCGTGAGCTACCATGATGCCCTCAAGCATTTCAGCCTCTGTGACCTCTTTGGCTCCCGCTTCGACCATCATAACGGCATCCTTTGTGCCGGAAACGGTAAGATGAAGACGTGATTCCTTTCTCTGCTCCTCGTTCGGGTTGAGTATGTACTCATCGCCTATCATGCCGACCGTTACCGAACCTGTGGGACCCGCGAACGGGATATCCGAGATCGTGAGTGCTACAGACGAACCGATCATCGCAAGCACGTCGGGCATGTTGTCAAGGTCTACCGAAAGGCATGTAGCTACTACCTGAACGTCGTTGAACAGTCCCTTGGGGAACAAAGGACGTATGGGGCGGTCGATAAGGCGGCTTGTAAGTATTGCCTTTTCGCTTGCCTTTCCCTCACGGCGAATAAAGCCACCGGGGATCTTTCCTACCGAATACTGTTTTTCTTCAAACTCTACGCTCAGCGGGAAGAAATCCATTCCCTCTCTGGGCTGCTTTGACATTGTTGCCGATACCATCACAACCGTATCGCCGCAACGAACTACACACGAACCGTTTGTCTGTCCGCAGTATTTGCCGGTTTCAACAATAAGCTCTCTGCCGGCATATGTCGTCTTGAACTGTCTGAATTCCATCATATATACTCCTTTAATAATAATAACATATATTAAAAATGCACCTGCGCACCGAAATAATTCAAGAAAAAGCGGATAAAAAACTTTATCCGCTTCTTTGGAAATCACTTTCTCAAGCCAAGCTTCTTAACGATCGCTCTGTATCTTTCGATATCCTTGTCCTTAAGATACGCAAGCAAGCCGCGGCGCTGACCTACCATTGTAAGCAGACCTCTGCGGCTGTGGTGATCCTTCTGATGCGTCTTAAGATGCTCATTAAGGTGATTGATGCGCTCGGTAAGAAGAGCGATCTGTACCTCGGGAGAGCCCGTATCGGAATCGTGCAGCTTGTTAGCGGCAATGATCTCAGACTTTGTAGCCTTATCCATCACAATAAACCTCCTCTTTGATTTGTACAAACGCTTATGTTCACAGTAAGCCGCCGAGGAAGCGAGCAAACCGAGAACAAAGTTCCGTACATGGAAAAATTATATCACTAAATGAAATTCTTGTAAACTACTTTTTATAAAGTTTTTTTGCCGTGCTTTTTTTCAAAAATCACGCAGTGGTACGGGGACAGAGTTCCCGTAAAAAGAGTGCATGGACAGCGGCGATCCGTACCGGCGTAAAAACAAGCAGGCTCATGTCAGCCTGCTTTTGATTTCAGGTATCAGCGGTCGATTTTTTTATATCGTTTCTGATTATTCCGAGAACCGATGAAATTATCGTCATGGTCTCTCCGATGATAAATATGTATGCCTGCACGGTAAAATCATAAGACATCATCAGCCCGGATATCGGAAACGAAAGTATTCTTGATATCCTCGGCTTTCCTATCCAGAAGCTGATAACGGAAATGATCGAAGCCGCCATCGGAAGCAGACTGAATATACTCTTCCATGTGAATATACCCGATACGATAACAAGTGCAAGGAATATGTACATCCATGCGGGATTTGATGCCCACTTATGGTGCGTGCGGTTGATGAATACTATGCTTCTTATCATCCCCAGCGCGGCAACGACCGCTCCCGTATATGCAAGAAGAAAAAGATAGCTGAGCAATGCCATGGAATCGGCAAGAAGCTTGCATCTTAACAAATGGGCTCTGTCCTTTTGCTGATATATCAGCATATTAAGAATAATGCCGACTATGCTTATTGCATTTCCGACCCAGACATTCCATGTCATTTACCGAAAATCTCCTTTATCGCCTCAAGGTAGCCGTAGCCGTTTATGTTGTCCGGCTCAAGGTAGCCGCCTTCGGTCCACTCGTTCCACGCATAGAGAGTGACTATCGGATTTTCGGGATTCGTATCTGTAAGATGACGCTTTGCCGAAAGCAATGCTCTGCGGTATTCATACGGAGTATTGTTCTTTACGACCGATGAAAAATACGGCTTGTGCTGTATTTCATATTCGCCCGAAAGCGTATGGTACATGAGCGGTCCGCCAAGCTCGTACTTCATGGTTTCGGGGCATCTCGGTGTAGGATCCCAGCCCATCGAAACATGCGTGTAGTACGGTACCGGATACTTTTTTTCAAGCTCAAGCATTTTATCGTAAGCCGATTCAGCCCATTCGTTGTAATCGCCGCACGGCCATTCGGGAGTGGTATTATGATACCATGTATAGCTCGTTATCGCGTCGATGCCAAGCTCGCGCACGATTTCCTGCGGGTCAAGCCCCTGACAGCAGAATTCCTGCAAGCCCCACTCTACTGCGACAAAATGTACCTTGTGTCCCTTTGCCGCGGCACGGCGGCGGAATTCTTCAACGGCCTTTTTCGCGTTGGCTATGCCGCCCATCTTGTTGACCTGCTTGCCGATCTCATATACGGAAAAATAGCATCCGCCGTCAACATGCCAATAGTTCGGCTGAGAAAAATAGTTATCTATTATATAATCGTACACTTCAAGCTGAGTGTCAGCATCTCTTGCACCGCACTCCATAAGCCCGAATTTCAGCCTGTTGCGGCTCGGCGCGGTAAGAAATGTTTCAAGCGCAGTCGTATTGCCACGATAATTCCAATCGAATATAAAAGCGTCCAGACCGTAATCGGCGGCGGTATTTATCTGATTTTCGATCGTTTCGACCTTCGAATCGTCCAAATATCCCCACAGCGGTGTTTTCGGCTGCTGATGTCCCGGGAATCTCGGGATGGCACGTTTTAAGTACTCCCATTCCGTCCAGCCTTTTCCCCTTTTCTCGTCGTTGCCCGGCGTGGGATGCCAATTTGACCAATGATAGCAAGCAATCTCAGGTTTCTTCATGTTTTTTACTCCTCGATTCGTATTTTTCGAAAGCATTATACTCCGTTGGGCAAGGCTTGTCAATATGCAAAAGCAAACTTAAACCATACCAAAACAAATATATATCATGTCAAAACTGATCTATATGCCCAAATCGCGCACAAGCTCGCTTCTTTTTTCAAATCCGACCGTTTTTGCTTTCAGTTCGCCGTTTTCAAAGAACAGCACTGTCGGGATGTTCATTATTTCGTATCTTGAAGCGATCATCGGGCAATCGTCCACGTTGACCTTGATTATCCTTATATCAGCTCTTTCCTTTGCAAGCTGTTCAAGCTCTTCCGCCATTCTTCTGCACGGATCGCACCACGGCGCGAAAAAATCGGCTATCACTTTTCCTGCCGAAACAGCCCTGTCAAAGCTCTGTTCCGTCACATTTATTATATCCATTTGCTATTCCCCGAAAATTGACATTATTCGTTTGCGTTGTCGGCTTCATCGGTTTTGTCGGCTTCATCGGCTTCATCGGCATCTGAGGCGATATCGGTTCCGTCGGCACCGTCCTCGCCACCGTCCGTTTCTTCATCCGACGAAAAATAAGCCTCGAATTCGCTTTCGTCAAGCTCGTTCACTATCGGCTTTATGCCTGTTTTTTCGCTGAGTTCGGCGATTATCTCGTCCATTCTCGCTTCACATTGCTCCTGAGTCCACTCGTCCTCAGATTCATCCTGCTCTTTGTTGAGCTGCTTGAGCGCAAGATAAAGCAACAGATAGTTATCCTTTTTGTCGCCGGGTTCAGCCTGGATCCATTGCATGCGGTAAACCTCAAGCATATGGTCGTCGGCACGCACCTCAAAGTCTTCCTTTGTCAGCAGACCGTGGAAATCGCCAAAGCTTTCCCGTGTGTCAGGATCGGGTATCTCCTTTTTTTCTTTCTTGCCTGATATTATTGCCAGAATTATCAGAACTATTATTCCGATAATTATTACCGCCCCGATGATCACTGCCGGGATCGGCACGGCTACACCGAATATATCCATAAACACTCCTCCTTATAAATCCTTTATATTATATCAAATAAAAAAGATATATGCAAATAAATTCTTGAAAAAATTTCCGTATGATGTTACAATATTATCGGGTGATAATAATGAAAAAGAAAATATGTGCGATAATAATGTTCATTACAACGTTCATCACAGTGATTTCCGCAAGGATATCTGCCGCCGGAGCGCATCTTGAGGGCGAAAAAGCTTCTCTGTTTGAAAAGCTCGGCATCGACGCGGATTATCTTATGGAGAATTGGTACATCATTATCATCGTATTGGTGTGCATCGGATGTGCCGCGGGGCTGATATACGGCAATGCCGTTTATTTTGCCAAAAAGCGTGCGAATAAAAAAGAAAACTGATGTATAGAATTTTTTGGGTGATGCTCAATGTTGCTTAAAAAAGAAAAAATCGTATTCGGAAACGGTCTTGACAGTGCCGCCGCAGGCGAATATTATCTTGCCGACGTTTTGGATATAATGCCCACGCTTATCGAAAAATACGCGGGCAAAGTAAAGCTCGTCTACTTTGACCCGCCGTTTATGACGGGACGTGAATTTGATGCACGGATCCCCGTCGGTGAAAAAGGCTTTTCGGGCGAGAAAGATCATTTTGTCAGAATACCTTCATATTCCGACACATGGGAAAGCCGTGAAGCGTATCTTGCTTTTCTTCGCAAGGTCGTCTGCGGCGCAAAGGAGCTTCTGTGCGACGACGGCGTGATATGCGTTCACGTTGACCGCCATTCCTCTGCGCATATACGGCTTCTGCTCGATGACGTTTTCGGTGAAAGATCGTTCATAAACGAGATAATCTGGCACTATCATTCCGGCGGAAGCAGTAAAAATTCTTTTGCCGCCAAGCACGATAACATATATATTTACGGCAAAAAGCCGAATGTAAAGCTTCACCCCGTCGCCACGGGCAAGCCGCGCACAGATAAGCGCACCAACCACATGAAGCGTAATGTTGATGAAAACGGCAAAGTATATTTTTCGATAAAAAGCGCAGGCAGGGAATACCGCTATTACGAGGATGAGACCGTCGCGGACGATGACGTGTGGGATATCCCCCATCTTCAGCAAAAGCATCCCGAGCGCACCGGCTTCGGCACGCAAAAGCCGCTTGCACTGCTCGACAGGATAATCCTTTCCTGCACCGAAAAGGGCGATACCGTATGCGATCTTTTTTCCGGCAGCGGCACGACGCTGATGAGTGCCGCCAACAACGGCAGACGTTTTATCGGCGTAGACAAGGCAGCACTCAGCTTGCTTACCTTCCGCCGCAGGATTTGCGAAAAAACGACCGCAGATGTTGAAATATTCCACACCGAAGCCGCAGACGGTAAGGCGGGAGTTTCGATCATAAAAAGCTCCGGCAACGGCTTGTTGACAGTCACCGTCAACGGTTATCACGCGCTCGACGTGGATTCGTGTCTCCCCAAATGCAGTGACGGCTTGCAATATCTGACATATCTTTCCGTCGGCAATATAGAGGGCTCTGCCTTTATCACTGAGGATTTTTCAGTGCGCAGTGCGTTGAAGCCTTCGCTTAAATACACATTCACCGTCCCCGACGGAGAAAACAAAGCAATTTATTTCTGTGACTGTCTCGGCAATCACAGATTCATAAGGTTATAAAAATGAAGCTTACGGAACTTAAGGGCGTAGGCGCAAAGCGCGATGAAGCACTGAACAGGCTCGACATTTATTCCGTTGAGGACCTTGTCGCCTATCTGCCGCAAAAATACAGAGATCTTACAGTGATCTCACAAATAAATGCCGTCGGTGCGTATGCTCCGGCGCTTTTTAAGGTGCGCTGTGTCGCAAAGCCGTCGGTGCGTTTCCCCCGCAAAAAAATGAGCATCACTTCCTGCACCGTTGAGGATGTTTCCGGCTTTGCAGAGGTCATATGGTTCAATCAGCCGTACATGGCGCAGAATATAAAGGAGGATTCCGTGCTGTATCTCTACGGCACGGTCGAAATCAAGCAGGGACGGCGCAGAATAATGAATCCCTCTATCGAACATGAGGACGAGCTTACGATAGCCCCCGTCTACCGTCTGCCTGCATCGGTCGGCATAAATCAGCGTGCGATGCGCGTGCTGATGCATCAGGCGGTCGAATACTGTGCCGAAAAGGAAAAGGAGATATTTTCTCCCGAGTTTCGCGCCATGCACAAGCTTGCCGAGCGTTCGTATGCACTTAGAAATATCCATTTTCCCGAAAGCGAGCAGGCGCTTCTTGCCGCGCGGCGCAGGCTCTGCTTTGAGGAGCTTGTCGGCATACAGCTTTATATACAGCTCAGGCGGAAATCAAATCAGACCGAAGCGGGACGGGTTTTGGACATCAAACGCGATGCTGTTGAAGCTTTTATAAAAAAACTACCCTATGCGCTTACGGCAGCACAGCAAAAGTGCGTAGACGAAATAATGCGTGATATGTCATCCGGCAAGGCGATGAACCGTCTTGTACAGGGCGATGTCGGTTGCGGCAAGACCGTAGTTGCGTTCATCGCCATGCTGACAGCGGTTTCGAACGGCTGTCAGGCGGCACTTATGGCTCCCACGGACATTCTGGCGCGTCAGCACTATTTACAGCTTGTTGAGTTCTTCGGCAAGGAAAACGTGTCGTTTCTCTCCGGCTCACTTTCGCCAAAAGAGCGTGCGACCGAGCTTGAGCGCATAAAGAGCGGTGAGGCAAAATACATAGTCGGCACGAACGCGCTTGTGCAAAAGACCACCGAATTTCACTCTCTCGCGCTCGTCATCACCGACGAACAGCACCGTTTCGGCGTGGCACAGCGGGCGCGTCTTGCATCAAAGGGCGATTCTCCGCACATGCTCGTCATGTCGGCAACGCCGATACCGCGCACGCTTTCGCTGATAGTGTTCGGCGATCTTGATATCTCCCTAATAGACGAGCTTCCCGCAGGACGGCAGAAGGTCGCAACATCGGTCATTCCCAAAAACCGCGAAAACGACATGCTTGATTATATAAGAAAAGAAATGCTCGCGGGCAGACAGGCATATTTCGTCTGCCCCGTCATAGAAGATGACGGCGAAAGCGATGTGCTGAGCGCAGAGGGACTGTTTGAAACGCTGAGCAACGGTATATTCGCAGATATTCCCATCGCTCTGTTGCACGGGCGCATGAGCGCGGAAGAAAAGAACGCGGTGATGGACGCATTTTCAAAAAACGAAATAAAAGCACTCATCTCCACCACCGTCATCGAGGTCGGTGTAAACGTCAAAAACGCATGCATAATGGTAATTTACGGCGCGGAGCGCTTCGGGCTTGCACAGCTCCATCAGCTTCGCGGGCGCGTCGGCAGGGGCAGTATCAAGTCGTACTGCTTCATGCTCACGCAAAGCGTCGAGCCGACAACGCTTGAGCGGTTGAAAATAATGACGAAAACAAGCAACGGCTTCGATATAGCGCAGTACGATTACGAGCTTCGCGGTCCGGGCGATTACTTGGGCAAGCGTCAGAGCGGCATAGCCGAGGCGCGTTTTTCCTATGCGCTTTCGAACACTCTCCTGTTAAAGGAAACGCAGAACGTCGTAGTGCATGAGATACTTCCATATGCCGAACGCTATTCTTCTCTCATCGCGTCGGTGCTTGAAAAGTTCGACCGCGATCTTTCGGACATAGTGTACAACTGATTACCAAAAATATCCTTAAATAAATTTTGCATATTTTTTTATTTCCCGTCAAGAATAATAACAGATTCTTAAGAGGGAGGTGAAAAACGTATGGCAAAGTCAGATTCTAAGACAGCTCTTGAGAACATGAAATACGAAGTTGCGAACAGCCTCGGTGTAAACATGAAGAAGGGCTACAACGGCGATCTTTCTTCGAAGGACAACGGCCGTGTAGGCGGCGAAATGGTTCGCAGAATGGTTGAACAGTACGAGCAGAACAACAAGTAAGCTCATAAAAAAAAGATAAAGCAGAGTGTTTTTACAGCACTCTGCTTTATTACATATCGCGGATCCGTTACATATCACAGTATCTCGTTTATGCTTTTTTTGATTATCGCTATTTCTTCCTCTGTAACGGGCTTATCGAAATCGCGGAAGCTGTTTTCGTCGATGCTTTTTCCCGTCAGCTTTTTATACCACAGCAGTCCGAGCGCGTATCTGCCGAGCCCGAGCGACGCATGGAACGTATCTCGGTGAACGGTGGGAATACCGTTTTTTATCAGGTGCATAAAAAGCGTTCCCGACGGTATGATATCGGCATTTATCTCCTCTGCCGCCTGCGCGTAAGAAGCATGAATATCTGCGTACATTTCTTCCGGCGTCGCATATTTAAGCTCATTTACAAGCCTGTTGCTGTCATGCTCATAAGCCCATGTTTCCTGCAAAAGCAGTCTTGCCTTCGGCGCACATTTGCGCAAAAAAACATTCAGCTCATTAAGATACGGCTGATATGTAGCGTAATTCGGCGCAAGATGGCTTACCTGCTGTATCGTGACGACATCCCATTCATACGCAAGCAGAGCTTCCTCAAGCGACATTTTGAACATCGTCGTTTCGCCGTTATATTCAAGCATATAGTCTTTTTTGTTGCCGAGCATGTTGAAGTAATGCTTTGAAAGCGGACATCCGCCGATGCAGAGATTTACGGCGGTGAGCGGATAGCCGTCCGCTTTTGCTATAGCGTAAAGATAGCGCGTCGCGTCCTGTGAAAAGCTGTTGCCGATAGCAAGTATCTTCATAATTTGCCTCCGTTTGAGTTTGTGATAAGCGCAAGCGTATCTTCAAGATACGAATCCGACGCAGGAGAAACATAACTGCAATGAGTCGTGTTCGGATATATTTTGAATGTGAGCTTTTCGCCCGGGAATCCGAATTGGAGCATTGCCGTTTTGAGCATCATATTTTGCTCCAAGCGGTTCATCATATCGTGATCCGAGCAAACGATAAGTATATACGGTTCGTTTTCGGGATGCTCATATTGCTTATCAAGGTAGAATATCGGTGCGGCTTTGTCTATCATGACGCGGCGGCTGTCCTCGTGAGTGTCACGCGCAAGATAAGTAAAATGCGATGTCGGCTGACCTGCATTGAAGAAATAACCGTTTATCTTCGTTCTGTCAACGCCGGCAGAAGCAAAATATTCGTTATTGAAATACAGCATCATGGTGATATATCCGCCCGCCGACGAGCCGCCCAAGGTGAACGACGAAAAGCTGCCGTACCCGGTGCTGTTCATCAAAAACGCTACGGCATTAGCGCAATCGGTAAGGTAATCCGGAAACGCCGCATTCGGATAAAGACGGTAGTTGACAGATGCGACCGCTATTCCCTTTTTGACTAAAAATTCCGCCGCGGAAGCTGCCTCGGATGAATTTCCGCCGACAAGTCCGCCGCCGTGAAAATAAATGTACATAGGCACATTTTCGGTGTTTTCGGGCAGAAACAGATCAATTGTACATTCGGGGTGTGCCTTATCGTATACGATATTTTTTACCATTTATTTTCCTTTCTGTCTCTTGCGCGATTAACAAAATACAGATAGATATCAATGCTGACCATAATGAGATTTATGATGTAGAATACCGACGGATATGTGAATACGCCGGTCTTGCTCCACGCGATGACCTTCCACACCACGCCCGCGACATAGCCGACCCATATCATCATGAGAAAGAACAGGCTCTTTCCCTTTGCGGTGCGGCTCTTGTACGATTTGATTATCGACATCGGCCACGAAAGACCGAAGCAAACTACCATTACGGCTTCAAGCAATTCTTCAATTTGCATAAAAATACTCCCCCTTTTGTTTTTGCATTGACGATTATATCACCGATAACACAAAAAGTAAAGTATTTTTACATGTTTAGCTTATAAAGAACCTCTTCCCCGCGGCAAGGCGTGATGCGTCATGCTTGATGAAGTTTGCTACGCGGCGCGCGGTCGGCTCATCGGACGATGTCATCATCCCGATAAAATTCGGCAAATCGCATTTTGCGGCATATTCGCACAGCGAATCCGTATTGAAAGCAGTTATGCCGTTGCACGCATAGATGGTATCGTTTTTAAGCCGTATAAGGCTTTCAAATTTCTTTTGCACATCAGGACGCAGGTCACGTCCGAACTTATCTTTTTCCGCAACCATGTATTCGGTGTATTTTGCTTCGATAACGATATCGTCGGCAATACACTGTTCAAATATTTCCGGTTGACGGTAATACAGATCACCTGAAATTATCGGTCTTGCACCGTTTTTGCGGCACGCATCCGCAAAATGATTCAGATCGTGCCAAAAATTCACCGTGCCGCGTACAACGACATACTGATAATATTTTTGTGCCTCAAGTGTTTCATCGCCGAAGCCGAGATGAAAGTATTCGGGACGGTCGAACAGCTCGCACACCTCACGGATCAGCTTTGCGCCAAGCTCGCGATATTCGTCAGTTGAAAGCATCCTGCCGTATTCGCCGAGCCATACATCGTGCGCCGCCGAGAAATCAAGCTTCGGTATCGGTGTAAGCCCCCGTGAACGCATATATTCAAGCAGTTTTCGCATTTTGGATTTATTAAAGCTTCCTTTTACGGCAAGCTCAGGAGCGCTGTCATATATCATGCCCTCCGCAAGCTCAAGCACGACCGTGTTGAAGCCCTGCTCCGCAAGAAAATCACACAGTTCGCCGAAAACCTCTTCGTCAAAATAAAGGAAATCTCTTTTTTGTCTGTCGTCATCGGTGAAGGTCATCTTATAGCCCTCATCGAACCATATGTTATAGCCGAGGCACAGCCGGCATGCCCATATCTTATTATCCATTATTTGCGCTCCTTTCCGAAATACTTCTCTATTGCCGCACCGAATATATCCGCTTCGGCAAGATGCTTAAGCTCATCGGATTTGCGTGTGCGGAACCACGGCGCGGTAAGGAAACCTATCACGCCCGGTTTATCCTTAAGCAAATACATCGTATCGTCGGCATTCTGAGTATTGTAATATGTAGCGCAGGTAGGCACTTGCTCGAAGCCGTTATCGGCATACGCAAAATACGGATCGGTATACGCTTTTTCATGAGCGTTCATCAAATGCGTATTGCGAATGCGGATATAGTTTGCGGCTGAAATTATCGCTTCCTTGGGGTAATTTGCGATAGCCTCTTCAAGCTTGAACGTCGCCGTATCGCCCCACAGCCACGGTCGCACGCCGTTTTTGGTACAGCAAGCGCAGAGATATCTTATGTCGTGCCAGAACAGCTCGCCCTGACGCATGCAAATGAAGCCTCCGCCCGCCATTTCCGGCCACTCCTCATCCATTCCGAGATGAAAGTACGGCGGTGTGTCGAACAGTTCGCACACCTCGTCGATAAGCTCCGCAACCACTTTATAATAAACCTGCGTCGATACCATATGCGAATACTTCCCGAGCCACGCATCGTGCCGTGCCGAAAAATTCAGCTTCGGTATCGGCTCCATTCCGAGCTTGCGGATGCGGTCAAGCTCTTTTTTTACTCTTTCCTTAGGCCATGCGCCCTTACACGAAAGCTCCGGGTGCGATTCGTACTGTATGCCCTCACCGAGGTCGATAACAAGTGTATTGACACCCGATGCGGCTATATGTGCGGTTATCATTTCCCACGAAGCATCCTCTGTCACAAGAGTATCTGACCAACGTCCGAGCGGCACGGAATTATCGTCTTCCTGTTCTTTCCAGAAATTCTGTCCTAAATGTATAAGATATGCAAAAATCATAAAATCCCTCCTTCGCACACACTATTATATCAGTAAAGTACAGCCTTGCAATGTCAAAGAAATATCATTTTGTGTCAATTCTTTATTATTTTTTCGAAAATGTTTGACATATTGATGCTGACGGAGATATACTGTCGAAAAGGAGTGTCAGTATGGTACGCAAAAAGAAATATCACATAGATATCGGATATTGGGATCAACCGCTGTTCTTTGATTCCTTCAATGTCTATCAGATAAGTGACATTTCCTGCACTGTATCGCAGGAGATCCCACAGCACAGACAGCTTTGCAATGAAATAACATATATTGTCGGAGGACTCGGAAAAATGTACCGCAACGGCATCTGTTACGATGTCGGTGAGCGTATGCTCTTTTTGAGCAGAAAAGGCGATGATCACAAAATACTCTCCGACAGTACGCATCCCCTTCGTTTTATAAGCTTTGCGTTCAGCTTCAACCGTGACAGTGACGATTGGCAGTGCGCCGAAGTGATAAACCGCATGTTCGATGAGCTTGATGAGCCTACAGCGTATTCATGCCGTGATGTCTATCCGACACTCGTCTCGGTGGTTGAAGAAGCAACATCGGCAAACACGCTTGCCGTTCCGTTGATAAAGGCGTATCTCCAGCAGGTAATGATACTCGTGTTCCGTCACTTCCGCCCGGAAAGCGAACTTCACTCTGCCGTACACCGTCAGCCGAATCAGCTCATATACGACATGATACAGTACATCGAAACATACCTTTGTGAAATACATTCATTAAAAGATATGGCTTCCGAGCTTGGCTACAGCTACGGCTATCTTTCAAAGAAATTCTCCGATGCAATGGGCATGACGGTAATGAATTACTATACCGCCCGTCGCTTAGAAAAGGCTTCCGCACTGCTCAGATCCGGTCATTCCATATCCGATACCGCCGAGCAGCTCTGCTTTGCCGACACGCAGTCCTTCGGCAAAGCATTCAAAAAGTTTTACCGCGTTACGCCGGGAGAGTACAGCAGGGGCGCAAAACATTAAAGAAGTGCTTATCAATTCGGTGACTTCATATGAGGCGAATAAATCAGCGCCTCCTTAAAATGCATTTCGTGCGGCAGACAATTTGATTTTTGAAAATATATTGCAAAATAAAGCATAAAATGATATAATCAAAATATAAAGTTGTCACAAAAGGAGAGTGGAAAATGAGAGTATCGGTATTGACGCCCACATATAACAGGTCTGAAAAGCTACACAGATTGTATTCTTCACTTGAAGCATCGACATACAAGGATTTTGAATGGATCATTGTTGACGACGGATCAACGGACGACACTGAAGATGTTATAAGGGAATTTCAAAAAAGCAGTACATTCCCGATAAGATATTATTATCAGGAAAACAAAGGAAAGCATTGCGCGCTTAATTGGCTGTATGATCTGGCGGAAACAGAGTTTTGCTTCCAGATAGATGACGATGACGAGCTATTGCCCGATGCAATGGAGAAAGGTCTTCGTATGTGGGATTCAATGGATCCCGCCGCAAAGGACAGAATATGGTGCATAAACGGCCGTTGCGTCAAAAACAGGCAAATGGAAATGGTCGGCAAGCCATTCCCCGAAAATATCAATTCGCTCAGCAAGCGTGCATTAAAAAAAGTATTGGAACAGTGTAAAGGTGAAAAATGCGGTTTTCAAAAAGTTTCAATAGTAAAACAGTACAAATTCCCCGAAATTGAGGGATGTAAATTTATTTTTGAAAGTTTTTTGTGGGATCAGATAAAAAATGATTATGATCAGTTCTACACAAATGAGATTTTCAGGATCTACCACATACCGCCGGCAAACGAGCGCAGTCTTTCAAACAGAAAATACGAAAAAAGCAAAGAACATTATTTGAACGCATACCGTTTGTATAAATACATATTGCAGGAATGCCCCGACAAGTATAAGTTTTTATCAAAAAGATATCTCTTGAATGTTCTTTATGCAAAAAACTCCGCAGAAAATGCTCAAATCAGCAACAAGGAACTTTTTTCAGGTCTTAAGCTCCGTGAGAAAATCATATTGCGTATAATATCGATTTACAAAAAAGTTTTCTCAAAATAAAACAGAATACCGAACGATATAAGCACCGACACGATCGGTGCTTTAAAAGTCCTTTCAGACAGTCCCCCCTGCCGGCAGTATCGTTTATGCGCCCCTGACAGCAGGCAAAAAACTATAATCATCAGAAATACCATCTTTTTGATTAAATACGGATATTTACTTATCGGTTTTTCGATTGTATAATATTTACACAATGAATAAAAATCTTTAATTCAGGCGTATAAATCTTGATTTATTGCTTGATTTGTGCCGAAAAAAATAGTATACTTAGCAAAAATAACATCGGAGGTGTATTTATGAAAGAGATAAAAGAGTTGCGTTTTGAGGATCTGAGCGTTGACCAAAAGCTCGGCATGGTGATGATGGGCAGCGGCGGTGTCAAATGGGCTGAGCCTGATTTCGATTTTGCGCTTGAGCTTATCAAAAACCATGCGCTCGGTACTATGTGGGTCGTTCCGACGGAAGATGATTCCGCAAGAAAGTGCATCGAAAAGATAAAAGAGGTCGCGGATTATCCCATAATCATATGCTGTGATATGGAGAGCGGCTATCCCGGCTATGAGATAGGCAAGCAAATGGCTATCGGCATAAACGACAGCATTGAGGATACATATAAATTTGCACTGTCTGTCGGGAAAATGGCAAACAGGACAGGCTATAACACTGTTTGCAGTCCGATACTCGAACGTACCAATCTGAATATCACGAAGCTTCGCGAACTGTACAGATCATTCACCGACGATAAGGATAAATTGGTGGAATTCGCATCCGCCTACATCCGCGGCTTCCACGATGCGGGAATAAAGTCCATAGTAAAGCATTACCCGAGCGTTATATCCAAAACGGATTCGCATATGCTTGAATCGCTTTGCGAACTCAGCGAGGAAGAGCTGCTTGAAGACAATCTCTATCCGTACCGTAAGCTTATCGAAAGAGGATTGCTTGACGGCGCGATGACATCGCATTCGCGTCTGCCGAAGATAGACCCGGATTTCCCCGTAACGCTTTCTAAAAAAGTAACCGACATACTCCGCCGTCAAGGCTTTGAGGGCATATTCATGACCGATAGCCTTGATATGAACGGCATCCGCTCAAAATACGGCGATGAACGTTTCCCGCTGTGCATACAGGGCGGCAACGATATTGCGCTTTCATGGACAAAATGGCCGCGCATCTGCTACGAAAGCCTTAAGGACGCTTACAAGCGCGGAGTGCTTACCGAGGAACGCCTTGACGAAGCTGTTAAGCGTGTGCTTGCTTTCCAGCACGATATTTTCGTTAATGCCAAGGAAGTTGAGCTTACCGAAGAGGATTACGCTATTTCGGAAAAAATCAACCGTAACAGCATCGCGGCTATCACCGACGAGGGGCTGGAGCTGTCTGTTCCGAGAGACGGCAAGCATCTTTTCGTCGTTATGACCGAACAGGCTGAGAATATTTTCAAGGGCGAGGATAACGATATCGTCGAATGGTATCATCCGCGTCAGATAGTTCCCCGTGTGCAAAAGCTGTTCCCAAATTCGGACATAACATCTATCTCGCAGTTCCCCGACAGAGGCGATATCCGTAACTTATTGCAATCGGCAAACGACTATGACGATGTGGTTTTCATCAGCTTTGTAAGCTCAAAGCCGTATCAGGGCTACGATGCCTTTACATCAAGGATAATCTGCACACTTGAAGCACTTCAAAGCACCGATAAGATAGCCGCGTTCCTGTATTTCGGCAACCCGTTCGTGCTTGAGAGCGTTCCGCACATGAAGCGCATCATCGCCGGACCGCCGGAATCAGCCAACGCCGTGCTTTATGCGATCGACGCGGTGGCAGGTCTGTATAAGCCGACAGGTAAGCTTCCTTATAAAGTCGATCTTAAATAACAGGTGGATATATGTTAGTATTTTTTGCATACGCGGGAAGCGTTGCGCTTTCGGTCGCACAGTGTTCGCTGTGCAAGTACGGCGGCAACAAGGGCGATCAGGATATTTTCAACGTGAATAAAACGGTTGGTGCTTCGCTGATGTTCCTGCTGATGGGAGTCGTGCTTTCGTTATCGTTCCATTTACCGACATTGCTCTATTCACTTGCATATGCGTTTTTTATTCTGATTTCGATGTGGGCGGGACTTAAGGCACTTGCATCGGGTCCCTTGGCGATAACGTCGATGATAATATCGTTTTCGCTGATGATCCCGTGTGCGTTCGGTATATTCGTTCTTGGCGAAAGCCTTTCGGTGTTCGGCATCATCGGCTTGATTCTTCTGTTTTCTTCGCTCTTTGTTATAAACGCAAAGAAAAGAAGCGACAAAAAAGCAAATCTGAAATGGTTCATTTTCACGGTAACGACCATGATTTCCGACGGTTGCTGTTCGATAGTCAAGAAATTGCATCAAAAGGCGTTTCCGAACAGCTATATGGTGGAATTCATGCTTTACACGATGGTCATCGCATCATTGGTATTCACCGTTATCATGCTGTGCAAGCACAAGCCGAAAACCGCAAAACAGCTTATTGATCTCAACGGTATACTTTCGGGCGTGGCAAACGGCGGCTCGTGCTTTGTTTCACTGTATCTTGCATCGGTGGAAAATCTGACCGTCATGTCGCCCGTAATAGCCGCGCTGACCTCGCTTGCTTCGCTTGCGGCAGGCAAGTTCCTTTTCAAGGAAAAGCTGACCGTACTCCAGATAATAGGCTTTTGCCTCGGGATATCATCCATTATACTTCTGAAGCTGTAAGGAGATCATCATGAAACACACACCGCTTAAATTCGAAGAGCTGAATGACGAACAGAAAATAGGCATGACGCTTATGGGCGCGGGCGGAAGTCCCGGCTTCAGCCAATTCGCATACGCGCTTGATAAGATAAAAAAGCATGCGCTCGGCACTGTGTGGGTGATAAGCGACCAATACGATGCGCCTGATTTTTACCGCGAGCATATAAAGCAGATATCAGGTAAATGTTTTTTCTTAAAGCTTACATGGGACGGTCGTTGCGTGACCGCCCCATGTTTCGTTATTGATGCTTTTAATCATAGAAATTCCGCGAAAGCACTTCCGCCTGCCATTCGGGTGAAAGGCTCGTAAAGCGTGCCGAGAATCCGCAGACGCGAACTATAAGATCGCGATGCGTTTCGGGATGCTTTTGCGCATCAAGCAGTTCTTCTTTCGTTACGCAATTGAGCTGCAACGAAAGCATCGACGTATTGGCGCATGCCCGCAAAAAAGCCTCGCAGTTATCAAGCGACATCTTATTTGACGGGAGGATTATATTGACCACGGTATTCCCCGCCATTTCGCGCGCATCAAGCGCCTTGAGGCTGTTTACAACGGATGTGACATTCGGTATGCTGTGCAATCTTGACGGTGTCAGCCCCTGCGAAAAGTAATCTCCGTTTTTGCGCCCGTCGGGCGTTGCAAGCGTCTTTTCGCCCCAGAATCTTATTTCCGTATACGTCAGATGCCCGAGGTCTATCCGTCCCCCGTCCCACAGTGTTTCAATCTCACCGAGTGCAACATACAGGTCATGGTTGAATCTTTGCGCAAGAGCAGACGATTCCTTGCTTTCATCGCCCCAGCAATGGCAGTGCATCGCATCCGCCCGCATTATATCGCAGTTTTTCCAATTATTTCTCACCGCCGCAAGAAGCTCCGCAAGCGAATACTTCTTTTCATCGAAGCACAGCGTCTTAATGGCAAGCAACGAATCTATTATATTCGGAAATCCCACACACTGATAGTGTTCGTTGTGATATTTACACCCGCCGTTCGTCAGGTCTTTTTTATTTTTAAGACAATCATCCATTGAAGCCGATGTCAGCGGCACGGGGTCTGTCATATGCCACAAGGGTTTACCCTCAAGCGTGATGCGGTTACGCGCACGAAACAGTTTCTTGCAATTTTCGAGCGTTATATCGTATACTTCATCGAAGCTTTTTGCGCCATCGAACGGGAGAAAATCTATTTCCGCATACTTGCTTTGTTCTTTCAGGTCGTGAACGGAATACTCGAACGCCTTCAAAAGATTTACATAATTGCCGTGGTCGTCCATGAAATTGCCGTTCGTCATCAGCCCCCAACAACCTGTAACGATATAGTCACGCGCATCTTTCAGTGAAAATCCGGCGTTGACAAGTGCCGGAACAGCGGCATCGTCATTTTGGTAAAGCACCACCGTAGTGCCCTTTATCACGCTTTCGTTTATTGCGTCAAGGTATTCCTTCGGCGAATTTGCCGAAAAGCGCACCTTGATTTTAGGAAAAATTATCTTATGCTCGCGTGTTGCACGCAGGAACATTTCCGTCAGCTCATTCCACACAGGCTCACCGTTTTCGTCACATCCGCCGAGCGTATATGTGTTTTCCAGCTCATGATCGGCATATCCCACCATCTTCATATCATGATCGTAATGAAGATCCCACGTCAAAAGGAATTTGCAGATCAAGTCATATGCTTCGTCTTTTGTAAGCAAGCCGTTTTCGATATCGTGCTTATAAAACGGAAAAAGCTCAACATCGGGTCGCCCGAAGGTATTATACCCCACTCCCTCAAGTGCGCCGCATACGGTTCGTGTGAAAGCAAGTGTGTTGAGTGCTTCATAAAAACTGCGCGGTGCATTCCACGGCGTATACGATGATGCATCCGCTATGCGCAACAGATTTTTTCTTTCCTCACCGGTTGCGCCCTCAACCATTTTAAGTGCTTTTTTTGAAAACTTTTCCGATATCCGCTTCATTGCAAGCAAGCCTTCAACAGCGGAATCCAAAAAATCCTTTTCTATCCCCTTTGCGTCGGCAGACCGTGCTATTGCTTCCTCATAAAGAGCCTTAAGTCCGCCCGCAAATACCGGCTTGCAGTTGAACATAAAATGCTGCATGCAGTCGCTGAACGGTCCGCAAATCAAGTACAGCAGGCTTTCCGCCTGTTTGTTTTTTAATTTCATCAGCTCGGGCTCAAGCTCCGAATACAAATGACCGTATCGTGCAAAATTCCAACCGCCCGCGTGTTTGTGTCCGTGGAAAGAACCGCATCCGTCGCAAACCGCTATCATCGTGCCAAGCTCATGGTAGAACGGAGATGTATGAAACAGTATCGGCTCTGCATGTTCCGCGATAGTTTTATACTGTAAAGCCTTACGCTGATATCCGTTCATATCCGGCGAAACAAAAGAATCGAGCAGTACAAACATTTTTTCGGCAAAGCTGTCAGCCATACCGTCGATTTTATTCAAATAAAAATCATAAAGTTCATTTTTGAATGTTTCCATAACCGTCACCTCAAAACGATTTTAATACTCTTTTGGGCAAAAGTAAATCGCAAATTTAAGAAAAATAGCATTTTGCGGAAATTTACTATTGAAAATCCGGCTATTTTCTGATATTATTTTCTCGGGTGATTCAAAATGATGATTCTTGATAAAATAACACGGATATACCGTTTCAACATATTCAAGGATAATTGGGTGCGCAGTGGCGGTAACGATAATTTCATAGCATATAAGCTGTACGGAAGCTCTGTTCATAAGGTCGGAAATGACGAAATGATATTAAAAAAAGACATGATAATGGTTGCAAACAGCAGTGACAGCTATGCCGTGACGCAAAATGTAAACGACACATCCGTATCAGCCGGCGGCTGTATCGCCATACACTTTACGACGCTTACGCCGTTCGACATGCATCTTTCTATGTTTGATTGCAGTTCATACCCGCAAATCAAAAACGAGTTTTTCAAAATACTTGATTCATGGGAACGCTTTACAGCCTCCTGCACACCGTCCGACGAATACGAATGTGTATCGCATTTTTATTCTATAATGTCGATGATACTTAAGCTCAACAGCAAAAACGCGCATCCGAGAATAGCCGATGCAAAGGATTTCCTTGAGCGCAATTATATGAACAGCACCCTATCTGTAAACGATGCCGCATCGCATATATCGCTTTCGCCCCGCCGCATGAATGAGCTGTTTTTATCCGAATACGGTCAAACGCCCGCAAAATATCTTACCTCACTGCGCATTTCCTCCGCAGTCGAACTGCTTGACGATCCCGACTTAAAAATTGCCGACATCGCCGCGCTGTGCGGCTATTCGAGCGCAAATTATTTTATTCGGGCATTCAAAAAGGATATCGGTATCACACCGGATGCTTTCAGAAAACATAAAAAAATTCCCGAAAAGACGGGAATCAATATCTTGCAGTGAAAGCGCGGAACTCATCCTCCGTACCGTAAAAGACATTCATATCAATATAACGTTCTTTACCGTTATAGCCTGTCAGAACATGTCTGTTTGAATACTGCCAAAAAGTCCACGGTACATTTCGAGGTACTTTTCCGTATACACTTCGGAACCATAGACAACAATCCGAAAAATCATCCTGAACGATTTCCTCAAACGATTTTTGAGTCACATAAATGATAGGCTTGACCGAAAATTCTTTTTCGATCACGTTAATGCAATCACGAAGCTCTTTTTTTATTGCGGACACGTCAATATCATCAGCAGAATTGAATTTGCCGTAATATTCAACATCTATAGCCGGCGGAAGCATGTTTTCGACCTTTTTGACCGTATTGCAAAACGATTTCGCCTGATTTGCACCCGATGATTCAAAGCTGAAAAAATGATACGCCCCGATACGCAAGTCTGTCATTTGTGCTTCACGCCGGTTTTTCTCAAACAGCGGATCAACAAATGACGATCCTTCGGTAGCCTTAATGAACGCAAACCGAATATCGTTTTGCGACAATTCGTTCCAATCTATCTCTCCCTGATACGATGAAACATCCACGCCGATGATCGGATACTTTTCTCTGTCAATGTTGTTGAAATGCAACACCCCACAGTAAAAAAGCAACGCGATACACGTTACCGCCAAAATGGGCATCACAATAATGCAAAAGAGAAGTGTTTTCCTTTTCAACGAAGTCTCTCCTTGTGTTTTGCAGAATTCTGTATATATACGAAACAGCACAATTATGTTTTAGTGAAATATTCGTTTTTCAACCGAATGTAAAATCGCAGAACGAAAAGATTTATTTCATATAATATCCGTTCATTTATGTGCCAAAGGCATATATCATCCACCGAAGGTGGATATCATACCGAATGTATATCATCCGTTCCGACAGGAACGGATATCATTGCAAAAGGCACTTGCTCTCGCAAGTGCCTTTTGCATGGTGCAGGTAACAGGAGTTGAACCTGCATGAAATTGCTTTCACACGGACCTGAACCGTGCGCGTCTGCCAATTCCGCCATACCTGCAAACGTTTAACATGATGATTATATTCAAAAAAGCAATACTTGTCAAGCACTTTATGTGCAGAAAGATCACTTTTTGATTATCGGTTGATTATCGCTGCGTTGTTTTCAAAAAGCTTTGATACGGTTTGTTCGTCAAGGTACTTATTGATCGAAATCATATCGGGGGTGCGCTTGACGCTGCCGTGACAGTCGCTTCCGACAAGCTGTATCAAATCATCACATATAAAGCGAATGAGTTTTTGCCTTATAAAAATGTTTTTGAGCGAACCTGAATCAAACTGCACCAGACACCCCATATCCGCAAATGCGGTAAGTGCGGTAAGATTAAAAATATAATTCTGACGTTCCGGATGAACGATTATCGGAGTAACCGAATAATTTGCAAAAAGGTGATTTATGCTTTTTTCGATTTCCGTGACCGAGATCGGTGTAAACGGCAATTCAAGCAACAGATAGCTTTTTCCGTCGATGCAAAGGTCGTTTATGCTTTCGTTAAAAAAAAGGTTCTGTGAAAGCCGTACCTCGGCAGCGGGATGTACAGTTATGCCGGCACTGTCAAAAAGCTGTTGCACCCGTGAAATGCATTCATCACGCTTTTGTACAAAACGGCTGACCGGCATATTCTGAGGATAAAAATGCGGTGTAAGGCATACATCAGTCACGCCTTGCAAGCGCATTTGTTCTATCATTTTTGTACTTATTCCGATATCAGCCGAGCCGTCATCAAGTCCGGGCAAAACATGTGTATGGATATCGCACAGCATCATTATTGTTGTAAAGAATCGTAGCCGTATCTGCCATACCGCTTCTGATTCTTATTCTTATATGCATTTTCTTTACTTTTGCTTCCGTTGAGGACTATACCGAGTATTTTTGCTTCATGACGGTTAAGTATCTGTACCGTTTTTTCCAGTTCGGCATAAGTGGATCTCTGTTCGAAAATAACCGTCACAACGCCGTCAACAAGCTTGGTTATGGGGATCGCATCCGATACGATATTTATCGGCGAAGTGTCGATAATGATATAATCAAAGCGTTTTTCAAGCTCTTCGATCATCTCGGCGAATTGCGAGCTTGAAAGCAGTTCGGATGGGTTCGGCGGTATGATCCCCGCGCAGATCACCGAAAGCTCGGTATTCGGCACATTTTGTATTACTTCATCAAGCGTATTCATTCCGCCCAGGTAATTTGTAATGCCCGGCGTATTCTTTATCCTGAAGAAACGGCTGACGGACGGTTTTCTCAGGTCACAGTCAATAAGAAGCGTGCGTGAATTGACCTGTTTGGAGAACGCCGCCGCAATATTGCATGCGGTAGTCGTCTTGCCCTCACTCGGAAGCGGGCTTGTAATAAGTATTTTTTTGCAACCGTTTTTTATGATCGACAATGCGATATTCGTTCTTGCAAGCTTATATGCTTCGACGGTAAAAAAATCGGTATTGGCTTTTCGTTCGGCATCCTTTTTCAACATATTATTTCTCCCGACCATTCATTATCCGCGTGGCAACGCATGTCTGTGTGACAGATTCTCATTGAAATCAGGGACCTCAGCTATGATCGGTATATCGGGGAATCGCCTTATGAGTTCTGCCTCATCCTTGATTTTTTTACCGAAAAGTTCAACGACGAACTCGATAATATACGTCAGTATCGCGGCAGAAAGCGTCATGATCACGGCATTGACTGTAGGTCTCGGCGAATCGGGTGTTTTAGGAAGCTCAGGTGTTTCCACAAGGATCGCCACCACTGTTGTCGCCATTTTTTCCTCGATATAGCCGCCGATGCACTCTACCGTAGCACTTGCAAATTTATACGCGATCTCAGGATCGCTGTCATATGATTTTATTGTAAGCACCGTGGAATCGCTGTCATATGAAAAGCTGAGGACAGGAGAATAATCCAACTCAACTTTTGATCTTACAAGCTCCTTGAAGTCGCGCGTATTAAGCACCTGCGTACATGTTTTCAGTATTTTATTGATGTAAGAAAAGCTTGAAAGGCTTTGGGATGCGTTCATTTCCGAGCCGTCATCCGCCAAAATATTTATTTTTGCCACGGAAACGTATTCGGGCGTCAAAACCGTTGCACTCACGGCATAAGTCAAAACTCCCGCCGTCAATGCAAGGATAAGAATAAGGGCCATATGCTTTTTCAAGACATTCCAAAATGCCTCAAGCGAAATCTCCATATTGTTTTCTCCCGTTAAATAATATACTTAGCATTCTTTTCGGGTCTGCCTTCAAGTTCGGCCTTCTTTGCTTCGTAACCCGGACGGCCAAGTAAAGCATATGTCGCGTTTTTACCCTCTTCAACACCGGGTTGATCGAAGGTATTTATGTTGAGCATCGCGCCGCAGTAGGCAGTTTCAAGCTCATAGAAGTACATAAGCTCACCGATAGTGAATGCATTTACTTCAGGCAACATTATGGTATGATTGAGGTGTTTGCTCTTAAGAAGCGCATATTCGGTGGCGTTGCGTTCCGCGGTGATAAGCTCGTTCATCGTATGTCCGCAAAGGAAGTTTACGGCAGGGATGTCCTCACAGCCTTCGGAGATAGTCACACTCGTGCGATAGGAATCTACGCCGAGAAGCGTTATGACCTTATCGAACGGACCTTCTGTATAGAGCTGAACCTGGCTGTGCTGATCGGTTACACCGAGCGACTTGACAGGCGTTTGCCCGGTATATACGGGCTTTCCGTCAAGAGAATTCTTTTTGCCGAGCGATTCCGCCCAAAGCTGGCAATACCAATCCGCCATGAATTTAAGGCTGTCGGCATAAGGCATCATTACGGAAATGTTATATCCCCTGCCCATTGCAAGGTACTGAAGCGAAGCAAGCATAAGTGCGGAGTTTTTGAAAATATCGTCGCTTTGCGCAAGCTCATCGGCATACGCCGCGCCCTGAAGCATCGCCTTTATGTCGATTCCGCAGACAGCCGCCGCAACAAGTCCTACGGGACACATTTCGCTGAATCGTCCGCCGACACTGTCGGGGATAACATAACTTTTGAAGCCCTCACGGCGTGCGAGCTTGATGAGGTTGCCCTTTTCGATGTCGGTCGTTGCGATGATATGCTCTGCCGCTTTATCGCCGAACTGCTTCTTGAGTGCATCCCAAATGATAAGGTACTGCGTCATGGTCTCACTGGTGCTTCCCGATTTGGAAATAACGTTGAAGCAGGTCTTGTCAAGCTCAATAACGTCAAAAAGAGCCTGCATCCTTTCGGGATCGACGTTATCTTCAACATAGAGTTTCGGACAACCGTTTCTCTTATCTTTTGGAAGATCGTTATAGTGCAGATGATTGAGTGCCTGCTGAATTGCTATCGGACCGAGCGCAGAACCGCCGATACCGAGTACCACAAAATAATCGAACTTTTCGCGCACGCTTGCGGCGGTAGCGATGATATCGTCAACTATTTCGTTCTGGTTGTACGGAAGCTCCGTCCACCCCATCATGCCCTTGCCGCGATTAGCTTTAACATAAGCAAAAGCTTCCTTTGCCTTAGGTGCAACAGATGCAAGATCATCTTCGGTAAAGCCCTTTTCGCCTATCTGCTCTGCCATCATATTATTGATATCAAGTCTGAGTTTCAATTTTTCCATAACAATCCTCTTTTCATATATGCAAACCTAATAAAGTATAGCATATTTTTCCCGTTTATGCAACAAAAATTTTTGATTTTACGGATTTTACGGATTTTCCTGACCGTCTTTATAAATATACATATTGTTGCCGTTGTTCCACAAACGTTCAAGATTATAAAAGAGACGGTCTTCATCGTAAAAGATGTGTGCCATCACATCGCCGTAATCGAGAACTATCCACCGCGCCTCATTATAACCGTCTGTTTTTGATGCCTTGACGCCTTTTTTGAGCAGTTGCTCCTCAATATTGTCGCAGATCGCCTTGACCTGTGATTTACTCGGGGCACTGCAAATGATGAACTTGTCCGCAACTACCGTCATTTCCGAAATATCAAGCACCATTATGTCGTTTGCGTTTTTGTTGCTTGCCGCCCTGCAAATTTCCTCAGCTAAATTCATTTTTTCTCCTCCTTAAGATAATCAAGTGCTTCCTTTGTAAGATAGTGTATCCCGCTTTGTTCATTTTTTTCAAATTCAAGCACGCCTTCAAGGCTTGCGATGATACCGTCATCTATTGATTTTTCAGTCTCTTTGCGTATGCGCTCAACATTCGGATATTCCCTGCCGTCCTCTATCGCGTCGGCAAGAAAGACGATCTTGTCCTCGTTCGTCATGTTTGCCCTGCCCGTCGTGTGATACTTTATGGCATTGAGTATACGTTCATCGCTTATTCCGTATTCTTCGCGTGCGACTATTGCGCCGAGCGGTGCGTGGATTATCTTATCATACCCCGCAAAATCACCGAGCTGTGCTTTTTGTTTTTCTGTCGGAACCGTATATTTTGCGCAATCGTGCAACAGTGCCGCCCAGAACACTGCTTCGCGGTCACACTCCAAGCACATGCTCAGCTCCATTGCTTTCTGAAGTGTGCGCAATGTGTGCTGATATCGTTTTTCCGTAAGCGTTTCCTTAAGTTTTTGCTTAAATGCGTTGATTTTTATATAATCCGTATTCATATATTATCTTTTCCACCTCCGGCGCGACAAGTCCGGTTATTCTATCATTTTTGCGTACCCGCTCGCGTATGAGTGTCGATGAGATATCTTTTCCCGCATAATCCGAAAAACTGAGCCTTGCGCCCATTCCGATGAGCTTTTGCGCGTATTTATGTGCATCTGTACCCTTTCTTGCTATCACCTCAAAGGTCACGAGCGAAAAAATATCCTCTGCATGATACCATTTATCAAGTGTCGCAAGCTTGTCCGCTCCGATGATATAAACATATTCGTCATCGGTATCCGTTTGCAGACGCGAAAGCGTATCAAATGTATAAGTTTTCCCGACGCGATCAGCTTCGATCCTGCTCACAAAGCAATCGGGCAACTCTTTTAATGCTTCTTCAAGCATTTTGATGCGCAGTTCTTTATCCGTGACCGATGTTTTATACGGCGCGTCACCGAGCGGCAAAAACATTATTTTACCGATATCGGTATTTTTGAGGCAATACTCCGCAATATCGGTATGACCGCAGTGTACGGGGTCGAACGCCCCGCCTAAGATGCCGATTTTCACTGTATATTTACTCCCGAAACGTGAATAATCTATTTGAGGTGACCTGTTTTGTTACTTTTATTCAGCATACTTTTATATCCCGTGTTTTTTATCGTGATATATGCCATAAGCGAATACGTTTTCCCCACGCGCAATTCCGCCATGCTGTTTGCGCTGATAATGGGCTTTATCGCATCTTATTTATATTATACTATCAGAAACGAAATCAGTCAACACCGACGTAAAAAAGCTGATGAACGTGATGCGGAAGCCACGCTTATATCACGGATAATGCTTTTATCCAAAGAACGCTTCTGCAAAATGTTCTACGCTCCCGTCCTTTTGTGCAACAACGATCCGCAAGGCATCACCGACAGCGAAATGATAGAGTTTTTACGCGAAAACGGAACAGGCGGACATATAGACATTTTCTCTTTAAGCGGCATGAGCGACGGTTGCAGAAATCTGCTTGAAATGCTCAACGTACACTACACCGAGCATCCGCGCGATGAAATAATAAGCATCGCAAAGCATTTTGATTTGCCGGAGCTTGACCGCGTCAGTACAGGCGGCAGCCGCACAAAGCGTTTACTTTCCGTGCTGCTCTCCCCCGTTTTCGGAAAATTCGCAGTAAAATACGGTGTGATATTGCTTTTGCTCAGCCTTATCACACCGTATAAGATATATTATATTGTCTCCGCTTCCATGCTGATCCTTTATGCGCTCCTGCGCCCGTTCATCGTTCGCCGCAGCATGGGATGAGTGTACCGTTTTTTATTAACAGCAAAATCCACGGAAGCGCGACGGGCTTTCATCTGCGGCAGAAGCCGCCGTTCAAAGGATCGGTTTACCGCTTAAATCACAATGCAGTGTAACCGTTTTGATCCTTTCGCATACCGATCCTGTCTACCGTACCCTTGACCGGAGAATCTCCGATACCGTCGCGTTCAAACAAAAGCTTTGTAAAAAAAAGTTCCTCAATGGCTTTTTCATAGCTTATTCCGCACAGCACGGATATCATGCGTCCCGCACGGTCAATGAGCTTTTTGTTCGATATATTCATGCATACCATATAATTGCCGCAAATGCGTCCCATTTTCGCCATAACGCCTGTCGAAAACGTATTTATTGACATTTTTGCGGAAACATGCTCAAAAATTTTCATGCGTGTCGGCAAAACATGAGTGTTGAGTAAAAACGCATCGCGGCATTTGTATTTTTTGGCGAATGAAAATCCATGAGGTGCGCCTCCGCCTATCCATATTGCAAGACTTTCGCCTTGCTCACGCTCGGGATCGGCTTCACAGCCTATTTCAAAGCGCATCAAAGCATCAAGTCCGATGTCGGGAATACGGGCGTCATTCGGGATGCCGAGCGTGATGCGGTCAGAACTTTCTATACAGCGCGGCTTGCGTCCGAAGCAGTTAAGCCATGCGTCGCGCGTCGGCATGTACGGGTTTTTGACGAATGCCCACGACAGCGGCTCGCTTGTATTTGTGCGCGGGCGGAACGGCGGAACACAGAATGTCGGACCGCGTTCGGTGGTATCGGCAAGCACGTCGAGCAGAAATTCGTCAGCAAAATATGTCACATGACCGTTCGCTTTATAGAGTGCGGTTTCCGTGTCGGTCAAACGCGCGATGTCTTGCGCGTTTATTGCGTCAAGCGCGGAAGCAAAGCCGTCATCAAGCCTGACGGTATCGCCGCACATGCGGTCAAGTGCAAGCTCCAATGCAGAGGATATAACAGCCTGCTCTACCGTACTTGACTGCATCCGTGTCGAGCCGGTGACCGCCATGCCGCCGCACGGGATATACAGGCTCCTGCACAGCGGAGAAGTGTAGACCTTATCGGCACGCTCAAGCTTACCGAGCAACGTTGACGGGTCGGTACATACCACCATCCTGACACGCGCGCCGCTTGCTATGGCGTTCTGCGCAGTGCCGAGGATAGATGTCGTTTCGCCGGTAGCGGTAACACCTATAAGAATATCCCGCGGCGTTATTTTCAGGTGCGCCGCCTGCGCATAGCCCCAATCAATATGATCTTCAAAGGATTCCACAGCGCGTATCAGTGCATAATCTCCGCCCGTCATCAGCGATATCACGCTCTCCGATAAGCCGCGGAACGCAGTATGTGCTACCGCCTCACGCCATGAGGCTTCGATACGCATCGCAAGTCTTCCCGACGAACCGCAACCCGAAATTATTATTCTGCCGCCATTAAGCAACGTTTCAAAAACCTCATCACACAGTTCATTGAACTCACTGCTTTTAAGTGTCCGGCGGTAAAGCGGTTCAAGTGCGGCATCGGCAGAGATCAATGTTTTTACTCCCGAAAGAGTATCGTTTTTATAATTTTCACCGAGCGATAACGTGAGCGGATTCCGTTGTTCCGCCTCAACGAAGCCCAATTTGTACTCGCTGTCCTTCAAAAATTCTTCCGACAGTTTTTTAGCCTTATCTCTTATAGCGCATCAGCTCCTTTTTGAACATTTTAACAAAAACGCTTGTCAAATGCAATACAATGATTTATACTTATATATATAATTTTTTATCATTCGGGAGTGCTGTGTATGTATGCGCAATGCACGCTTGCAGTGCGGCTCAGACGCGAAAATTTTCTTATGGAAAATTATTATTCCGAAAACGACGTTATGGTGATCGTCGAAAGCGGAAGCTTCAATGTATCGGCTGACGGCAAAACGGATACGGTTTGCGCCGAAGAAGGCTATGTATTCAAAAAAAATACACGGTATCACCGTCATATGACAGAGCCTTCCATCCTGCACTGCTTCAGATTTTCCTGTGCAAAAGAGATTTTCGGCGGAGGTAAGCTCCTGTTTCGTGATACGGCACGCATACGTTCTACGCTGTCGCTCTTTGCAAATTTTGAAAATAAAATATACACGGACGAAGCCGCAATAAAAAATGAGCTGTTCAACGATATAGTAAACCAATATATATTGGAAAATTCACTTTCTTCGTCATACGATGCGGTCGATGATACGCTGGTGGCGGATGTACTGAAAAAAATAAACCGCTCGCCGGATATTTTGCTTGAAACCGCTACGGACGGCATCGGGATATCGTATGTTCAGTTTGCAAGACGCTTCAAAAAAGCTGTAAAGCTTTCACCTAAAGAGTATATATCACTGCTCCGCAATAAAAAGGCACAGGAGCTGCTTACATCGACAGATATGAAAATAGCCGATATAGCGTACGCCTGCGGTTTTCACAACGAATTTTATTTCAGCAATTCATTCAAAAAGCTGAACGGCATATCACCGTCGGATTTCAGATCGGGTCTTACGGTTGACGGAACGGGAAAGGGATATCAATGATTTACAAAAATGCATGCATCAACGGAAAAATATGCGATATCACCGTGATTGACGGCAAGATAGTATCGCTAAAAAAAACAAACGCCGGCGGAATTGAGCTTTACGGGCAAAAGGTCATCCCCGGACTTATCGACATCCATATCCACGGTTCGGCGGGACACGATACGATGGACGGCGATGCAGTGCCGTATATGTCGGAATATCTTGCCGCGAACGGTGTGACCGCGTTCATGCCGACGACTATGACGATGCCGATGGAAGACATCAAAAAGGCGGTATGCGCTCCGCTTGACGGTATCAAAGGTGCGCAGGTTCTCGGATATCATCTTGAGGGGCCGTACATCGCCATGTCACGGCGCGGTGCGCAGAACGCGGCGCATATCAGGAAGCCCGATATAAACGATATAGCAGACCTTCCCAATGTACGCATGGTTACGGTTGCGCCGGAAACAGAAGGTGCAAAGGAGTTTACGCAAAAATTCAAAGGCGTTGTGTCGCTCGGTCATACCGATGCCGATTATGCCTGCACGCTCGATATCATCGAAGCCGGAGCAAACTGTCTTACACACACATTCAACGCAATGACACCTCTTTTACACCGCGAGCCCGGACCGATAGGCGCGGCGATAGAAAAAAACATCTTCGTGCAAGTCATTTGCGACGGAGTACACATCCACAAAAACGTAATCCAACTGCTCTACCGTACATTCGGTAAAAACAGAATGGTGCTTATAAGCGACAGCATCAGCGCGACCGGCATGCCTGACGGGCTTTACATGCTCGGAGATCAGCAGATAAAGGTTCACGGCATACATGCCGACCTGCTTGACGGCACGGTAGCCGGCAGTGCATCTAACCTTATGAATGACGTAAAGACGGCGATCGCGTTCGGCATTCCCGAATCGGATGCGATATACATGGCTTCGCGTACGCCTGCCATGCTGATGAACGAAAACAAAGGACTTCTGCATGTCGGCTTCGATGCCGATTTCGTTGCGGTCGATGAGGAATTCAACGTACTGCGAACCGTTGTTAAAGGAAATACGGTCTATATGAAATAAAAAGCTTGCAGACGGATAAGGCGGTATTCTGAATGCGGATGACCGAAAGATCCTCCCCGTCAACTATTTTGACAAATCAGTATTTTTATAATTGTAAGGAGTCGTTGGCTTATGGAGCTTAAGAGATTACCGTATGATCTGACAGTATGCAAAATTGAAAATACCGACGATATTGACTTGAGCAAAGAATTCTTTTTTATCGGAAAGACGGATGAGGAGTTATCTCTGGTATGCGCGACCGAGGATACTCCTGCAAGAACAACAGACCGTGATAACGGTTGGAAAGGTTTCCGCATACAAGGGATCCTTGATTTTTCCCTTATCGGAGTTTTATCGAAAATATCAGGGATCCTTGCCGAAAATAAGATAGGGATCTTTGCGGTATCGACCTTTAATACAGACTATATTCTTGTTAAAAAAGATAATTTCGATAAAGCAATGAATGTGTTATTGAAGGAAGGATATACGGTAATATAATTCCCTGCCATCACGAAACTGCCCGCCAAAGAGATAAAAAATTTCTTTTCGGCGGGCATCTTTGTTTCGTTTCATTCGGTATCATGCAAGAAATAAAAACGGGAAGCTGCTTTCTTATCGGCACGCAAAAGGTCCGCTTTATTTTCCAAAAAAATGTTTGTATGCGGCATTGACGAAACTGCTCATATGCGCGGGGTCTTTATAGCGATGGTCGGCACCTTCGATCGCAAACAGCGGTATTCCGTTATTTTCGGCAAAATCGCTGACATATTCAAACGGTACGGTCTTGTCGCCCGTGCCGTGGATGATAAGCAGGTCATCGGCAAATTCGGCAAAGCTGTACGATGTCACGTCATTGGCTTCAAGCTCATCCATAAACTTTTTTGTCACCTTGATTTTTCTTTCAAAGCCTACCGTAACACACTTGGTCTTTTTCAGCTTTACAAGATCATCGGATGAAAGGATCGTTTCGTTCATAAGCCGGTAAATAGTGACGGCAGGACATCTGAGTACGGCTTTTTTGAACGGATTGCCGTGTTCATGGATATATTTAAGCAATATATAACCGCTGAAGCTTGTACAGCAAGCATACATGTTCACGGCTTTGAGCTTTGTGCGCGCATAGTCTGTAACAGTGTTAAGATAAAGCCCGCATGCATCAAGGTCGATATTCGGACGCGCGTCTTCGCCGTGTGACGGCAGATCGTACGCGATGAATGCAGTTGAATTATTGAGTGCAAGTGTCTTTTCTGCAAGCTTTGCAAATGCCGTGCTTTCCTTATTACCGGCAAATCCGTGACAGCATATAACGACGTTGTCGAATGTGAACTCCCCGTTTGAATAAAGCTTGCATTTTATACTGCAACCGTTGCTGTTTATACTGAAATGCTTTTCCAAAAAAATCACCGAAAGTAAGTATATCATGTTTTAAGGAGTATGTCAAATAGCTGTATTTTTCATTTCCGAGTCTTGACAAGCATTCTGCGAAAGTGGTATCATTATAAAAATCGAACAAGGGAGATGTTTTGTATGCGTATAAATTATGATATGGATAAAGCGTGGCTTTTCTTCCGCGGTGAGCCTATCGACAAAAATGCCGCCGGACGCCCGGAATCGTATGTGGTGAAATCCGGCAATGCTGTCGGCGGAGGTGCGATAGAGCTTGATACATCCGATTGGTGTGAGGTCGATCTGCCGCACGATTATATTACCGCAAGCGGCTTTGACGCATCCTACAGCCGTTCGCACGGCTACCGTGAACAGTGTAACGGATGGTACAGAAAGGCGTTCATGCTCGAGCCCGAGCTTTCGGACAGACAGATACTCATTTGCTTTGACGGTACGAGCGTCAATGCCGAATTTTATTTCAACGGTTCGCTCATTGCGCGCTCGTTCAGCGCATATGCCGAGACCGTGTTCGATGTCACCGAACGTGCGTATTTCGACGGTCGCCCGAACGTGCTTGCCGTGCATATAATCGGTACTGCCTATGAGGGCTGGTGGTATGAGGGCGCAGGCATCTACCGCCATGTGCATATGTATGCCAAGGATAAACTGCATATCGCGCATAACGGCATTTTTGCAAAGCCCGTTCTTAAAAAAGGAACAAAAAATTCGTGGACGGCAGAGCTTGAAACGGAGGTCGAAAATTCTGATTTCGTGCCTCAGTGCGCGTCTGTTCGCACGGAGATATTCGACGGTGAACAGCTCATCGCACAAAGCGTATCAAGCCCCGTAAATGTGGATTTTACATCGAAAGCAACGGTAAAGCAGAAGCTGAATGTTTCCAAACCGAAGCGTTGGGACATTGATTCGCCGTATCTCTATACGGTAAAGGTGACCGTGCTTAAGGACGGCAGGGAAGTCGATTCCGATTCGTGCAGGATAGGCTTCAGAACTATCGCCATTGATAAGGACACGGGTTTTTGGCTCAACGGCAAAAACATCAAGGTCAAGGGCACATGCAATCATCAGGATCATGCGGGCGTAGGCGTGGCGATCCCCGATTCCGTGCAGTATTATCGCATAAAGCGGTTAAAGGAAATGGGCGTGAATGCCTACCGCGCGTCGCACAATCTCCCCACAAGAGAGGTTTTGGACTTATGTGATGAGCTTGGACTTATCGTCATGGACGAAAACCGCAGATTCGAGACACGCGAAGAGGTGCTTGGCTATGTTGAAGCGATGGTCAAGCGCGACAGAAATCACCCGTCGGTAGTGTTCTGGTCGCTGTTCAACGAAGAGCCGCTCCAGAATACCGATGAGGGCGCAAGGATATTCAGAAAAATGAGAAGCGTCGTGGATCACCTTGACGATTCAAGATTCGTTATGGGTGCGATAAACGGAACGCCTGCGGGCGCAGGGCTTGAGATGGACGTAACGGGCATAAATTACAGCGTCAACCTGCTTGAAAAGTACCGCAGTGAATACCCGGAGCTTGCGTTTATCGGCTCGGAAAGCAACAGTGCGGTCACTACCCGCGGCTGTTATGCTTCCGACAGAGAGGACAAGCATCTGCTTAACAATTACGATGAGGAGGTCGTGCCGTGGGGTCAGACCGTGCGCGAAACGTGGGATTTTGTGCGCAAGCATCCGTGGTTCGCGGGAATATTCATCTGGACGGGATTTGACTATCGCGGCGAGCCTACACCGTTCGTATGGCCGAGCGTTTCGTCACAGTTCGGCATAATGGACACCTGCGGCTTTGCAAAGGATTCGTTCTATTACAACAAAGCCTGCTTCACAGATAAGCCGATAGTGCATCTGCTTCCGCACTGGAATTGGAACAAGGGCGACACGGTGCGCGTGGTGGCAGTCAGCAACTGCGATGAGGCTGAGCTGTTCGTCAACGGCAAGTCGATGGGCAGAAAGCCGTCGGATATCTGCGCTCCCGCGGAGTGGAACGTTGAGTTCGTTCCCGGCAGGATAAGCGTCAAGGCGTATAAGAACGGCAAATGCGTTGCCAAGGATGAACGCCGCACGGCACATAAGGCAAAGAAGATCGTGCTTGAAGCGTTCAAAAACGCCGTCGATGACAGCGGCAAGGACGCGATGATAATAAATGTATCGGTTACGGATGAACGCGGTATCGAAGTACCGTATGCCGATAATTTGATAAAATTCGATATTTCCGGCGATGCGGTGTTCCTCGGATGCGGCAACGGTGATCCGAACAGCCACGAAGCCGACAATATCCCCGAGCGTAAGGCGTATTGCGGCAAATGCCAGCTGATAGTCCGCGCAAAGCAGAACGCAAAAGAGATTTCGGTCAGGGCGTACGGTGAAAAGCTTGAAGAAGCGGTGTTCGTGCCGGAAATAGTGCATGTAGAAAAAAACGATTACCTTGAAAGCAGTAATATCGACAGAAATATCCGCAAGCTCGGCTATACGCCTACGGTGCATAAAAAGCCCGATCCGCTCATGTATATAGCGGCAGACGATAACAATACTCTCATCCCGACCGAGATAACGACGGAATTTCCCAAGGACTACATGAACGGCTGGCGGCTTTACAGAGCCTTTGTCAATATTCCGCCAATGTCGAAAAATGCAGACGAAAAGCTTCCGTTTGTGCTTGAATTCGGAAATACATGCTTGAGCGGCATTGAGATATATGTTGACGGCGTTAAAATTTTTGAAGAGTATGTGCCGTTCGGGAGCATAGTCCATACGAGCCGCTATCCCTTCTGCGCCGAGCCGGGCAAGCAAGCCGAAATAAGGATACTTACATATCTTGATGAGGACAATAAGGCGGGCGTCGGCGGCATGAGAGACTATGTAAGAGTGGTCGATAATCTGAAAAAATAATTTCCGTAAAAACAATTTCGCCGGAAATCAAAATATCCGCTCGGTTTGATAGCCGTGCGGATATTTTTTTTGCAAGGTAAAAAAGCAGATATCCGGGAACATCGTTCCCGTAAAAAAAGAAGTGCGGGGACACATCCCCCGCACAGTGCGTTATTTCAGATTTTCGGGATTCAAGCCCTTGAGCGAATCAAGAACAAAAACTCCGTTTTTGCGGATAAGCACGCCGTCAAACCAAATTTCACCGCCGCCGTACTCGGGGGTGTGTATCTGCACCAGATCCCAATGCACTGCGGAATAATTGCCGTTCGGCGCGTCATCATAGCATGAGCCGGGCGTAAAATGAATGCTGCCGGCTATTTTTTCATCAAAAAGCGTATCAAGAATGGCGGTATTGATGTACGGGTTCAGTCCGAACGAGAACTCACCCACATACCGTGCGCCCTCATCGGTATCGAGAATGGCGTTGAGCCGCTCGTTATCGTTTGATGTAGCGTTGACTATTTTGCCGTTTTTGAACTCAAAACGGATGTTGTCATATGTGAAGCCATCCTCAAGCGACGGAGTATTGTAAGTAATATAACCGTTCACGCTGTCTTTGACAGGCGCGGTGTAGACTTCGCCGTCGGGAATATTGCAAAGCCCGTCGCACTTGACGGCAGGTATTCCCTTGATCGAAAACGAAATATCCGTATCCTTTGCAACAATGCGCACCTTGTCGGTTTTGTTCATAAGCTCAACGAGCGGTGTCATTGCTTCACTCATTTTGGCGTAATCGAGTGTGCAAACATTGAAAAAGAAATCCTCAAATGCTTCGGTGGACATCCGCGCAAGCTGGCTCATCGAATCATTGGGGTATCTGAGTATCACCCATTTTGTCTTGGGCACGCGCAATGCACCGTGAACGGGTTCCCAATATAGCTTGTTGTAATTCTCAAGGTCTTTTTGCGGAACATCGCTCATTTCAAAGCTGTTGAGCGATGCGCGGATACCGATATATGCATCCATTTGTGCCATCAAAGCCGCATCGTTTTCGGCGCGAAGCCTGAGCGATTCCTCGGTTTCGCCTGAAATAAGCGCACGGTTGAGCTTTTCGGAACGAAGCCACAAAAACGGATTTCCGCCCGCTGTTTTTACGGCCTTGACTATCTCTTTTGCAAGTGTTTCATCATTACCGTACAGTTCGATAAGGCAGTTTTCGCCTTTTTGAATGCGGCATGAATATTCAACAAGCTTGCGTGCAAGCAGTTTTATTCTTTCATCTGCCATTAAATATCTTCTCTCTTCTCCTTAAGGGCTGTGAGCGCTTTTTGAGCAAATTCACTCGGGATACAGCAGGTTATCTTAGTTTCACTTGTAGTGATGAGCAGAACGGGAATATCAAGTCCCGACAGTGTGCTTAATACGTCACCTGCCGCACCTGCATGATGCTCCATACCGCTGCCCTCAACGGTAACTTTTACGATATCGTCGCGTATATCAAGCTTTTCGCCGTCAAGCAGATCGGAAATGATGCGTTCTGCCTTTTCAGCCAGGTTCTTCGATATCGAGAACGAAAGTGTATATTCGCCGTTCACGGGAAGCGGTTGGCTGATGATATCGACCATGATGTCGGATTCCTTGAGTGAAACAAATATATCGCTTATCAGCTTCGGTGACCTGATGCCGCTTACCGAAATAAGTATGTCGTTTTCGGAATAATATGTCCCTGTTATTATCTGTTGTTGCGTGAGCAACGCACTCATATTATACAAGCCGCACGGGAATGAACGTATAAATTCCGCCGCACGCAACGCGCCCGGAACGTATATTTTGCGCGAGTACGCTCTGTGAGTAAGTTCGATCACCTCATCCTGACCGGCAAAAACTATCGTATGATCGCCGGGGATCGTGCCGCCGCGCAGAGCATGTATGCCAAGCTCACGCTTCGGGCGCGCCATGGAGCGTTCGTGGCGGTCGAATACAAATTCAAGATCACCGCCTGCCGCGTCGTTTATCGCCTCGGCAAGCATAATGGCGGTGCCTGACGGCGAATCGACCTTGGTGTTATGGTGCTTTTCGATTATCTCTATATCGAAATTGTTGTTCAGTGCCGCCGATGCCGTGGATGCCAACTGTTTGAGCATATTTATGCCGAGCGACATATTCGACGAACACATTATCGGTATCGTTTCCGAAGCAAAGTTTATTGATTGGATATCGTTCTTATTGTACCCCGTAGAAGCAAGCACGAGCGGAAGACGCTTTGCCTGAGCATAGCGCAGAAGCATCGGCAATGCGTCGGGACGCGAAAAATCGATGATGACATCCGCCTCAATATCGCATTTGTGGATATCGTTGAAAACAGGAAAATCGTATCCGACGGCTGACGAAGCCATTTTATCCACACCCGCGCAGATCGTGAAATTATCGTTTTTTGCTACTTCGTTTATTACTGCGGTACCCATTTTGCCCATGCAGCCGGAAAGAATTATTCTTAACATACTTATCTCCGAAAATTAAAATTTTATTCCGAACGCGGTCATTTCTTTTTTAAGATATGCAAGATCGGCTTCACTCATGTCACAGAGCGGCATGCGCAGATTGCACTTGCCGAAGCCGATCAGCGATGCCGCTGTCTTGACGGGTATCGGGTTTACTTCACAGAACAGTGCCTTTACAAGCGGATAAAGCTTAAGCTGCATCTTCATCGCCGCATCGAAGTTTCCGGAGAAGAAATCGGCACACATGTTATGTACTTCCTTGGGCGCGATGTTTGATGCAACCGAGATAACGCCCTTACCGCCGACGGAAAGTATCGGCAATACGATGCCGTCATCGCCCGAATATACATCTATTTTGCCGGCAAGACGAGCGCAGATATCGGTTATCTGATCCATATTGCCGCTCGCTTCCTTGACCGCGCAAAGCGTATCAAGCTCTGCCATGCGCTCAAGTGTTTCCGGCTTGATGTTCACACCCGTTCTGCCCGGAACATTATAGCATATTACCGGCAACGGCGTGGCTTCGCATACAGCCTTGAAGTGGCGGTACAGTCCCTCCTGCGTGCATTTATTGTAATAAGGCGTAACGACAAGCACGGCATCCGCGCCTGCTTCAAAAGCTTTTTTTGAATTGCTTACCGCAATATGAGTGGCGTTAGAGCCTGTGCCGACGATGACGGGCACACGCTTATTGACGTGCTTTACCGCAAAGCGGACTACCTCGTCACGCTCCTCATATGTCATTGTAGCCGGTTCACCCGTAGTGCCGCACACAACAAGTGCATCGGTACCGTTTTCTATCTGGAAATCAAGAAGCCGCGCAAACGCATCAAAATCAACGCCGTTTTCGGTGAACGGTGTAATGAGCGCTGTTGCCGAACCTGTAAAAACCGTCTTTTTCATATTGTACCTCTTACTTTTCTATAAAGCCCTGAGCCACGAGCAATTCAGCCATAAGAACTGCGCCGCCCGCCGCACCGCGAAGTGTGTTATGTGACATGCAGACGAATTTGATGTCGTACTGCTTATCCTCACGCAAACGACCGATAGATATCGCCATACCGCCCTCAAGCTCACGGGATGTGCGTATCTGCGGCTGATCGTTTTCGGTGAAATAATTAAGGAACTGCTTGGGCGCATGCGGCAGACCGAATATCTGCGGATCACCCTTGAAATTCTTCCATATGTCGATTATTTCGTCAATAGCGGGCTTCTTTTCAAAGCTTGCGAACACTGCCGCGGTATGACCGTTTGTTACGGGCACGCGCAGACACTGCGTCGTGATGTTAGGTGATTTCGCGGGTACGATCACGCCGTTTTCAACATGACCCCATATTTTGAGAGGCTCGTTTTCGCTCTTTTCTTCCTCTCCGCCGATGTACGGAATGAGGTTATCTACCATTTCCGGCCAACGCTCAAAGGTCTTTCCTGCGCCGCTGATGGCCTGATATGTGCAGGCAAGCACATTCGTAATTCCGAACTTTGAAAGCGGGAAAAGTGCGGGAACATAGCTTTGAAGCGAGCAGTTGGATTTTACCGCGATGAAACCGCGCTTCGTGCCGAGACGTTTTTTCTGTGCTGTTATGACCTCGGAATGATCCGCATTCAGCTCGGGGATTATCATGGGAACATCGGGTGTTCCGCGATGCGCACTGTTGTTGGAGATGACTGCGACTTCAAGCCGTGCATACTTTTCTTCAAGAGCCCTGATGTCTGCCTTGGGCATATCCACCGCGCAGAACACTACCTGAACCATCGAAGCAAGCTTTTCGGCATCCTCGGTGGCTTCAAAAACGGTCATATCGGCTATTTTTTCGGGGATAGGCGTATCCATTACCCAGCGTGAGCCGATAGCCTCTCTGTATGTTTTTCCGGCACTGCGTGCGCTTGCCGCAAGTGCGACCACATTGAACCACGGATGATCGGCAAGCAGTGTGATGAAACGCTGACCAACCATGCCCGTGGCACCTATGATACCTACATTTAACTTTTCCATATTGACCTCGCATAATAAATATACAATACGTTATTGCATATAATACCATATTTGAAGCAGAATGTAAAGCATTTTTACCGCTGTAAACGAATAAAGACGACAAGGAATGTATAATTGCAGGCAAAATTTCAATATTGCAAAAGCCCGCATTCAAAAAAACAGCGGATGATGATGCAAAACAGCTTTACCGAGCCGTATCCGCCGGCAAATGAATGTCGCCGTACCTTGAGCTTCGGCACGGCGACAACGTTCTTCCGTTACGGGATTTCCGCTTTCATATATCATATCGGCGCTGCATATACTATAGTACAATAATTCAGCGCATAAGGGAGTTTTTATTATGTCTTGTTCCACCTGCGGTATAAACGATAATATTTCAACCGTTTCATTCCTCGCTCCGCGGATATTCGATAATGTACGCATGGATCTTGACCGTCGCCGTCTTGCGATGACCGTTCAGACGGCTCTGCCGGATATAACACCGCTTTATGCCGGCAGCACGGGAAAAATAAGTGCCGGAAGCACATTGAGTATCATTCCGCAATTCAATGCCGATTTTTCCGCCGTCAGCGGAACACTTGAGCTTCCCGCCGTACTCACATATGTTTATCAGGGAAATAACGGTACTGCTCCGGCAACGCTTTATGTTCCTGTAAGCATGCAGATGAACACTCCGCAAAGCACGGCCTGGCCATTTGACCTGACCGTACATTATTCATTTTTTGCAGACAACATCGCATCGGGCGAAAACGGAAGCTACAGCACGCTCGCCGACGGAATAATCATGGTATATGTCACATCCGAAATGCCGATAACAGTTAAAAGTGCAGGTCAGCTTAACACGAACAGTATAGTGTCACGCGAAGTGATAAATCAAAGCGAGTATCTTACATCTGCTTTTTACCCTGCTTTTTTGTGATCGGGTATTTTTTCGGAAAAGCAGCCGTTTTCGGTGGGTTCTCATGCTATCAGTTAATTGACCTCAAAACCGACATGATCTCGTCATGCGTTAAAGCCCCGACATTGAATACAACGAACACATCCGGGAGCGAATCGACCGTATATACCGTTTTGTTCGCGTTCGGGCGGAAATCCGTCAGCTGGACAGAAAATTCTTCAGGATGAACAGAAGTATCCGAACTATCCCCGTTCGTATAACGGATCCTTAAAAGACGGTATTTTGTTCCGTCTTTCATGGTCGTCTCATAGATGCTTGCAACTTTGAAGCGATAACCTGCCGGAACGGTTGTCGGAAAATGATGTCCAAGCTCGGTAGCTCTCGCCTCGGATTCATTTATTTCATCCATCGTTGCATCGGCAACCTCGGAAAGCTCTCTGTCGGCAGGGTACACTGCAACACTGGCTGCTATCGGGTCAATACCGTCCGGCATACTGCCTGCGCGGCTCTCATCTTCACCAGCGCCTGCCGCCGTAACAGCGTTTTTGTCATCACCGTATAGCGCATTTTTGTTATTTGCAACAGACGAGATCGCAAATACCGAACCGACGACCAAACACAGGCAGGCGGCTATCGCGCCCAATTTGATCCATATGTTGCTTTTCTTTGCCCCTTTGTAGTTTTCAGCCTCACTGATAAGATCCGGATCGATATGCTCCATAGAATAAATTGCTCTTTCTTTCTTCATAGTGTATAGCCCTCCTTGATCAAATAATTACGGATATCATTGCGGATTCGAAAGAGTGACGATTTCACCTTGCTTTCGCTGACGGCACATCTTTTACTTATTTCCGCGATAGAATCCAAATAAAAATACCTGCGCACAAAGATCACCCGTTTCTCCTGTGAAAGCGTATAAAGATAGTTGCCGATCGCCTTACCAAGCTCTTCTTCGGCGATTATGCTTTCAACATTTTCCGATGCAGGCAGACACATTTCCATTTCTTTACTCAGCTCCGCAATGTATCCGCCGCGCTTCAGGCTTGCACGTTTACGGCAGCAGTCAATGGAAATATGCCGTGTGATACTGGCAAGAAAAGCATACAGATATGTTCTCGGCTCATTGGGAGGAATAAGCTTCCATGCCTGCAGGTATGTATCATTCTCGCATTCTTCAGATATCTGGAAATCCGAAGTGATGCCCATTGCCAATGCACGCAGACGGGAGCCGTATTTTTCGGACGAAAAACGGATCGCGCTTTCATTGCGATCCATATAAAGCTGAACGATCATGTCATCTTCCAAAAGCCCTGACCTCCTTCCGTGAATCGTTTTGTAAGACCTTACACCATATAAAGCGTTTTTTTAACAGCGTCGGTTGCATATTTTTCAAAAAAACTTTTTTCAATCGGATATACTGCCTGTTCGCTCCGTATATCTTTTTTACAGCAGATTGCAAAAAAACAGTGTGTACATGGAAGCACACACTGTCTTTTCGTATTTTTACTGAAGCTCTTTGACCTTTGCCGCCTTACCGATACGGTCACGCAGATAATAAAGCTTTGCTCTGCGAACGCGACCCTTGCGTACGATCGTGATGCTGCCGAGTCTGGGTGAATGTACGGGGAACGTACGTTCAACGCCAACGCCGTAAGCAACACGGCGAACAGTGAAGGTCTCACGGGTGCTGCCGTTCTTACGGGCGATAACCGTACCTTCGAATGCCTGCAATCTCTCGCGTGTACCCTCGACTACCTTTACCATGACCTTTACGGTGTCGCCGACATTGAAATCGGGGATGTCGGTACGAAGCTGTTCGGCTTCAATAGCTCTGATAAGTTCCATAATATTTCTCCTATAATCATAGATGTTCATCAGCTCGGATATACACGGCTGAGCGGACCATCCGTAATGCTGTAATAATATACCACAGTTTTTTATTTTGCGCAAGCGTTTTTTTGCTCTTCAAGTATTTTTTTCAGTATTTTTTTATCTTCCTTGCTCAAATCGGCTTTTTCAATAAGCTCGGGACGTTTTTGAAGTGTCACGCGGAGCTGCATTTCGCGTTGCCATGCCGCGATATGTGCGTGATTTCCGTTAAGAAGCACATCCGGCACACGCATTCCCATAAATTCAGCGGGACGCGTATACTGCGGCGCTTCAAGAAGTCCGTCCGAAAAGCTGTCCTCATATGCGCTGTCAACGCTTCCGAGTACGCCGTCGATAAAGCGTGCAGTGGCATCTATCACCACAAGCGCGGCAAGCTCACCGCCGGTCAGAACATAATCACCTATCGAAACCTCCTTGTCGATAAGCGCATCAAGCACGCGCTGATCCACGCCCTCATAATGCCCGCAAAGGATTATAAGATGCTTTTGCTCGGAAAACTCCTTTGCAAGCTGTTGTGAAAGCACCTCGCCCTGCGGCGACATGTATATGCTCATGCACTCCGGCGTTTTTACGCTTTCGAACGCGGCGAATATCGGTTGCGGCAACATGAGCATGCCCACTCCCCCGCCGAACGGATAATCGTCGGTATTCTTGTGCTTTTTATCGCTGAAATCGCGTATATTGACAAGCTCTATTTCGATAAGCCCGTTTTTCACGGCTCTGCCCAGAATACTGCTTTCTATCATAGGCTTAAGCATTTCGGGAAAAACCGTCAGCACGCTAATCTTCATAGACAACGACCTCTTGGAGCATTTTGCCCGCTACGGTGATAAGCTTCTTTTCGATGTTGATATCAAGCACAAAGCTTTTTACCGCGGGGATAAGCACTTCTTTTTCGCCGTTGACGACATAGACATCGTTTGCGCCCGGCTGAAGCACTTCCGTGACCTTACCGAGACTCTTGCCTTCATCTGTGATCACTTCACAGCCGACAAGATCGAAAATAAAGTAACTTCCCTCGGGCGGAACTATGGCGTGAGCGCGGTCCACGCAGATATACTTACCGCGAAGCATTTCGGCTTCATCGCGCGTATAAATTTTTTCAAGCAACAAAAAGGCACACCCGTCAGTGATGCGCGTGCCTTTTACGTTATACCCGATATACTGTCCCCTATCCTCGACAAAAACAAATTCAAGCTCATTGAATCTGTCGATATCGTCGGTAAGCGGGACTATTTTCAATTCGCCGCGTATACCCTGCGGCTTGGAAACGACACCTATCCTGATATATTCCATATCAGATGATATCGACTATCACACGCTTTTCTTCCTTTGCCGAAGCCGCTTTTACCACGGTACGGATAGCGCGTGCTATCTTGCCTTGCTTGCCGATTATCTTGCCCATATCGTTCGGTGCTACGCGCACCTCTATAACGGTGGCGTCATCACGCTCTACACGGGTGATATTTACCTGATCTTTGTCGGCAACAAGCTGTTTAACTATGTATTCGACTAAAGCTTCCACGTTTATCACCCGAATTATTCAAGACCGGCAATGGTAAGAAGCTTCTTAACAGTCTCTGACGGCTGTGCGCCCTTGGCGATCCATTCCTTAGCGGCTTCAACGTCGATTTTGATCTCGGCGGGATCTGTCATGGGATTGTAATAACCGATATAATCGATCGATTTGCCGTTACGGGCGTTTCTGCTCTCGCTTACTACAACGCGATAGAAGGGAGCCTTCTTTGCACCAAGTCTCTTAAGTCTGATTTTAACCATTTTTTTATCCTCCGATATAAAATAAAAATATTTTTATTGCAATGCAATAATCAGCTTATCTGAATTTGGGGAAGCCGCCTCTGGGCATTCCTCCGCCTTTTTTTGAAAACAGACCGAAGCGTTTCATCATTGTTTTTGTCTGCTCGAACTGCTTTATCATCTGGTTGACCTCCTGAACGGTCGTGCCGCTTCCGGCGGCGATACGCCGTCTGCGCGATGCGTTCAGTATATCTGGATTCTTGCGTTCCTTTTTCGTCATGGAAAGTATTATCGCTTCTATGCGGTCTATACGTTTTTCGTCGATTTCCTGCTGAGAAAGCTTGCTTGTATCAAGACCGGGGATCGGCGGAAGCGATTTCAGTATATCCTTCATCGAACCCATTTTACGCATCTGCTTGAACTGATCCAAGAAATCCTGCAAATCGAATTTGTTTTGCTTGATCCTGTCAACGAGCTTGGAGCTTTCCTCTTCGTCGAAGTTTTCCTGCGCTTTTTCGATAAGCGAAAGCACGTCGCCCATGCCGAGTATTCTCGATGCCATTCTGTCGGGGTGAAAAACCTCGATATCCTCAAGCTTTTCGCCTATACCTGCGAACTTTATCGGCTTGCCGGTGACCGCCTTGACACTCATTGCGGCACCGCCTCGGGCATCGCCGTCAAGCTTTGTCAAAATAACGCCGTCGATACCGAGCTTTTCGTTAAAGCTCTGAGCGACGTTCACGGCATCCTGACCTGTCATTGCGTCAACGGTAAGCAAAATTTCGGTGGGACGCACCTGCTTTTTGATATCGACAAGCTCATTCATCAGCTCTTCGTCTATATGCAGACGACCTGCCGTATCAAGTATCACCGTATCGTAAAGATAGCTTTTTGCATAAGCTATCGCTTCCTGCGCTGTTTTTATGGGGCTTTGCGTGCCGCGGTCGAACACTGCGATATCAAGCTGTGCGCCGACGACCTTAAGCTGATCTATGGCGGCGGGACGGTATATATCGCATGCAACGAGCAACGGTTTTTTGCCCTGCTTTTTAAGATGTCCGCCGAGCTTCGCGCACATGGTCGTTTTACCTGCGCCCTGCAGACCGCAAAGCATATATATCGACGGGAGCTGTGACGAAACGGTGAGCTTTGCATTCGTCGCGCCCATAAGCTCGGTAAGCTCGTCGTTTACTATTTTGATTACCTGCTGACCGGGTGTAAGACTGTTGAGTACATTTTCGCCGACGGCCTTTTCGGTGACTTTTTTGACAAAATCACGCGCTACGGCAAAGTTTACATCGGCTTCAAGCAAAGCCATGCGCACCTCGCGCATAGCCTCCTTTACGTCGTTTTCGGTAAGCTTGCCGTGGCTCTTAAGTCCTTTGAATACTCTCTGAAGTTTTTCGGTAAGTCCCTCAAAAGCCATTACTGTTCCTCCGTTAGTTTTTCAAGCAGGTCGATATATTTTATATCCGCATTTTCTTTTTTCATTAAGGAAATCAAGTTGCGGATGTCGTTTTCCTTTTTTGCAAGATGAAGATTTTCTTCATAAAACCTGAGCTTCTGTTCACCCTTGACTATCGCATCATGCGCAGCTTGCCGCGAAACCGAACAAAGCTCACCTATTTCCGAAAGTGACATGTCCTCATCAAAGCGCATGCGCAGTATTTTTGCCTGCGTATCGGTCAAAAGCTTTTCATATGTGTCAAGCAATATCAGCATTTCGGTTGCGCTGTCCGTAGGTGGTCACCTCGTTTGAAAGCAGTTTTCTCGGTACTTCATCCTATTCATGCAATGGTTGGAAACTATCAGAATTGTGCGGCGTCCACGATGCATGCTACACAGCACTATTGCCCGTAGGGTGCGGCGTCCCCGATGCATGCTACACAACACTATTGCCCGTAGGGTGCGGCGTCCGCGATGCACGCTACGCAACACTATTGCCCGTAGGGTGCGGCGTCCCCGACGCACCGTAAAGCTTTGTAGGTTTTTATGTGTAATATTCATCATCAGCCCATTTTGCAGGATTAGCGTCGATATATTCACATATTCTCAAATAATCGTTTTCATCACGGATTATATGGTCGTAAAACGATTTTTGCCAAATATTTTTGCCGACGGCTCTGTTTGTAAAACGTTTGAATGATCCGACAAAACACGATAACACATTATTCGTAGGATGCGGTGTCCCCGACGCACCGCTGTCACGCCTTATTTTCAATATCAAATGCAAGTGATTCGGCATTATTACATACTTGTCGATTTTAATATCGTTATAAAAATCGTCCATAAAATCAAGTTGCTTTTTTACGGTCTTACCGATATCGGATAATTCTGTTTTCGGTGCGTCGAGGACGCCGCACCCTACGATATTACACATTATTTTCTGTTTATTTTCCGTGCATACCGTAATAAAGTAATATCCGTTTGCCGAATAATCAAAGCATTTCAACCGTGTCGGTTTTCTTATATCCAATGTATGTTTCAAAATATCATTTACTGCCCCGCAAAGCACAACAACGGCTGTAAAGCAAAAATGTTTTACAGCCGTTATAATATTACATATGCGTTTTTTTGTCAAGCACTTTTTAAGCGTTTATTCAAAATATACCTTATAATCTTCCCAATCGGCAACGAAACGCGCGAGTATCATACGGTCAATGACATCGACCTCGCCGTCACCGTTGACATCGGCGGCATGGATATTGCATGTTGTCGTATCGTAACCATCCCAATCGGCGATGAAGCGCGAAAGCATCATTCTGTCGGCAGGTGTGACCTCGCCGTCGTCATTGATATCGCCTATCAGCTTGGCATCGAAGCGCACAGTACCGTCGGTGCATGAAGTTTCGAACAGTTCAAGCGCACTGTTCGCCGCCTGTCCCTTTGTTACGGTAATATTGTAATTGCCCATCACGGCTTCTTCTTTGATGTCAAACACAAGTGTTGCGATAACTCCCGTAGCGGGAATATCCGTGGTCGAAAGGTCGTTTTCCCACGAAAGCGTATACGGGTCGGCAGTGAGCTTATCGCTGTGAACGGCTTCACCGAGTATTTCGCCGTCGATGACCTCCGAAAGCGTGAATACCTCGCTGTCGTAGCCTATCTTAAGAAGCAAGGTCGATATCCCCGGGTTATAATCAAGTGTTATCGGCACTTTGACCTGTCCCTTATTGGCACGCGCATCGCAGACGGTTATTTCAACAGGATGCACCTGAACATGTCCGCAGACGATACATGACTTTACACCCTCGATCTCCTCGCCGTAAAAATGTCCTGTCGCGGGGATGATATTTGTTATCTTTTCGCCGCACTCGGCGCAGGTTTTGACCTCCGCACCCGTATGCGTACAATCCGGCTCAACACGCTCGGTTATGTATCTGTGGTCATGAACATTGAAATGCTTTGTAGCGGTATTGAAATATTGGTTGCCCGTAGCATTTATCGAAATATCGCTCCACTCGTCCTCAGTTCCGCCGTAATAGATATCGGTAAGCGCGGAACAACTACCGAAAGCTTTTTCGCCAACGCTGACAACCCCTTGCGACAAGGTTACGGTTTTAAGACTTGTACAACCGTCAAATGCGGCACTGCCCACCGAAATTGTTCCGCGTGAAATGACTACATCTGTTAAGGCTGTACAATTTGAAAAAGCAGTATCTCCAATATTAAGAACTCCCGGAATAATTAGTTTTCCGCTCAAACGTTGGCAATTTTCAAATGCATATGGTTCTATTGATGTGAGTCCTTTGGGCAAATCAATACTTCCCAAACGTATATCACTGCTAAACGCTGCGCGTCCGATGCTCTTAAGTGAACTCGGCAAACTTAACGATACTAATTGGTTGCAATCGCAAAAGCAAGCGCTGCCTATTCTTGTAACTCCTTCTTCTACAACAATTTTTTCAATGTGCGCTAAATAGTTTTGCCAAGGTCTGTCATAAAACGAACCCTTAATTGCATTATAGTATCCGTCTGTTTCACCTGTGCCACTTAAGGTAAGCACATATCTGTCTAAATCCAACACCCATTTGATGCTTCCCGTCGTTCCCTGTACAATGTTTTCCCCTTCTGCCGCCACATTTATGGCAAACAGACACGATGCTACCAGCACCGCCGCAAGCAACAGGGACATTGCCTGCCTAAGCAAGTTCTTTTTCATCTTTTTCCTCCAAAAAATTATTTTTCAAAACACACGTTTAGTGTATTTTTAACTATTATATATAATTATAAACTATTTGTCAATACTTTTAGTTAAAAATGTTATAATCGAAGGAGAGGTGAGTATATTGGATTTTGGTGAAAAGATAAAATTTGCCCGCGAAAGTGCGGGGATTACTCAGTGCGAAATGGCGGCAAAGATACCGATGAACCAATCCAACTATTCAAAGATAGAACGCGGCTTGCAAGAGCCGAGCCTTGAGCAATTCAGGCAGATATGCCAAATCCTTGAGCTTGACCCGTCGTACCTGCTTGATATCAGCTCGCCAAAAATACAAAAACGCGATGAACTGCTGTTGCACGACATAAAGCAGTTCATCGCAAAATACAAATAAATTCAGATTATATTTTTTGCAAATTCATCGGCATCGAACGGTCGAAGATCGTCGATGCCCTCACCCACCCCGATATACATTATCGGGATATTCATTTCCTTGGCTATCGCAACGGCGACGCCGCCCTTTGCAGTGCCGTCAAGCTTATTGAGGATTATCCCGTCTATGCCGACAGCCTCCGAAAAGCCCTGTGCCTGTGTCAGCGCATTCTGTCCCGTAGTAGCGTCAAGCACAAGCATATTCTGTCTTTTCGCTTCGGGGTATTCGCGTGCTATCACCCTGCCTATTTTGGAAAGCTCATCCATAAGATTTTTCTTGTTATGAAGTCTTCCCGCGGTATCGCAAATGAGGACATCTGTTTTTTTTGACTTTGCGCTCGCAATGGCATCGTACACGACCGATGACGGGTCAGCGCCGTCACTGCCGCGGATCATCTGTGCGCCGCTCCGCTTTGCCCACTCGTCGAGCTGTTGCACCGCCGCCGCGCGGAACGTATCAGCCGCCGCGACCATCACCGTTTTACCCGATTTGATATAATAATTTGCCAGCTTTCCTATCGCCGTTGTTTTGCCGACACCGTTCACGCCCGTCACAAGCATAAGCATCGGGTAGGATTCTTCCTCATCCTTTTCCGCCGAAGTGAGTATATCGCGGATGCTGTCGCGCAGATACGAATGTATAAGTGAGCTGTCGCCCGTCTTTTCCTCCTTGACACGCGCCTTGAGCGAATCAAGAATGCTGTTTGCAGCATTTACGCCGATATCCGCCGAAATCAGTATCATTTCAAGCTCTTCAAAGAACTCATCGTCTATCTCGCGGTAATATTTTACAAGGTCATCAAGCTTGCTTGATATATTCTCTTTTGTTTTGGCAAGTCCGCCGGCAAGCTTTTTGAGCCAGCTTTCCTTGCCCTCACCGTTTTCTTTTTTTCCGAATAAACCCATAAGAACTCCTTATTAAGTAAGCTTTACCGAAACTATTTTGGAAACACCTTTTTCCTCCATCGCCACGCCGTAAAGACTGTCCGCTTCCTCCATTGTCGGCTTGCGGTGCGTGATGACTATAAACTGCGTCTGCTCCGAGAACTTGCGCAGATACGAAGCGACATTGCCTACGTTTGATTCATCAAGTGCCGCCTCGATCTCATCAAGGATGCAGAACGGTGTCGGCTTCAGCTTCATCATGGCAAATAGTATCGCTATTGCGGTAAGCGCACGTTCGCCGCCCGAAAGCAGTGACAGGAGCTGTAAGCTTTTTCCCGGCGGCTGTGCTACTATTTCTATATCCGCCTCAAGCGAATTTTCCGCCTGCTCCATTTTAAGCTCGGCTCTGCCTCCGCCGAACAGCTCGCTGAATATTTTGGTAAAATTCTTGTTTATAAGCTCAAACTGCTCGGTGAACTGCTTATCCATTTTTTTGGTAAGCTCGTCGATTATATTGTGAAGATCGTCTTCGGCTTTTTGCAGGTCATCTCGCTGACTTGAAAGCGTATCGAATTTTTCCTTTGTTTCGACATACTCCTCTATCGCGTTGACATTGACATTGCCGAGTGCCGCTATTGACTTTTTGAGCTTGTTTATTTCCGTCTGCGCGCCCGTCAGCTTAAATTCGGGATCGCGGAACTCCTCGGCGGTAGCCTGAGTAAGCTCATATTCTTCCCAGATGCGGTTTTCAAGATACGAAAGATCGTTATCGACCTTTGTAAGCGCAAGCTCTATCTTGTGCCTGCGCTCGCCCGCGTCGTATATCTCCTGTTCAAAGCGTCTGCGTTTGGAGTCATTTTCCTTAAGCGCGGAATCAAGCTTTTCGCGTTCCGCCTCGGCATCCTTTTCCTTTTGCGAATACTGTTCAAGCTCGTTTTTAAGCTCTGTGTTTTTGGTTGCGCTCTCTTCCATTTCAAGCTTCGCGGCATCGAGCTGAGCAAAATATATTTTTCTGTCGTTTTCAAGCTTTTGAGATGAAACCTCAAGATTTTTTATCAGCTCGCCCATGCGCTGAGCGTTGCTTTTCATCGCCTCAAGCTCTTTATCCAAGCCGTTCAGCTCTATTCGCGCGTCGGTAAGCTTTTGGTAAAGCTTTTCGCGCTCAAGCTGTTTTCTGTTATATTCCGCCTGACGCGCATTTATGCTTGTCTGTGCGTCGGTATTGGAGCTTTCGACGGTTCCTTGCGTTTGATTTATATTTGCAAGCTCAGTATCGATTTCTTTAAGCGTATCGTCAAGCTGTTCATTTTCAAGTTTAAGCTCGCTATCGGCATCCTTATTCTGCTTAAGATCATTGTTGAGCGAATTAAGCTTTTCGAAATCGTGCGCGAACTTGATATCAAGCTCATGGAGCTTTCTGTCGCATTCAGCGATATCCGATTCAAGCTTTTTGCAGTTTTCGTCGAAATGTGCCATTTCATCGGAAAACCCGGTAATGCCCTTCTGAACTTCCGCTATCTGCTTTTTAAGCTCCTCTATTTCGCGTTCTCTGCCGAGTATGCTCGATGTCTTCTGGCGCATACTGCCGCCGCTCATTGAGCCGCCTGCATTCATAACGTCGCCCTTGAGCGTAACTATTTTAAGCGAATGTCCCGTTTTGCGCGCAACCGCGATACCGACTGTAAGATCATCTGTTATCACCGTTCTGCCGAGCAGACTTTTGATAACGCCGTCATATTTTTGGTCGTATGATATCAGCTCCGACGCAACGCCGAAGCAGCCTTCGGTGCGGATAGACGCACGCTCGCGCTCGTCGATGCCTCTGCCGCGCACCGCCGATATCGGCAGGAACGTAGCACGTCCGGCATCGTTGCGGCGCAAAAACTCAATAAGCTCCTTTGCATCCTCCTCCGTGGGCGTGACGATATTCTGCATTGCACTGCCGAGAGCGGCTTCTATTGCCGTTTCGTACTTTTCCGGAACGGCAATAAGCTGTGCCACAACACCGCATATGCGTTTTTTCATGTCTGCGTCCTGCTCACTTCTCGTAAGCAGTTTTTTTACCGAATAGTTAAAGCCCTCGAAATCGCGTTTCAGGTCCTCAAGCACGCGCAATCTTGACTGTGCCGAATTAAGCTCCGCCTTTTTTTGCGAAAGTATTTCCGATGCACTGTCTTTTTTTATATAAAGCTCCTGCCACTTTGTTTTCAAGGAGTCTTTGTCCTGTGATATTTTGTTTTTCTCGCGGTCATACTCTGCCGTATCGCCTTTTTGCTCCTCAAGAGCTTCTTCTATTCCCGTGCGTTGCAGGCGAAGCTGTTCCGCGGCGATATTTATTTTCTCCTTGCGCTGAATAATGCCTGCGCGCATCGCCTCATAACGGCTTATTGCCGACTTGACATCGGAAAGCTTGTTCATGTTCGCAAGCATTTCAGCCTTCAGCTTTTCAAGCTCATCATTCTCACCTTCAAGCCAACCGTCGCGCTCCGCAAGCTCTTTTTCAAGCTTTTCGGCTTCCGCAGTCTTTGCATCTATCGTTTTTTGTTTTTCGCTTTCTGCATCCGAATCGCCGTTTATCGCATCCTCCATCGACTTTTTGCGTGCGGCGTTGCTTTCAAGCTCATTTTTCACACGCTCAAGCTGTTCGTTGATGTTCTGGATGCGCTCCGCAAAGACCTTGCCTTCGCCCTGCATCTTCTCACTGCCGGCAGTAAGCTCCAAAAGCTTTGCGCGCACCGCCGCAAGCTCTTCGTCTTTTTTACCGAGCTGTTCCGTCACCGAAGCGCTGTCGGCATCTATCGCGGCAACGTGCTGTGTTTTTTCCTCACGTTCCTGATCTATACCTTCAAGCTGAAGCCCGTATTCATTTCTGCGCTGTACCGACAGTTCATTCTGTACAAGGTAGAAGTTGACCTCGATATTACGGAGCTGTTCACGCAAACCGATATATTCCTTTGCGGTCTCCGCCTGCGCCGAAAGCGGTTCTATACGGTCCTGAAGCGTTTCGATTATATCATTTATGCGCACGAGATTTTCGCTTGTATGCTCAAGCTTGCGCTCTGCTTCGATTTTTCGCGTCTTGTATTTGACTATGCCGGCGGCTTCCTCAAATACCGCACGGCGCTCATCCTGCTTGCCGGAAAGTATATTTTCTATTTTGCCCTGTCCGACGATGGAATACCCCTCTTTGCCGATACCCGTATCCTGAAACAGTGATACGATATCCTTAAGGCGCACACCGTTGCGATTGATATAGTATTCGCTGTCGCCGTTCCTGTAAAGTCGGCGGGTAATAACGACTTCGGAATACTCGATGTCAAGCCCCTTATCCGAATTATCAAATACAAGCGATACCTCACAGTACGAGAGCGGTTTTCTGTTCTCCGTACCCTTGAAGATGACATCTGCCATATTCGCGCCGCGAAGCTGTTTTGCGCTCTGTTCTCCGAGTACCCAGCGCACCGCGTCGCTGACATTGCTTTTACCGCTCCCGTTAGGACCGACTATCGCGGTTATACCGCCGGAAAACGTTATATCCAGCCGTTCGGCAAACGATTTGAAGCCGAACAGCTCAAGCCTTTTAAGAAACATTGTTCCTCCGCATCATAACTTATCTTTTTTTTCAAGTGCCTGTTTTGCCGCCGCCTGCTCTGCACGCTTTTTATTTGATCCGCTCCCCGTACCGAGAAGCTTCCCGTTGCAGTAGACATTGACCGTGAACACCGCATTGTGTGACGGGCCGTCCATCGAAACAAGCCTGTACTGTACATTGACCGTACCGTTGCGGAACAGATATTCCTGCAACGCGGTCTTGTAATCCGACGGTCTTTCCCGGGGGTTATCTATTATTTCCGAAAGCACATCAAGTATGACACGTTCGGCTTCGGCATAACCGCCGTCAAGATATACCGCGGCAAAAAGCGATTCCAGAGTATCGGAAAGCACGCTCGGCTTATTTGCACCGCCGCTCGTCCTTTCACCCGCTCCGAGTATAACATATTCCGAAAGCCCTATTTGCTCAGCCGCCGACGACAGCGGCTCTTCGGAAACTATTGATGCACGCAAACGTGTCATTTTACCTTCATCGTAATCGGGAAAATTATTGAATATGTAATCGCTCATCACATGTTCAAGCACAGCATCACCTAAAAACTCAAGCCGTTGATTGTTTTTTACGTTATGCTCTGCCGAATAGGAGCAATGTGTGAGTGCAAGCTCAAGTATCGTTTTATCCTTGAACTCATAACTGATTCTTTCTTCCAAACCGTTCATAAATAAAATACAGGCTGAAGGGAGCTATGTATCAGCCTTCAGCCCAACCCTTTACTGTTTTTTATCGGATATGTATTTAACTATGTCTCCTACCGATTTCAGTGAATCAAGGTCTTCCTCATCAATTTCGATGCCGTACTTTTCCTCCACTTCAAGAAGCAGTGTGGCAATGTCCATCGAATCCGCCTTAAGATCGGTTATCAAATCGCTCTCTTCCGTGATTTTTTCGCTGTCAATATCAAGAAGTTCAGCGATCTGATCTCTGATTTCTTCAAACACCGTGTTTCCCTCCTAAAAATAAAATATAATGACGTTTTATTCCTCAACGGACATTTTGTCGATATTTGCTTTGATTATACCGACGATATCCGCCTGAACCATTTTGATCGCCTGATCTATAGCCGGGTGCATCGTCTTGGCTTTTGCCGAGCCGTGCGCCTTGATAACGACACCGTCGATGCCGAGAAGCGGTGCGCCGCCGAATGCGTTATAATCAAGCGATTTTTTGATATCCTTAAGCACGGGCTTTATGAGCAAAGCGCCGAGCTTACAGCGAAGTGACGATGTAAGCCCCGTTTTGAGCTTGTTTATCATAAGCTCGCCGAAGCCCTCGATGCCCTTTAACATAAGATTGCCCGCGAAACCGTCGGCAACGAACACATCAACGCCCTCGACGATATCGCGTCCCTCGACGTTACCTGCGAAATTGACAAGTCCCTGATTTCGAATAAGCTCAAGTGCCGCCTTGGAGACCTCGTTGCCTTTTGTGTCCTCGGTGCCGACGCTTGCAAGCCCGACCCTCGGTTGGTCGATGCCCATGACATTTTCCATGTATATACTGCCCATTACCGCGAACTGTGCAAGATTGTTCGGCTTGCAGTCCATATTTGCGCCGCTGTCGATAAGCAAAAGTCCGTTGCCGTTATTCGGAAGCACCGGCGCAAGTGCGGGACGGATGATGCCCTTTATTCTGCCCACACGAAGCTGTGCGCACGCAAGGCACGCGCCGGTAGAGCCGCATGTGATGAACGCATCGCCTTTTTTCTCCTTAAGCAGAAGCTGTCCTACGACCATTGAAGAATTTTTCTTTTTGCGTATCGCTTCAACGGGATGCTCCTCCATGCCGATGACCTCAGGCGCATCGACTATCTCAACGCGATCCGTCGGATAGGTATACTTCTGAAGCTCTTCTTTTATCCTATCCTCCTGTCCCGTAAAGATAACGGAAAAATCATCGCGTTCCTTTAATGTTTCAACTGTTCCCTTAACTATTTCCTCCGGCGCGTTATCGCCGCCGAAAGCATCAATTATAAGCTTTATCATTATCCGACCACCTGTTTATTTTATCTTGAAAGTATCTGCGCGATATCAAAAAGCTCTTTATCGACCTTTTTGACCTGATCACACGCTTCGGTAATATCCATATCGAAAATACGGTTGTTTTTGATGCCGACGCATCTGCCGCCGATCCCCTCGGCGATAAGCTTGACAGCGTGTGTACCGAAGCGGCTTGCAAGCAAAACGTCAGTAGCGCTCGGTGAGCCGCCGCGCTGAATGTAGCCGAGAACCGTAGCACGCGTATCCATGGTGGTTCTCTTCTTTATTTCCGCCGCAAGCGTCGCACCCTTTGCCGCACCCTCGGCAACTACTACGATGCTTGATGTCTTGCCCGCTTCCTTGCTTGCCTCAAGCTTTGCGCAAAGCTCCTCGATGCTCCATTCAAGCTCGGGAACGATGATATATTCCGCACCGCCGCAAAGTCCCGCATAAAGCGCTATATCACCGCACTTATTGCCCATTACCTCGATGATGCTGACGCGGTCATGGCTTGCCATCGTATCGCGTATTTTGGTTATTGCCTCAAGTACGGTATTTACCGCGGTATCGAAACGGAGCGTAAAATCGGTATAAGCAAGGTCGTTGTCGATAGTGCCGGGAATACCTATCGCCGGTATGCCGTTTTCGGTAAGTGCGCGGCATCCCTTGAATGAGCCGTCACCGCCGATAACGACAACGCCGCATATCTTGTTGTCCTCTATATTTTTAAGCGCGGTCTTTACGCCTTCCTCGGTCTTGAATTCAAGACAGCGTGCGGTACGCAGGATAGTGCCGCCGCGGTTGATGATGTTTCCGACTGAACGGTTATCCATCGGGATCATTTCATTGTTTACAAGACCGTAGTAGCCTTTTATTACTCCGACCATATCGAAGCCGTTATATATTCCGTTACGGACTACCGAGCGGATGCAGGCATTCATGCCCGGTGCATCGCCGCCGCTTGTCAATATTGCGATTTTCTTTTTTTCGTTTTCCATATGATTCTCCTTGGCATATACATAAAGTTATTTATTTAGTATACCATTTTTATTTGATTTTGACCAGCAAATCAGCTTATTTTTTTACTTTTTTTACATTTTCCGAGCCGAATATCGCATTTATGCGTGAAATATTCTTCTCGCTCGCGTCTATTCCCGCCAAAATCCTCTGCTTCATGCGCTTTTTTTCATAATAGATAATGACCTCAGCGCCGCCCTTTATATGCGGCATAAGCGCCTTCAGGTCGTTAAGACGCGCATCGTTTTCGTCATCGACACGGATAAAAACGCTGGCATTTTCCTCCGTACCGTCCTCCTGTGCCGGATATATCGCATCTGCCAGCACGGTCGGCTGTTCTTCGTCGCGGATGCTCAGCTTTCCGCACACGGTAACGATATTGTCCTCAAATATCTGTGAACCGAACTTTGCAAGTGCCGTCGGAAAGACAAGCACCGTAACCGATGAATACATATCCTCGACCGTCACGAACGCCATCATCGAACCGCTTTTTGTCGCTTTTTTGCGTATGGAAGTGATTATTCCGATAAAGCGTACTTCGGTATTGTCAAGCCGCATCATTTCATCCGAAATGACCGTTTCTCCGTCCTCGTCGCTTTCCGGCATTATTTGCGAAAGGTCAAAGCCTATCGCTTTTATCTGCGATGCATACCTTTCAAGCGGATGACCGCTGATGTACACTCCGAGCATTTCCTTTTCAAGCGCAAGGAACTGCAAGCGCGGATATTCGCCGATCTCCCTGATGCTGTTTCCGTTCAGCGCATCCTTAACGCTTTCGTCAAGGCCGTCGAAAAGTGAAAACTGACCGACGGTACAGTTTTTTATCCTGCTCTGTGCGCCGTCAAGCACTGCCTCATAACCTGCCAGCAAGCTCTTGCGTGAGTAGCCGGTAAAATCGAATGCACCTGCTTTGATAAGGCTTTCCACCATGCGCTTATTTACATCGCTCATGCTTGCCGTGCGCTCGGCAAAATCGTCAAGTGAGCGGTATGCGCCGTTGGCGGTACGCTCTTTCACAAGTGAATTTACGCCTGATATCCCGACATTCTTGACCGCGCTAAGCCCGAAGCGTATCGCGTTTTTATCCTTGACGGGTGTGAAGCCCGAAACGCTCGTATTCACATCCGGCGGAAGTATTTTTATATCATGCTCGCGCAAATACCTGATATAGCGCGATGTCTGCGCTTCATCACCGAGCAGTGAATTGAGCATCGCCGCCATGAATTCAAGCGGATAATAACATTTCAGATACGCCGTCTGGTACGCCACGACAGCATACGCCGCCGCGTGTGACTTGTTGAAGGCATACTGTGCGAAGGCATTTATTTTATCGAATATCTTTATCGCCGTTGCTTCATCTATGCCGCGCCGGATCGCGCCGTCTACGACGGTCTTACCGTCCTCGTCAAGCCCGTAAATAAAGACCTGACGTTCAAATTCCATCGTTTTTTTATCTTTTTTACTCATCGCGCGACGCATGATATCGCTTCGTCCAAGCGAATACCCCGCAACATCGCGCACTATCTGCATTACCTGCTCCTGATAAACCATACAGCCGTATGTTACATCAAGAGTGTTTTTCATTATCGGATGATCGTATTCGACCTTATCCGGATTGGATTTTCCGAAAATATACTTCGGTATGCTGTCCATGGGACCCGGGCGGTACAGTGCGATCCCCGCCACGATATCTTCAAAGCACGACGGTTTAAGCTCTTTCATGAATGAGCGCATTCCGTTGCTTTCAAGCTGGAACACGCCGTCGCAGTCGCCCGCGCTTATCAGCTTATAGATATTGCGGTCATCAAAGCCGATCGACGAAAGGTCAAGACTTTCACCCGTGCGCTGACGGATAAATTCAAGTGTATCTCTTATTACGGTAAGTGTACGCAAGCCCAAAAAGTCCATTTTTAATAAGCCGAGCTTTTCAAGATACTTTGCGATATACTGCGTTGCGACCATTTCGCCGTTCAAACAAAGCGGCACATATGTGTCAACGGGATTTTTTGATATCACCACGCCCGCGGCATGCGTCGATGCGTTGCGCGGAAGCCCTTCAAGCTTTTTACCGAAGCTGATGAGCTTTTCTATCTGCGGGTCGTTCATCGCATCTCTCAGCTCGGGGTTGACCTCAAGCGCCCTGTCGATTGTGACGTTCAGCTCGCGCGGTATCATTTTTGCGATCCTGTCAACATCGGCATACGGTATATTCATCACCCTGCCGACATCTCTTATTACTGCGCGGGCTTTCATCGTACCGAAGGTGGCTATCTGTGCGACATGGTCCGCACCGTACTTGCGCTTGACATATTCTATTACCTCACCTCTGCGTTCGAAGCAGAAATCAACGTCGAAGTCGGGCATGCTTACACGTTCGGGATTAAGGAAGCGTTCAAACAGCAGGTTATATTTCAACGGGTCTATATTCGTTATGCCCACGGCATACGCAACAAGGCTTCCCGCGCCGCTGCCGCGCCCCGGGCCTACTACGATATCCGCACTGCGGGCAAAGTTGATATAGTCCCACACTATCAGATAGTATTCAACATAGCCCATATGCTTTATCATGTTGAATTCATATTCGAAACGTTCTTTTATACTGTCGGTGACTTCGGGATATTTCTTTTCAAGCCCCTCGATACCGAGCTTATGAAGATATTCCGCGGCAGTCAGCCCGTCAGGTACTTCGTAATACGGGATATGGATATTACCGAATTCAAAATCAAAATTACATTTTTGCGCGACAAGCCCGGTATTTGATATTGACTCGGGGACATTCGGGAACAGTGATGCCATTTCAGCTTCGGTTTTCAAGTAAAACTCGTCTGTCTGGAACTTCATTCTGTCGGGATCGTCAAGCGTCTTGCCTGTCTGTATGCAAAGCAGAACGTCGTGCATTTCGGCATCTTCCTTATGCACATAATGGATATCGTTCGTCGCGACCAACGGCAATTCAAGCTCGCGTGCAAGCTTTATGAGCTGAGGGAGTATCTGCCGCTGTTCGGGTATGCCGTGATCCTGTAATTCGATATAAAAATCTCCGGGGAACATTTTTTTGAGCCGTCCGGCAAGCGCAAGTGCATCGTCGTATCTCCCCTGAAGCAAAAACTGAGGTATATCGCCCGCAAGGCATGCCGAAAGGCAAATAAGTCCCTCCGAGTGTTTTTCAAGCAGGTCGTAATCTATCCTCGGCTTATAATAATAGCCCTCGGTATATGCAAGTGATACGAGCTTAATTAGATTCTGATATCCTTCGGCATTTTTTGCAAGCAAAACAAGATGTGCGTATTCCTTGTCCGCCTTGCCCTCTTTATTGAAGCGGCTTCTCGGAGCAACGTATACCTCACATCCTATTATCGGTTTGATGTCATATTTATGCGCCGCGTTGTAAAATTCCACCGCGCCGTACATCACGCCGTGGTCGGTTATCGCAAGCGCATCCATGCCCGCTTCCTTTGCCGCACTGCAAAGGTCATCTATGCGCGAAGCACCGTCAAGCAGGCTGTATTCCGTATGAGTGTGGAGATGGACAAAGCTCATGCCAAGAACAATCCCTTTACAAGCTCAAGTGCCGCCATCTCGTCTCTGCCGTCGGCAACGACGGTAACGTCCTGTTCATACGTCGCCTTGAATGACAGAAGGATCATTCCCATCAGGCTGCGTGCATTTATGCGCTGTTCGTCTATTTCAAGGAATACCTTACAATCAAGCCTTGTAAGCTGTTCGCACAGCGCCGCAAGCTGTTCTTCCTTGATTTCCGTATTTGTTATACTGATGATCTCCTTTGTCATATCGGTATCTCCTTTTTTGCAAGCTCATGCGTTATTACCGTTCACGCAGATTTCGTTATACAACTCGTGTATCTTGATAAACCGTTTGTTCAGCGCCGATTTGGACACCGTACCGCTTATCTCGGAAAGTTCACTGAGAGAGCTTTCCGGATGTGCTGTTCTGAGATCGCATGCCTCCGCCAACGTATCCGAAAGCTTCACTCCCGCCCGCGCAAGAGCCTCTATCTCGGCAAGCTGACGCTGTGATGCGGTCACAGTCTTGTTTATATTGCCGAAAATGCAGTTGCCGCTTCTGTTAAGTCTGTTTTTGACTTCCTTGCTGACATGCACATTTTCGACATCAAGCATCACTTGAGATGCTCCTATACTTATAAGAATATCCGAAACCGAATCTATCTGCTTTATATAGATCACATTCCTGTCATTGCGCCGAAGCATCTTGACCGAAAAGCCCTGTCCGTCGAGCGCATCAAAAAGGAACGATGCAAATTCGCCGTTGGATATCACAAATTCCATATGATAGCTTTTTTTCGGATCGCACAGCACTCCGCATGCAAGGAACGCACCGCGAAGCGCGGCACTGATATCAGCTTCAAAAACTTCCTTATTGATATCGCCGAAGCTGTAATCCGACGGCGTTCCCGTAAGCAGACCTATATCGAACAACAGCTTGCCCTCGGGCGTGCCGGGTGCTATCTCCGTCATAAACTCAGTATGTTTTTTAGGCTGTGTCCTCTCCACTGCGCGTATTTCGGGCGCATGCGAATACAGCCGTGAAAGCGACAAAGCCATGCGCAGGATGATCTCTTCGCTTTCGCTGAATATCTCAAGTGCAAGCTTCCCCCTGCCGAGCCTTATATTGCCGGACGCATACGCGAACGCCGCAAGCTCAGCAAGCGTCTGCGCATCGTTTTGTAATTTTACTTTGGCAAGCTCGGCGCGCGTCAGGGCTGTGTATGAACGTTCCATTTTTCGCCTTCAAGGTTAAGATCGCGGTGTTCGCAAATAACCGAAAAACCGTCCTCCTCAAGTCTGCGCGAAACGGCATCCGCCATTGCCACCGAGCGGTGGAAACCGCCTGTACAGCCTATCGCATACGAAAGCTCCGGCTTGCCCGAATTATCGTAAAGCGGGATTATATACTTAAGCTCGGCAACTATCATTTCAACCGTTTTGTTGAAATCCTCAAAGCTTTCAAGATATGTGCGCACAGGCTCTTCAAGACCGCAGTGCGGACGAAGCTCGTCCACATTATACGGGTTCGGCAGAAAACGGACATCAAAAACAAAATCCGCATCCATCGGTATCCCGCGTTTGAAGCCGAATGACGAAATATACGTCTTTATGTTCGCGTTTTTCGTTTCGCCGTACAGCTTTTCAAGTGCCTTTTTAATATTTTTAGATGTCATTTTGCTTGTATCAAGCAAATAATCGGCATGTTGCTTTATAGGCTCAAGGATCTTGGCTTCTTTTTCGACACATTCGAGAATAGTGCCTTCCTCGGCAAGCGGATGTACATGACGCGTGAAATTATAGCGGTTCACAAGTACGTCCTTATCGCATTGAAGGAAAAGTATCTCGACGTCATAATGGCATTGCTCCATGTACGCAAGCGCCTCTTCAAGTGCATAGAAATATTCCCTGCCGCGTGCGTCGATCCCCACGGCAACTCTTGAAAATTCGTTAGTGCCCTGAAAGCACAGATCGGCAAATTTCGTAAGCAATATGCTCGGCAGATTATCCACACAGAAAAATCCCATATTTTCAAGCATTTTAAGTGCAGTTGTCTTTCCTGCGCCCGAAAAGCCCGTCACAATAACGAATTTCATTTATTTTTCCTCCGATCATTCACTTTCTCCGACGGTTCGCACTCATCGGATGATCTATTCTTCACCTACGGTGATTATCTCCGGTTCAAGAAGCGTTCCGAAATGCTCATTTACGATACTGCGGACATCCTCAAGCAGCTTTGTAAAATCCGATGCCGTAGCACCGCCCCTGTTTATCGCAAAGCCCGCGTGCTTTTCCGAGACCTGCGCACCGCCGACCGAATAACCCTTTAATCCGCATGCGTCTATCATAGCCGCGGCATAGCCGTTTTGCGGACGCTTGAACGCACTGCCCGCGCTCGGAAATTCAAGCGGCTGAGTCGTTCTGCGCTTTACCGAAAGCTCATTTATCCTTGCACGGATATCATCCTTATTGCCTTTTTTCAGCTTCACCTTAGCGGAAAGCACAAGCATGCCGCTGTCGGTGAATACGCTGTGGCGATACGAAAAATCAAGCTCGTCACCGGCAAACACCTTTATACTGCCGTCGGCGCACAGCGCGGTAGCTTCGGTAACGACATCCTTAAGTTCGCCCTTATAGGCTCCTGCGTTCATAACTATACCGCCGCCGAGCGTCCCCGGGATGCCGGAGGCAAATTCAAAGCCCGCCAGCGAATTTTCACATGCAACATTTGCAAGATGCGCCATGCTTATACCGCTTTGCGCGATGATCGTATCACCGTCGATCTGTGTTGCCGCCATGTTGCTTCCGAATTTTATCACAAGTCCTCTTATGCCCTTATCGCGCACAAGGATATTTGACCCGTTGCCGATAAAATGTACCGGCACATCCTCTGCCTTTGCGCGTGCAGTCAGCGCAAGTATCTCCTCATGTGACCTCGGTTGAACGAGGATATCGGCGCAACCGCCTATCTTCAGTGTAGTATATGTACACATCGGTGCGTCGAATATATAGTCAAAGCCGCTATCGGCTATAAAGCTTTTCAATTTCGGAACGGACATATATGCCTCCTGATAAGTACTCATTGAATATTATAGCGCATAAACATAAAATTAACAATCTTTTTTTGCAGATATCAGTCGTTTTTTTTACGGTTTTTTACGTTTTTCCGAGGCTGACCGCGACGGCTTCAAATTCTTTTTCCGCACGTTCGGGTTCAAAAAGGTATGTAGCTGCTCCGAACTTAAACTCTTTTACCGTTTTCCATGCATCCTGCATATACCCGTTCGAATACTCGGGTTCGGCTTCGCGTATTACGGGAAACATCCCGATGCTTCCGAGCTTATCCTGAACACCCTTTTCAAGCATATACTCAATGAATGCACGCATCGTATAAAGCTTTTTTTCGTTTTCGCATCTCATGATACCGATATACTGAAAGATATCCGTATATGTATTTATATACAAATGCTCATCGCTCCGCATAAGCTCACGGCTTCCCGCGACGGCAAGACGGTACAGATCACGCTGAGTACCGAGCATCCGCTGTGCTTTATACGAATAGTTGTATTCTTCAAACACATTCTGCGGCGTGCTTATCTTAAGTGCAAGCTCCTGTGAATAATCGCCGTCACAGAACGAACGCAACGCTTCGGCGGCATTGAGCCCGCATTGCCTGCCTATTTCCACCGAATACACATCCTTCGTGCTTTTTTTCGTCTGCACCGTTTTGCCGTCACGCCCCCATTGAGATGTATCACCGCCGCCAAGCATGAAATATGCTCCCATACACCACGGTACGGCATTTTCAAAGCAGATGCTTTGAATGTTTTCGGGCAAAACGGAAATGTCCGCCTGCGTTGCTTCAAGCAAACCGCCGTCAAGCGTCGCTCCCGCTCCGAACGATATAAGGTCGGGTTTTTTCTGCCCGCTGTCTATCAGCCTGCACGCCATCTCAGGCGTAAACGATTCGACGCTTATATACACGCCGTTATTCTGTTTTTCAAAGCCTCCGACGATATTTTTAAGCCAATTTGTTCTGCTCCCCGTACCGCCCTCGAAGCAGTCAAGCTGCCAAAGCGTTATCACGCCGTAGTAATAATTTTCACGTCTGCGGTAAAGTTCATCGGTTATTTCGTCACTTGTCAAGCGATGATACAGCGCCGTCGGCAAGATCGCAAGCATGCAGACGAGTATAACACTTACCGCCGCCTTTAATATTTTCAAACCCATCACCCGTAAAGCATATGCAGAGGAGATCATGAATATGAAAAAGGCATCTGCCGTATTTCAGATGCCTTGCTTTATTCTCAGATTTTTTTGTATTCGAATATCACCGATGAACGTTTTTCTTTAAGATATATTTCAAACGTATCGTGTATTTCGCGTTCTTCGCCCGTATCAAGATCACGGCAGGAATATCTGCCCGAGCCGTCAACGCCGCGAAGCGTGATATTCATTCTCTCAAACGGCGATCCGCTTCTTCTGAACGCCATAACTATGCCGCTGTCGGTATCGGGATCGTGGTACTGCCATACCGTCCACGCAGAAGGATCCCATACGCAAGATGCGTGATTATAGAAATCCTTGTCGAAATAGTGCTGAAGCGATACATATTCGTTGACATATTTTGAATCCCACTCAAGTTCGGACTCGGTAAGCTTTTGTGCTACCGTGCCGTAATCGGCACGCCCGAAGGATGAAGAATATGTCGAACGCACCGTATAAACATCACCTACGCTTTTATTCGTACAGCCCGTATACGGAAGATACGCCGAAATATTGGTGTTATGAAGCTGAAGCACCTCGGGGTTCGCGTTCACCACGCACATATAATCGCTTCTGAAGAACGGTATGGCGCGTTTGAGCGTTTCAATATCGACACGTCTGCCGCCCGACGAGCAGTTGTCGATAATAAGCTCCGGGAACGTCTCAAGCAGTGCATCCCAAAGGCGGTACAGCCCCGTGATGTGCCCGATCTCCGTAATACCGCGTCTGTCCTTTTTATCCTGCGAAGCAAAAAACTCGGTCAGCTCGACATTGAAATCCTGCCGATAGCACTTCATGTCAAGCTTCTTTATATATCCGCTCAAAAGCTCAAAAGCATACTGCCACGCATTTTCGTTGCCGAGATCAAGTATCGCGCTGTCGTTATCCTTGACATGCATCAGCCAATCGGGATGCTCCTTTTCTATCGGAGTAATAAGCGTCGCACGCTCGGTTTCAAACCACAGCATTATATTCATGCCGATTTTTTTAAGTACATCGCGCACATCCTCAAATTCATTCGGATGCACACGCTTGTTTACATGCCAATCGCCCGTGTGCTGTGACCAATCGCCCGTAAAGGACTCATCACACTTTGTGCAATCGCCGTACCAGCCCGCATCGATCCAGCAATCCTTGAAGGGCATATTGTGTTTATGACGCTCTGTGATGCGCTCGATCATCGTTTCAGCCGGAAGTCCGCCCCAAAGCTCATACGCAAGGATGCTTGTGCGCCTGTCAGCGCCTGCGTGAAGCGCATAGCGTTCCTTGATAATGCGTCTGAAGCTGTTTGTATATTCGCCCTCATATTCCATTATAAGCACGCTTGTCGTGCGAATTTTCTCACCGGGCAGCAGATAGAACCGGGCATTCTTCAAGCCTGTGCGAACGCGCATGCCGACATCTTCTCTTGAAAAATCGGCTTGCCAATCGCCCGTCCAGCCGACGGCAACGACATACCCCTTGCCCATCGCCTCAAAGCGGAAGAACGGCGTCATCACATCCGAGGAGCGTCCCCCGTTGTTAAAAAAGCTTCTGTGTTCGCCGATATTAACGAAAACATGGCGGTGCAGATACTCCGTTGCCGAAAGCTCGTCATCGTGCATATAATCCTGAAAATCCGTCATGCCGACCATATATGTAAGCGTACAGTCGCATTTTTCGGGCTTATAGCATACGGGAACCTGCGGAGTCTTTTCAAGCTTCTGCACACTGTCGCAATCGAAGATATTTTCAAATATACCGCTGTTCTCTTTTCCGTCATTTACGAAATACAGCATCCATTCGCATGCGCCGTCATACTGTTTTTTCTCAAGTTCCACTTTGACGCCGTTGCCAAGCTCGATGCTTTTATCCGAAAAATACTTTTTATTGTTGTATTCAAAGCTGAACCCGCAGTTTATCATGACTTTTTCCTCCGCTCAAATCGCTTTTACGATAATTTCCGCTTCCGAATTTTCTGCCGAAACCTTTATTGTTACATTTCCGGCTGTCTTGGTCTTGACTGCCGCCAACGCTCTGCCCTCAAACAGATGGCACTTATTGCCTGTATAATCGTCCTCGTTGCAGGGATCACCGCTGAAAACACATACAAGCTCCGCGCCATCGACATCGCAGGTTATTTCCTTGCCCGAAAGCACCTGTTCGCCGTTTTCGTCGCGCATGAAAATATCGACAAAGCACAGGTCGCGTCCGTCCGCTGTAAATGTGTCCGTTTCGGGGGAAAGCACAAGCAGTTCTTTTTCTCCGTTGGTCTTTAATGAGCATCTGCCTGTTTCCTTGCCGTCCTTGAACGCTACCGCACAAAGCTCTCCCTTTTCATATGTGATATCAGCAGTTGCGATCGCTTCATTCGGCTTGCTGTCCGCAACGAATTTACCGTTAAGATACCATTTTATCTCATCGGCATCGGTATAGACCTCGCATTTTACGGGCTTGCCGATGTATTTGTCGTCAAACGTCCACGTCTCATGCACGTCGTACCAATGCCATGCCGTGCCGGAAAAGCCTTCGCCGTAATGCTCGGGATGCGTTGTGAATATCTTCGGTTCTGCATTGCCGAGCCAAACCGCTTCACGGAAATACGACTGCGGTCTGCGATATCCGCAAAGATCAAGATCGCCCTGGAAGCATGAACGCCACGGATAATCGCACAGTGTGATGCCCGGCACAAAGCCGTCGCGTGCCCACAGAGAACGTCCCGTTCCCGCTTCGCCGAGGTTATCGTATGCCGTCCATGTAAAATCGCCTATAACATACGGATATTTAAGCACCTTGTTCCACGAGCGGTAGAAATTCAAAGCATGAGTTTCCGAGCCCCATATTACGCGCTCGGGGAATTTCTCGTGATCCTCCTCATAGTGCAGGAACATGTAATTATACCCGCAGATATCAAACGGTGCAAAATACGATGATGTTCTGTCCTTCCATGTTTCTATGCCGTGCCCGTATTTTTCGGTAAAATCGTTTTGATATTCTTCGGGGTCATTTTTTGAAGCATCAGCCGATGTGCGGTAAGTGCATACCGTCGTCAAACGTGTGGTATCGTATTTGAGTATCTCATCCCTTATTTTTACCGACCATTCCGCACCGTCGGAAAGTCCGTCGCTCTCGGGTATTTCGTTGCCCGCCGAATAGCAAATAACAGAGGGGTGGTTTCTGTCACGCATTACCATCAGCCGTACGTCTCTTGCCCATTCGTTTGCGAACCAAAGATGATAATTCACCTCGCCGCCCTTAAATCTGTTCCAAGCGTCGAACGCTTCGTCCATTACGATGATGCCCATTTCGTCGCACATATCCATGAGCAGCTCCGATGGCGGATTGTGTGCGATCCTGAGCGCGTTGAAGCCCGCCTCTTTGAGCTTTGTGAGCTTACGCCTGCACGCCGCCGGATAATCGGCAGCACCTATCGCGCCGTGATCGTGGTGGATGCATCCGCCGCGAAGCTTTGTTTCCTTGCCGTTTATGAGCAAACCATGCTCTGCGTCTGCCGAAACGGTGCGTACACCGAAACGGCGCTCGTCGGTATCTGCCGTAACACCGCCTACAAGAATGCGTGAAAATATTTTATAAAGCGTCGGTGTTTCCTGCGACCACGGCTTGAGCGAATCGCAATCAAAATCAAGCGTCACATCCGTTTTGCCGTTCGCCGATATAAGCTCCTGTGTCTGCTTCATCACCGATACGCCGTTTTCGTCAAATATTTCTGCTTCAAGCGTAAACGGAGTTTCCTTATCGGCGGATATTTTATACCGAACCGATATTTTTGACAGCGTCGGTGTTGTAACGAACACGTCCCACGGTTCCATTCTCAAGCCGCTTTCATGATTTTCGCTTTGCCACAGAAAAACATCTCGGTACAGTCCCGCGCCGGAATACCAGCGTGTAGAGCATTGCAGGGCATTCGTGCATATTTGCAGCTTATTGAGCTTGCCGTCGAATATGTACGGTGTAAGATCGACGAGCAACGGTGTGTAGCCGTGCGGATGCATCGTGAGCTGACGCCCGTTAAGCGTAACGCTTGTACACATATATGCACCGTCGATATCAAGCACGGTATGCACACCGCTTTCAAAGGTAAAATATTTCAGGTATGTTCCCACGCCGCCTTCAAAGAAACCGTTGCTCGCGCCGCCCGGCGCATCAGGTGAACGCTTCATTTCTATCGAATAATCGTGCGGAAGATCGACCGAACGGAACTCCGTTTCCTTCGGTCCTCTGAATTTCCAATCACGCGAAATACAAATTTTTTTCATTGTTCTTCTCCTTTACTTTTCCTTGACAGAAGGTATTATATATATGGAAAACAAATTATTCCATGAATATTGTATCACAAAACATGATATTTGTATCATAAGGAGAACGGTGATCGCATATTTTTGCGACCACCGCCGTTTTATTCGGGAAGCTGCCAATTTATCGGCTCTCTCCCGTTTCTTATTAAAAATTCATTCGTTGCGGAAAAATGCTTGCATCCGAAAAAGCCGTTGTATGCCGAAAGCGGGCTCGGGTGAGCGCATTCAAGCACAAGATGCTTCGGATTGGTGATAAGTCCCTTTTTTGCGCGTGCATTTCCGCCCCAAAGCAGGAACACACACGGCTGTGCGCTGTCGTTCACCGTTTGTATGACCTTATCGGTAAATATTTCCCAGCCCTGCCCTTTATGACTGTTTGCCATGCCTTCGCGTACTGTAAGTACGGTGTTCAAAAGCAATACGCCGTTTTCCGCCCACGATGTAAGCTCGCCGTGGTTGGGTTGGGTGATCCCTATATCAAGTTCCATTTCCTTAAAAATGTTTTTAAGTGACGGCGGCGGCTCGACACCGCGCTTTACCGAAAAGCAAAGTCCGTGTGCCTGACCGAAGCCGTGATACGGATCCTGCCCGAGTATCACAGCTTTTATGCTTGAAAGCGGCGTATACTTGAGCGCATTGAAAATATCGTGCATATCGGGATATACACGGCGCGAAAAGTATTCTTTTTTCAAAAAATCACGAAGCTTCAGATAGTATTCCTTTTCAAACTCACCCTGTAAAGCTTCGTCCCAATCGTTGCCGATATGTACCATTTATCCGCACCTCACAGAAAATTCATTTTGATATTTACCGTCATTTTTTCGAAATGTTCAGTTTTTCGAACATTTTGCTCACCGCCTGCATGTCCGAGTCTTTGATATCGTTCAGGCACTTCAGCTTATCAACGGTTTTTTTGCCTTTGAAAATGACGCGAAAGAAACGCATTACATGGCAAAACGGCAACAAAAACGGATATTTTTTCAATATCGGATACATTCGCTTCATAGAGCCGAACGAAGCAAATATCATTTCGCAGATATATTTATTCTTGTTGCCGACATTGGTCGATTTTGCAAGATATACATTTTCGCATCCGTGTACTCCGCCCGAAATGATATAATCCGCCATTTGTGCCGTAAGCTCATCGTTCATGCCCTCTCCGCCGAACCAGATATCGGCAAGCTTCTCGGAGTTTTGGGCAAATACCGACAAATCTCCGCGCACGACGAGTTCATTACGTTTTGAAACATCGGCATTCTCCGTATTTTTCATCAAATACAGATCGAGCAATGAGCGTATGCCGCATCCGCCGTTTCTGAAATGCTTCGCCATGTGCGCTATATGATAAAAATACATCATCGCATCTGTGAGTGCGCCTGAGTACCCGTCATCGCCGAACGCAACATATTCCCAAACGCGGTCAAGCATCTTGACCGTCTCGGGAAGTGCCGTACCGCTCATCAGCATCGAATGCAATTCTACGGTAAGCTTTTTTTTGCTGTTATGAAATTCATGCTCATGTACGGATACTTTTCCCGCGGTAAAGCCGATTCTTTTAAGGATGGCCTCGGCGCGCGCCATATCGTCGGCATGCACAAGGATATCTATATCACAGCTCATGCGCATGATAGCTTCCGGGTACAGCTTTTTCGTTACCGCACCCTTTAAGAAAACATGCTGTATGCGTTCCTTTGAAAATCCGACGCTTATCTGCCTGCACGCCTCGTCAAGCGTTTCACGTCTGTAAAGCGCGACAAGCTGATATTGCAATATACGCTTCCCCTGCTCGCCATCGCCGCCAAGACCGCTTTTCCATAAAATATCGGAGGCTATGTTTGCTATTTCATGCTTATCAGCCAAATCAAGTATTTGTTTGATTTCTTCCTGCGAATACCGTTTGTCGGTCTTTTCGCCGCGGATAGCTTTTTTGACAAGCAGTATAAGCTCATCACTTACATTCACGCAACATATCCTCCGTTAAATCTATGCTGTTTTACAGAACATCTCAGATAATAATGCTCTCGCCGTTCATTTCCTCCGGCTTATCAAGCCCGAGTACTTTTATCATTGAAGGCGCTATATCGGCAAGTCTGCCGCCCTCGCGGAGCGCACACGGATAGCCGACAACGCAAAACGGCACGGGGTTTGTCGTGTGCGGTGTGAACGGCTTGCCGTCATCGCCTATCATCTGATCGGCGTTACCGTGGTCAGCGGTTATGAATACCGTTCCGTTCATTGCAAGCGTCGCTTCAACGACCTTGCCGACGCACTCGTCAACAGCCTCAACAGCCTTTACCGCGGCATCGAACACGCCGGTATGACCCACCATATCGCAGTTGGCGAAATTGAGTATGACCGCGTCGTATTTGCCGGAGCGTATCTGCTCACATACCGCATCGCAAACGGGATATGCGCTCATCTCGGGCTGAAGATCGAATGTCGGAACATCGGGCGACTGGATAAGTATCCTGTCCTCGCCCTCAAAGGTTTTCTCCTCGCCGCCGTTGAAGAAGAACGTAACGTGCGCATACTTCTGTGTTTCGGCGATACGGAGCTGTGTCATATTCTTGCTTGCCAGAAACTCACCGAACGTCATTTTAAGCTCCTCTGGCGGGAACGCGACTTTAACATTCGGCATCGTCTCGTCGTACTGCGTCATGCAGACATAGTAAAGCGGGAAAAAACCGTTCTTGCGCTCAAAGCCGTCGAATTTTTCATCAACGAACGTTCTTGTTATCTGTCTTGCACGGTCCGGGCGGAAATTAAAGAATACCACGCTGTCGTTCGCCTTGACAGTGCCGTCCTTATCAAGCACGGTAGGAACGATAAATTCGTCCGTCACTTCTTTTGCGTAAGATCCTTTCATTGCTTTTACTGCGTCGTCAGCCTGAACACCTTCGCCGTAAACCATAGCCGCGTAAGCCTTTTCAACCCTATCCCACGCAAAATCTCTGTCCATTGCGTAATATCTGCCGCAGACAGTAGCTATCTTGCCCACGCCAAGCTCTTTCATCTTGTTTTCAAGCGCTTCAACGAAGCCCGCGCCGCTCGTTACCGAAACATCGCGTCCGTCCATAAGGCAGTGGACATAGACCTTTGTAAGTCCGTTGCGCTTTGCCATTTCAAGCAAGCCGAAAAGGTGGTCGATATGGCTGTGTACGCCGCCGTCGGAAAGAAGCCCGATAAGATGAAGCGCGGAATCATTCTTTTTGCAGTTTTCCATTGCGTCCTTAAGTACCTGTATGTCAAAGAAATCTCCGTCGGTGATGGACTTTGATATTTTTACAAGCATCTGGTACACTACACGTCCCGCACCGATATTGGTGTGACCTACCTCGCTGTTGCCCATCTGACCGTCGGGCAGACCTACGTCAAGCCCCGATGCGCCGATAGTAGTAAAGGGATTTTCGTTAAAAAGCTTTGTAAGATTAGGCGTCTTTGCCGCCTTTATGGCATTTCCGTCATCGCATTTGCGGATGCCGAAGCCGTCCATTATACATAAAACCACAGGTTTTTTCATAATTTTCTCCATTCAAAAATAAGCCGAACACATCACAGGTCACCCCTTGAAACGTGTCCGGCTTTATATGCTTATGCTTTCTTTGAAGCAGCTTCAACTATTACTGCGAAATCGGGAGCCTTAAGTGACGCGCCGCCGATAAGACCGCCGTCGATGTTGGGCATTGCCATAAGCTCTGCCGCATTTTTGGCGTTCATGCTTCCGCCGTACTGGATGCGGATGCTTTCGGCTGTCTGCTCATCGAACTGCTCCTTTACGGTAGCACGGATGAACGCTATGACCTCCTCAGCCTGCGCGCTGGTGGCGGTAAGTCCCGTACCGATAGCCCAAACCGGCTCATAAGCTATAACGCTGACAGCCGCCTGCTCCTTTGTCATAAGTGCAAGGTCTGCAACGACCTGAGCCTTGACAACATCAAACGTAGTTCCGTTTTCACGCTGAGCGAGAGTTTCGCCGACGCAGATGATAGGTGTGATACCCGCATTTACAGCCGCAAGCGAACGTTTTGCAACTACCTCGTCGGTCTCGCCGAAATACTGACGGCGCTCGGAATGTCCGATGACCGCATAGCCTACGTTAAGCTCATTGAGCATTCCTGTCGATATCTCGCCCGTGAATGCGCCTTTTTCCTCAAAATGCACGTTCTGCGCACCGAGCCCGATATTCGAACCCTCAAGTGCCTTCGAAGCGGCATCAAGACATACGAACGTGGGGCAAACCACAACGTCGCACTTTGCATCCTTAACAAGCGGCTTGATGGCATTGATAAGCTCCGTCGCCTGTGAGGGAGTGTTGTTCATTTTCCAGTTACCCGCAATTATAGGTTTACGCATAATACTTTTTCTCCTTACTTATCGTTAAGTGCCGCTACGCCGGGAAGCTCAAGTCCCTCAAGGAATTCAAGCGAAGCACCGCCGCCGGTAGAAATATGTGTCATCTTATCAGCATAGCCGAGCTGTTCAACAGCCGCCGCGGAATCGCCGCCGCCGATGATCGTTATACCGTCGCACTCAGCAAGAGCCGCCGCAACAGCCTTTGTGCCGCCTGCGAACTTCTCTATTTCGAACACGCCCATCGGTCCGTTCCATATAACGGTCTTAGCGCTCTTTACGGCATCGGCAAAAAGCTCGCGTGTCTTTTCTCCGATATCAAGTCCTTCCCAATCGGCAGGTATCTTGTCGCGGTCAACGTTCTGAACATTTGCATCCTCACCGAACTTATCGGCAACGAGAGTATCAATGGGAAGAAGCATCTTAACGCCCTTCGCCTCAGCCTTTTCGATAAGCGATTTTGCAAGCTCTACCTTATCCTCTTCAACAAGGCTCTTGCCGGTCTCAAGACCCATAGCCTTATAGAACGTATAAGCCATAGCACCGCCGATGATAAGAGTATCTACTTTTTCAAGCAGGTTGTTGATAACACCGATCTTGTCGCTTACCTTTTTGCCGCCGAGGATGGCAACAAAGGGTCTCTCGGGATTCTCGAGTGCCTTGCCCATTATATCAAGCTCCTTGCCGATAAGGAAGCCGGCAACCGCGGGAAGATAATCGGCAACGCCTGCTGTTGAAGCATGAGCGCGGTGAGCCGTACCGAAAGCATCGTTTACATAGAGATCTGCATAGGAAGCAAGCTTCTTCGCAAATTCGGGAACATTCTTTTCTTCTTCGGCATGGAAGCGAAGGTTTTCAAGCAATACTATTTCTCCTGCCTTCATATCGGCAACTGCTTTCTGTGCGCTTTCGCCGATAACATCCTCAGCGAATGTTACTTTGCCGGGGAATATCTCCTTAAGTCTTGCGGCAACGGGAGCAAGAGAATACTTCATGTTGAATTCTCCCTTAGGTCTGCCCAAGTGCGAGCAAAGAATAACAGCCGCGCCGTTTTCAAGCAGATACTTGATCGTCGGAAGAGCCGCATTGATCCTTGTTTCGTCGGTGATGTTCTTGTTGTCATCAAGCGGAACATTGAAGTCAACACGCACCAAAACCTTCTTGCCGTTTACGGCGATGTCTTTTACAGTTTTCTTATTCATTGTAAAGCCTCCACATTTTATTTAACGTGTGTACACGTTATATTTTTATCAATTCTATAATATTTATCAAATATTGTCAAATACTTATCTGTCCGAAATATCGGAAAGCTCAAGTCCCTTGTTGTTTTCAAGCGCCCAGCGCATCGACCAGTCATTTTCGAACAGCACAACGGGTCTGTCCTTCAGGTCGCTTGCAAGCTTTGTTGTGCTTGAGAATTTAAGCTTATCGGCTTCGGCATCCTCGGGCAACCAGCGTATAAGCCTGTACGCGAGCTGTTGAGAGCTGATTTCGACATTATATTCGGTGCGAAGCCTGTGTTCAAGCACTTCAAACTGAAGCACACCGACAACGCCGACGATTATTTCCTCCGCGGCATAGGTATTATCCTTGAACACCTGTATCGCGCCCTCCTGCGCAAGCTGTGTGATGCCTTTTAAGAACTGCTTGCGCTTCATGGTATCGACCGGCTTTATCCTTGCAAAATGCTCCGGCGCGAACACGGGTATGCCCGCAAATTCAACACGCTTGTCGGTATACACCGTATCGCCGAGCGCGAACACACCGGGATCGAACAGCCCGATGATATCGCCCGCGAACGCCTCTTCGACGGTTTCACGCTCCTGCGCCATGAACTGCTGAGGCTGCGCGAGCTTAAGCTCCTTATCGGTACGCGCAAGCTTTACCGTCATGCCCTTTTCGAATCTGCCCGAGCAGATCCGCATGAACGCGATGCGGTCACGGTGCGCGGGATTCATATTTGCCTGTATCTTGAAGATGAAGCCCGTAAAAGATGTATCCTCGGGATCGACAGTACCTATATCCGATTCACGCGGTGTCGGCGGAGTCGTTATCGTCAAAAATTTTTCCAAAAACGGCTGAACGCCGAAATTGTTCATCGCACTGCCGAAAAACATCGGAGTGAGCTGACCCGAAAGCACCTTGTCAAGATCGAACTCATCGCCCGCGACATCAAGCAGCTCGATATCGTCGATAAGCTTTTTATGATGGTATTCGCCCAATATTTCTGCAAAGGCGGGATCGCTTACATCGCCCGTTACCGATTCGACCTTATTTTGACCGTGGTTACCGCCGCTGAAAAGCTCTATCTGTCCGTTCTCGCGGTGGTATACGCCCTTGAAGTCGCCGTCCGTGCCGATAGGCCAGTTCATCGGGCATGCGCGTATGCCGAGTACGTTTTCAAGCTCGTCCATAAGGTCGAACGGATTCTTGCCCGCGCGGTCAAGCTTGTTCACGAATGTGAATATCGGTATATTGCGCTTACGGCAGACCTGAAACAGCTTTATCGTCTGCTGTTCGACACCCTTTGCCGCGTCGATAAGCATGACTGCGCTGTCGGCGGCAACAAGAGTTCTGTATGTGTCCTCCGAGAAATCCTGATGTCCGGGGGTATCGAGGATATTTATGCGGTAGCCGTCATAATCAAACAGCATGACACTGCTCGTTACCGAAATGCCGCGCTGTTTTTCTATTTCCATCCAATCGCTGACAGCATGTTTTTCCGCCTTTCGTGCTTTGACGGAGCCTGCCGCATGTATAGCTCCCCCGTAGAGAAGCAATTTTTCCGTCAGCGTCGTTTTACCCGCGTCGGGGTGCGATATTATCGCAAAAGTTCTTCTGCGTCTTACTTCCTCGGGAATACTCATTCATTTTCCTCACTGTACTTGATTTCCCGAATATTTTATCATATTTCCTTTTTTATGGCAAGCAAATTCAATCGCCGTATTTCGCAAGCTGCGGTAAACGGCAGAACAGACAAAAATATTCTTTGAAAAACATAAAAAAGCATGCTATAATAACAAACAAATAAAGTGTGAAAGAAGGCAATACTATGACCGACGGAAATGAAATATTAAAGAACACGGGTGTTGAGGAGCTTCTCCTGTGCGCCAAAAGAGCTTACAATGTAAGCGCCTGCTCCTACAAGACAGGCAAACAGCCGCTTGTGCTGTGCCACTTCTCCGACATCCACGGTGACGATGTAGAGCTTGAACGCATTGTCGCGCTCAAAAAAGCGCTCGGCGACCGCGTGAACGATTTTCTCTGCACGGGCGACATGGTCCCCGGCAGACTGCTTGACGGCTATGAATATTGGAAGAACACCGACGGTGCAGGCGAGATTCTGACGGTTATCGGCAATCACGACGTATTAAGCACAAAGGAAAATTTTGATTTTTCGCAAAGAGCCGAACAAAGCGTTCAGTTCAAGCAGTACATGGCGCCGTTCATCGCGTCGTGGGGCGTATGCTATGAGGAAAACAAGACCTACTATTATAAGGATTATCCGACCTGCGGCATAAGGCTGATAGCCATCAACGAAATGCTTCAAAGCAAAGACAGCGACGAGCAGTTCAAGTGGTTTGAACAGCTTCTCGCCGATTCACTTACATCGGGGCTTACCGTTGTCTGCGCTTCGCACTCACCGCGCACCGAGCTTTACGGGATAAAAACAGGCTTCAGCTCCATTGACCGCGTTTGCGACAACGGCTTGCTCGAAATCAGATATTACGATGCTGTCGATGCCTTTATTGCAAAAGGCGGCTCGTTTGCGGTATGGCTGACCGGGCATTTCCATTCGGATCACTTCGGCATGCCCAAGGCGTACCCGGATCAGCTTTTCTCCGCGATAGATTCTTCAAGCCGCTGGCAGAGCGATTACTATACCGACATGCCCCGCGTTGACGGAACGATATTTCAGGATGTGCTGAATCTTACTGTGATAGACACTACCTCCGACCTGCTTCACATCATAAGGATAGGCGCAAACCGTGACAGATATCTGCGCAGTAAAAAATATCTTACCGTCAACTACAAAACAAAAGAGCTTATCTGCACCGAATGATTCAGTGTTTGAACGAATCAAAGAACTTTATAATGAAATACAAAAAGCGGGACAAAAACTTTTATTGCTTTATACAAATTCGCTCGGCGTAAGGTTGCCGAGCGAATTTTTATCCGAACAATTAAATTTTGCGCGTTAGGGCGAACTGTGTTTGCCCGAATGGGTGCGGTGTCCCCGACGCACCGTTATACGCGTCCAAACAACGGGCAGGAGGCAAAGCCATTATCCCGGCAAACCCCATGTGTCATTGCGAGCATCCGCAGGATGCGTGGCAATCCATGC
>JAZRZN010000001.1:0-8507 GCA_045601365.1 Clostridia bacterium | reverse complement strand
ACGGTTATTTTGAAAGTGAAAAATCTTCCGCTTTAAGAGGTGCATCTAAACTTGAAAAAGTTATTTTTGCAGACGGAAGAACTTCTATTCCAGCCAGAGCATTGAAAGATTGTTCACAAGTTACAGAAGTAACTATTCCCAACAGTGTAACCTCTATTGAAAATTATGCTTTTAGCGGTTGCTCTGGGTTTACGGAAATAGATTTGCCTAACAGTGTAACATCAATCGGTGAAAATGCCTTTAATGGTTGTACTAATCTTATGATTTCTTGTTATCCGAACAGCTATGTGTGGAACTATGCTCAAAACAATTCAATCGCAGTTTGTTCTACTGTAGAAATCACAAAAATATCAATAAGTCAGTTGCCGATAAGAACGGTTTATCCTGTAAAAGGCGATTTTAAGAACGAAGGTTTAACGCTCACGGTTTCATTTGCCGACGGTAGCTCTGTTGAAATGACCGACGGATTTACTGTGGATGTTGACCTCTCAACTGCCGGCGAAAGAATTGCTACGGTTTCATTTATGGGCTTCACGGCAACATTCAAAGTCACTGTTGACCCTGATATGATCGAATATCCCGAATCCGAGCATAATTATGCAAACTACACCGACCAATCTTGGACGATTTACAAAAAAGGCGTTTCCGCTATCTCTGTCACGTTTTCCGGCAATACACAAACCGAATCGGGATATGATTATATTTATATTTACGACGCGAACGGAACTCAGATCGGCAAATATTCAGGCACCGAGCTTGCGAATAAAACTATTACCATGGATGGCGATACGGTGCGTATCCGCTTGACTTCGGATGGCTCATATACCTATTACGGCTTCGCGGTGACCGATATCACTTTCGTTCAGCCTGTGATCACCGGACTGATCGGCGATGTCAATTCCGACGGCAAAGTCACTGCCAAAGACAGAATGATACTTTCACGCTTCCTTGACGGCTGGGACGGGTACGACGCGCTTTGCGACATGATAACAGCCGACATCGACGGTGACGGATCGGTGACTCAGAATGACCGTCAGCTCCTTGCCCGCTACCTTGCAGGATGGTCGGATCACGAACAGTATTTTGATTGATTTTTGTGTTTACGGAGGTAATTTGATTGAACGGTAAAGAGAAGCTCAAAAGGGCGTTGGAGCTGTTCGCTGTATTCTTCAAGATCGGTGCATTCACGTTCGGCGGCGGCTACGCGATGATACCGCTGATACAGAAAGAGGTCGTCGAAACAAAAAAATGGATAAGCGATAACGATATTCTGGAGATAATCGCCATTGCGGAATCCACGCCCGGACCGATAGCAATAAATTCCGCGACATTCGTCGGCTACAAGGTGTGCGGATTTTGGGGCTCATTCTGTGCCACATTCGGCGTGGTGCTTCCGTCGTTCGTGATAATCTCCGTTATCTCGCTTATTCTCAAGGGCTTTGAGCAGTTCAGAGCCATCAAATACGCGTTTTACGGCATCCGTGCCGGAGTGCTTGCGCTGATACTCAAGGCTTTGTGGACGATGTTCAAAAAGTATAAAAAAGACGCGTTCGCATATATCGTCATGGCGCTCGCGTTCATAGCCGTAGCGGTGTTCGGCATAAACGTGCTTATTGTAATAATCGCATCCGCCGCGGCAGGGCTGATATTCTCGTTCATCGCACGGAGGAAAAGCAAATGATATATCTGCAACTTTTCCTTACGTTTTTTAAGGTCGGTGCGTTCACGTTCGGTGGCGGCTATGCGATGCTTCCGCTTATCCAGGCAGAAATAGAAGCGCACGGCTGGCTTGAAAGTGCCGAGCTTGTGAATTTTATCGCCGTCAGCGAAAGCACGCCCGGACCGTTTGCGATAAATATTTCGACATATGCCGGAATGGAGGTCGCGGGCTTCTTCGGTGCTGTCTGCGCGACGCTCGGAGTAGTTCTGCCGTCGTTCATCATCATACTGATAGTGGCGCAGTTTTACGAAAAATTCAAAAAGAGCTTTGCCGTTTCTTCGTGCATGAGCGGGCTTAAGCCTGCCGTGATCGGGCTTATCGCATCGGCACTTATCTCCGTCGGCAAAACAGTATTTTTCGCTTCCGGCTTCGATATAAACGTGTTCACAACGGCGGCGTTTTGGGTGTCGCTCGGCATATTCATCGTGATGGCGGTGCTGTCGTTCAAAAAAGTGCATCCGATAATCATAATATGCATTTCCGCGCTTGTCGGCATCGCCGCGGGATATGGACTCAACCTGCCGTATTAACATTTTTCACCTTTGATGAATATTATATAAGCAAATGCGCGATAATTATTCATGAGGTGATATTATGGCAAAATGCTGTATCTGCGGACAGGATAAAAAAGAAAATCTTAAAATACTCGGTTCGTACATCTGCGATGACTGCGAATGGAAAATACTTACCGCACAAGTACATTCAAACGGGTATAACCGATGCGTATCGAAGCTTAAAAAGCTCGGGATCGGCAAGGAGACGGCATCCACTTGAATACGCTTCTATATTTTTGCGCAATGTCTATCCCCAATGCCGATATAAACAAAGCACCTGCCGGATCCTGCCGGAAGGTGCTTTGCTGTATAAAAGCTGAAAATCACATTATTTTTTTGAAATAATCCATATAAGCTTTCCAATCATGACGTGAAAGGAAATGTATTCCGTCACGCAGATGATAAGCTATATCACCTTCATTGAAATCATCGCCGACCTCAGCAGGCTCTTCACTGCCGATGAAGCCTTTTTTACCAAGCAGCTTCCATGCAGGCGAAGCGCCGATGCAGGAAAGCTGTTCGGAATACTGGTCAGCCCAATCATCCTTGCTCGCACTGCCGACGCAAACGTACCTCGGAGCTATTGCGGCAAGCAACATATGCTGATCGAACGGAGCCTTTTCTATTTCGCCCGCAAACTTCCAGTAATTACCGCAGAACCAATACGGAAATACATTTGTGATTATCTGACACGTTTCCGCGCCCTCATGCTTTACACGCTCGTATGCCGCGCCTGCACAGCCCGAATCGTTTGAGCAGGCAAGCTTGATGCGCGTATCCTGTGCGGCACACCAAAGTGCCGTTTTTCCAAGACGTGAATGTCCTATAACTGCTATGTTTTTGCTGTCGATATCGTCGCGTGTCTCAAGATAATCAACGACTCTGCTTGCCGCCCATGCCCACGCGGATATCTTTCCCCAGCCTGTGCCGTCGGCGTGACGCCCGTATTTACCCATAAGCTTATCCCGCATCATCCCGTCATCGCTTGATACATCCTGATAATAAATCACCGCCAAAGCGAAACCGTTATCTATTATTTCTTCAAGCGGGAAGTACATATCATAGATCTCGGGTCTGAAATTCAAAAACACGAACACAGGATTTTTCTTGCCGTTGTTCGGCACGCAAAGATTTATCGGGAACGTAAACTCGCCGTACTCGGCATCAAATGAAAGATCGATCCTTTCGATATGACCGTGACCGGCGGCGCACTTGTCTATACGTTCAACAAGCGTCGCGCGAACCTCATCGGGTTTTTCAGGTGAATAGCCGTATTCGTATTTTCTGAAAATATCAACTATCTCTTCCCTGCGCTCATTCCAATTTTCTTTTGTTACATCTCTTCCGTCACGGAATTTAAGGACTTCAGGTTCAAACTTCATTTGCTCCACTCCTTATATACATTTTTTAACCAATCATAGCTTTGTATTATTTCGGAAAAATCCGAATAACAGCCGTCATAGACCTCTATCATGACAGCGCCGTCATAGCCGTCAAGACGGTCAAAAAGTGATTTATAATCATAGTAGCCTCGCCCCGGCAAAACGAGCTTGCCTTCTTCATCGAAATCAACGATATGCACATTTTTTATATTGCCGTCCATATCGAAAATATATTTATCTATGGTAGTATCGCTCTGCGCCGCCTGCTTTATATCAAGAGTGTTCCCGACCGGCACATCGCAGTATTTTCTTATGTTCTGCATGAAGAACGGATGGTTGTAATGCGCCCAATGCACATTTTCCCATGTGAGCATAAGCCCGTATTCAGCGGTAATTTTTGCAAGCTCCGCTGTACGTTTGCCGAAAAACTCGTAATTTGTCACATACTTGGTATATTTCATCTGCTGAGGTCCGTGCATCACATAAAAATGAGCGCCGAGCATTTTCCCCACCGAAAGTGCGGAACGGAATATCTCTATCGCATCATTATACTGCCGTTCCGAATGTGAAAAAAGCTGTCCCTCAAACTGGCTGTTGAGCGTATGCATCGAATACACTTCCGTGTTGCCTTTTACAGACAAAAGCTTCTGTGCAAATGTTTCCGTATATTCACTGAAAGATGACAAAAACACTTCACAGCAATCAACACCGTTCTGTGCCAAAAACTCAAGTGCCTCTTCCGTGTATTTTTTTCCGTAAAACGAAGCCGTTGAAATGCCGAGCTTCATATAAATCACCTCAATTCAATTTATCAAGCGTAAGTTTGAATGATTCCGCAAAATTATCCATAAAATATTTGACTTCGGGAGCGTCTACGGCATCAATATCCGCCTTTATCGTGTTCATCGCGTCTGAGAATTCCGAATTGCCCGCATTTACCTCTTCGACGCATTTCAGATATGCGCATATCCTGTCGGCATACTTGACGAGCTTTTTTTCCTCTGTGTCATCAATATTCAGTATATTTTTGTAATCGTCCCGGAAGTTTTCGGGCAACAGCGAAACGATCTTTTCGGTGGCGACGCCCTCTACATATTTGTACGCCGTGCGTATTTCGGGATTGTAGTATTTTATCGGTGTAGGCAGATCGCCCGTTATTATCTCGCTTGCCTCATGATACATCGCCTTTACGGCTATCGAATCCGCATTATAATGCTTTCCGTAGAGCTTATTTCCCGTGAGTGCAAGCATATGTGCTATCATCGCCGTTTGAAGCGAATGCTCCTGAATATTTTCTTTTCGCGTAGAACGCATAAGTCCCCAGCGTTCGATATATTTCATACGCGCCATAAGTGCAAAAAACTTACTCATACTCCCCACCCTCAAATCCATGTCCGATTATTGTAGCACAAAGAATCCCAAAAGTCTATATTTTTACACAAAAAAATCTCAATCGACAACAATAAATTGACGTATGGATATTATAGTGGTAAAATATATAAAAATTTCCGTGAAAGGAACGACTTAACATGATCTCATCAAGACTTAAGCACTTTGAAACAGGTATATTCGCATCACTTACGCTCAAGCGCAACGAATTGCTCGCACAGGGCAAAAAAGTTTATGATCTTTATGTCGGAACTCCCGATTTTGAAATAGACGAAAGCATCCGCAGCGCCGTTATCGAAGCCGCAAATGATCCCGAAAATTACAAATATTCGCTTATCGACAGCGTCGAAATGCTGACGGCAGTAAAGGATTATTATAAAAAACGTTACGGTGTGGAAATATCGACCGACTGCATAACATCCGCAAACGGTTCTCAGGACGGCATGGGACATCTCGGGCTTGCGCTGTGCGATCCCGGTGATACAGTGCTTCTGCCCGATCCCGGTTATCCCGTATTTGAGGCAGGTGCTTTTTTGGGCGGTGCGGATATATACTATTATCCGCTCATCAAGGAAAACGGTTTCCTGCCCGATATATCTGCCATTCCGGAAGATGTACTTAAAAAGACAAAATACATAATAACATCGTATCCGTCGAATCCGTGCGGAGCTGTCGCACCGAAAGAAATGTATATCGAGCTTATTTCATACGCAAAGAAATACGACTTCTACATCATCAACGACAACGCATACAGTGATATAGTATTCGACGGACTCAAAGGTTTCTCTTTCCTTTCCATCGACGGAGCAAAAGAAGTAGGTGCGGAATTTTTCTCACTGTCCAAGTCATTCAACACGACCGGCGCAAGGATATCCTTTTTCATAGGAAACAAAGAGATCGTCGATGCACTCAAGGTCATACGCTCGCAGTACGATTTCGGTATGTTCATGCCGGTGCAGAAGGCAGCAATAGCGGCACTTAAAAGCGATCCCGAAAAAGTCAAAAAACAATGCATCGAATATCAGAAGCGACGCGATACACTTTGCAATGGCTTAAGGCGCATCGGCTGGGATATCCCCGATTCAAAGGGAACTATGTTCGTTTGGGCTCCCATTCCTCCGAAGTACAAGACAAGCCTTGAATTCTGGAATGCGCTTGTCGATAAAGCAGGCGTCATCTGCACGCCCGGCACGGCGTTCGGTCCGCACGGAGAAGGCTATGTGCGCTTTGCGCTCGTGCGCTCATGCGAAAAGCTTCGGGAAATCGTTGACGTTATAGCAGAGAGCGGAGTTATCTGACACTTTTTACATTTGTGACGGGGCATATGTTCCGCTATGCTATCGTTGTATTATCAAGCAGAAAGTATTTATGAAGGGAAGTGGATCGTTTGAGGAATTCTGAAACGCATATGATAAAAAAGCTCTTCCTTACAGCATTGCCGGCGCAGGCGATCGCAATGGGACTGCCTGCGGTCAATGAGCTTTTAGACAGTGTCATTGTGGGCAATTATCTTGGTGAGAATGCGCTTGCGGTCATGGGCTTTGTAAGACCGTTATCCATGTTCGTCGTTGCGCTCAGCGGTATTATTTCAACAGGGACTCAGATGGTCTGCGGCAGACAGATCGGTAAAGGCGATAAAAAAGGGATCATCAGCAGTTTTAACACAATGCTTTTTTTATGTGTGCTTATTGGACTTCTTCTTACGACAGCCTGTATGCTTGTGCCTGAAAAAACAGCTACACTCTTAGGTGCTGTCGGGGATCTTAACGGAGTGACCGCGGATTACCTGAAAGGAATAGGCATCGGAATGGTTTTTTCTCTCCTTGTCACGTGTCTGCTTACACTGGCGCAGGTGGAACGCATGGGAAAACTGACAACTGTGGTCATGATAATTATGTTCGTGTTCAACGTCGGCGGAAACATTTTCAACGCGTTTTATCTGCATATGGGGCTGTTTGGCGCAGGTCTTTTCCTGTCGATCGGAAATATAGCTTCCGTGCTTGTGGTCCTTCCTTACATGCTCATCAAAGGGAAGATTTTCCGTTTTTCTCCGAGTTCTGTCCGTTTTTCTGCGGTCTTGCATATTTTGCGTCAAGGCAGCCCCTATGCTGTATTGTACCTCAGTAATATCTTGCAGCTTCGCGTCCTGAACCATTTTATTTTCAAGGTCGGCGGAACCGTGGGAATGGCAGCAATATCGGTAGCCGGAAATATTTCGACAAGCTCGATAAGCATGCTTGAATCCGGCTATTTCAATGCCGGCGGAACCATAGCCAGTGTTTTGGTGGGACACCGTGACAGTTCATCACTCAGAGATTTGCCGAAGGTTATGCTCAAAAGTGCCGGCTATTTCTTCCTTATCATATATATTCTCATTTTTATAGCCGCAAAGCCTCTGGCATTACTTTTCGGTGCAGACGGCGTCCAACTTGACACGTATGTCACAGTAATACGCCTGTATAATCTTTGGGCTTTTTTCTCGCCGATAGGTTCGCCGGTGCGTTGCATTTATCAGGCTATGGGAAGGATCAGACTTTCTAATATTATGGCATTAATCGGCAGCACACTATTCCCTATCGCGTATGACATACTTATTGCGCAAACAGGAAAACTGAGTCTTGTCTGCATGATGCCTACAGCAACCGAAGCATTTAACATACTCGTGTATTCCGTTGTATTTATTGTTCTGGCCCACCGCCTGCCAAGAGGTATTCACGAGCTTTGTTATATTCCCAGCTCTGTTTCAGCTCCGAGAGAAAACCGATTTAAGGCAACCATTGAAAACATTGATGATGTGACTATCGCATCCGAAAGGATCGTTGATTTCTGCAAAAGCAAGAATCTGCCTTCAAAAACGGCTTATTACTGTGGGCTATGTGTAGAAGAAATTGCGGCAGATGCCGTTAACCACCGTTTCGTAAAAAACAAATCTACCATTGACCTGAGAGCTATCTATGAAAACGGAAGTCTATTCATTATGTTCCGTGATGACTGTCCGCACTTTGATGTCGGCGAGTGGTTGGAGCTTTGTGCCCCCGCAGATGCTTCCAGAAGTCTTGGCATTAAAATGGTAAAAAATCTACAGCACGAAATGAATTATGTCAACGTCATGGGTCTGAACGTATTGAATATTACCATAAAGCCGTAGCAGATCAATTTTTTATAGCTTTTAAGAACGCAAATGAACTCTTCTGTGTTTTTCTGTAAAAAAGCACAGAAAGCTTCTCCGCACTTCATTTGATATGCGGAGATTTTCTGTGTCTATAGCTGACGGGAAAATGCACTTTTCGTTGCAGTCGTTGTAAAAGCATCAAAAAATCGTTGACATATCCGCGATCAAATGATAGTATAATGTCAAAGCAACATCACAGAATAATAAGGGAGCTTGATTTACTCAGGCTGAGAGGAAGCCGTTTGCTTCGACCTGAAACCTGATGCGGATAATGCCGCCGTAGGATAATA